>CAZPAO010000010.1:0-66881 GCA_964584665.1 uncultured Gammaproteobacteria bacterium
ACCACGGCACCTCGTTTACACCGGGCCTCCCGCGGGCGGCCGGGGTGTTTGTGGTGCCCCATCCGGCCGCCCCCCGGCCCCCCCCCTACCGGTGTGGGGGCGCGGGGGGGTGTTATAATTTAGCCAATCGCCGCAGGAGCGATGGGAGGCCATCCGGAGCCCCTGTCGCAGGGACCTGCGGGTCCTCTGCAAGCCTTCTGACGGCGGGAATCCATGCTCAAACAACGGACGCTCAAGAACAGCATCCGCGCCACCGGCGTCGGGCTGCACACGGGAGAGAAGGTCTACATGACCCTCCGCCCGGCAGCGCCGAACTCCGGCATCATCTTCCGCCGCGTCGACATGGATCCGCCCGCCCTGGTGCACGCCAAGGCGCTGGCCGTGACCGAGACCATGCTCGGCACCACCATCACGGAAGGCGAGGCCAAGATATCCACCATCGAGCACCTGTTGTCAGCCTTCGCGGGGCTCGGCATCGACAACGCCTTCGTGGACCTCTCGGCTCCCGAAGTCCCGATCATGGATGGCAGCGCCGGCCCCTTCGTGTTCCTGTTGCAGTCGGCGGGCATCGAGGAGCAGAACGCGCATAAGCGCTTCATCCGCATCAAGAGTCCGGTCGAGGTGCGCGACGGCGACAAGTGGGCGCGCTTCGAACCCTTCGACGGGTTCAAGGTCAGTTTCCAGATCGACTTCGACCATCCCATCTTCAAGAAGCACACCCAGACCGCGACGGTGGACTTCTCCACCACCTCCTTCGTCAAGGAAGTGAGCCGCGCGCGCACCTTCGGCTTCATGCGCGACATCGAGATGCTGCGGCAGAAGCACCTGACCCTGGGCGCCTCGCTGGACAACGCCATCGCGCTGGACGATTACCGCATCCTCAACGAGGACGGCCTGCGTTACGAAGACGAGTTCGTGAAGCACAAGATCCTCGATTCCATCGGCGACCTGTACCTGCTGGGCCACAGCCTGATCGGCGCCTTCAGCGCCTACAAGTCAGGCCATGGCCTCAACAACGCGCTGCTGCGCGCACTGCTGGCGAAGCAGGAGACCTGGGAAGAGGTGACCTACGACGATCCGGCGACGGCGCCCATCTCGTATCTCGCGCCCGCCCACGCATTCTGACCTTCGAAGAAAGAACAAGAATCCGGTTATTTGGATATTAAGGACGCGGCTTGTGGCCGCGGGCAAGACGCTTCAGCGATTCGGCCAGGGCCGGGTCGTCCACGCCACCGGCGGTGCTCTCGAGCAGCTGCTGGGTCTCGGCGGACAGGACGCGCGGTCCGGGCGCCGGTGGGACGCCGGGCAGTGGCTCGGGAAGGACCTTGAGCTTGAGCGTATGGCAGGGCTGCCGGACTTGCGTCTGCACCGCCGCCAGCACCACATGGTGTTGGTAGCGGAGCGCGGTGGTCCAGGCGCCGCTGTCGAGATACAGGGTGAGGGTGCCGTCCTTAAGGTCGGCGCCCAGACAATGGGGTGCAGTCTCGGGTGTGAGGCACTTGAGAATGCACTGGCGCAGGCTTTCGAGCCTGCGGGCTTCCGCCGCGAGGGACGCGAGTTGAGCGTTCTGCGATGAGAGCAGTCCGGACAGGGTTGAGGGTGACTTGTCGGCCATGGGCGAATAGTAAGCCCAAGACCGGCCGGATTTGAACGGGGATAGGGTTTATGAACCTGATCGTATTCAACCGCTACGGCGAAGCGCGCCAGCTGAACCTGCGTCATCCGCTGGTGGGCGGGGGCGTGGCCCTGGCGGCGCTGGCCTTCTGTGCTGGTGTGTTCTCCGCAGGCTACTACACTGCAGACCGCCTGGCCGCTGCCCGTGCCGCTGCGGACCCTGTGCAGGTGGAACTCAAGTCCCAGGCCGATGAGATAGCCCGCACGAAGCGCGAGGCCCAGGCCAACATGGATGCCCTCTCCGCCAAGGTGGCGCAGCTGCAGGCCCACGTGATGCGCCTGGATGCTCTCGGCACCCAGCTCACCAGCATCGCCGGCCTGAAACGCGGCGAGTTCGACTTCAGCAAGGACCCGGCCGAGGGCGGTCCCGAGGCCAAGGGCCCGGTGCAGCACACCTCGACCCAGGACTTCATGGCCCAGCTGGACCAGCTGGCGGCCCAGGTCCAGGACCGGGAGCAGAAGCTGGGGGTACTTGAAAACCTGTTGATGAGCCGCAACGTACAACTGGCGGCCCAGCCCAATGGTCCGCCGGTGGCGGACGGCTACGTCTCGTCCCTGTTCGGCATGCGCATCGACCCCTTCGACGGGGAACTCTCGATGCACAGCGGCATGGACTTCGCCGGCACCGAGGGCGAGTCGGTGGAGGCGGTGGCCGCGGGGGTGGTGACCTGGGCCGGGGAGCGCTCCGGCTACGGCAACCTGGTCGAGATCGACCATGGCAACGGTTACGCCACGCGCTATGGGCATAACGAGTCGATCCTGGTGCACGTGGGCCAGATCGTGAAGAAAGGAGAAGAGATCGCTCTCATGGGGTCCACCGGGCGTTCCACCGGCCCCCACGTGCATTTCGAAGTCCTTTACAATGGCGTGGCCGTGAACCCGGCCCGCTTCGTGAAGAGCCTCGGGGCGCCCCAGGTGGCCGTACTGTCCAAGGGCCAGGACTAATCCCCTCCCGTCTCCTGCCCGCGCACCGGCCAGGCGCCGGGCCGGGCGACTCCCCGGCAGACGCATCCCGAAGATGCAGCGCGGCGAACCGCAGTGCGGACGCGCCGATACACATATATATGAGCGCCGCCCGCGCGGCGCGCCAGCGAGCGAAGAAAAAGGCATATGGAACTCAACATCCTCAAGACGATCTTCGGCAGCCGCAACGACCGTTTGGTGCGTGGCATGCGCCGCGAAGCCCAGAAGATCAACGCGCTGGAACCCTCTACCCAGGCGCTCAACGACGAGGCACTGAAGGCGAAGACCGCCGAGTTCCGCAAGCGCCACGCCGCCGGCGAATCCCTGGACCAGTTGCTGCCCGAGGCCTTCGCCTGTGTGCGCGAGGCCGCTTACCGCCGTCTCGGCATGCGCCACTTCGACGTGCAGCTCATCGGCGGCATGACCCTGCATCGCGGCAAGATCGCCGAGATGCGCACCGGCGAGGGCAAGACCCTGGTGGCGACGCTCGCCGCCTATCTCAACGCCATCCCGGCCCAGGGCGTGCACGTGATCACGGTCAACGACTACCTGGCTTCCCGCGACGCCAACTGGATGCGGCCGGTGTTCGAGGCGCTCGACCTCACGGTCGGCGTGGTGCTCTCGGGCCAGGATCCGGAAGCCAAGCGCGCCGCCTACGCGGCCGACATCACCTACGGCACCAACAACGAATTCGGTTTCGACTACCTGCGCGACAACATGGCCTTCCGCCTGGAGGGCAAAGTGCAGCGCGGGCTGTTCTACGCCATCGTCGACGAAGTGGACTCCATCCTCATCGATGAGGCGCGCACACCCCTCATCATCTCGGGTTCGGTGGATGACAACACCGACCTCTACCGCAAGATCGACGCCATCCTGCCGAACCTCATCCGCCAGAAGGAAGAGGACGGTCCGGGCGATTACAGCGTCGACGAGAAAGCCAAGCAGGTCTACCTGACGGAGGACGGCCACCAGCACGTGGAGGAGATGCTGGCACGCGAGGGGCTCATCGCCGAGGGCGGTTCGCTCTATGACGCCACCAACATCGGCCTCATGCACCACGTCAATGCCGGTCTGCGTGCCCACGCGCTGTTCAAGTGCGAAGTGGATTACATCATCAAGAACGGCGAGGTGGTGATCGTCGACGAGTTCACCGGCCGCACCATGCCGGGACGTCGCTGGTCCGACGGCCTGCACCAGGCCATCGAGGCCAAGGAAGGCGTGAAGATCCAGGCGGAGAACCAGACGCTCGCCTCCATCACCTTCCAGAACTACTTCCGCCTCTACAAGAAGCTCTCGGGCATGACCGGCACCGCCGACACCGAGGCACGTGAGTTCCACGAGATCTATGCGCTCGAGGTGGTGATCATCCCCACCAACCGGCCGATGGTGCGCCAGGACAACCCGGACCTCGTGTACCTGTCAGCCAAGGGCAAGTTCCGCGCGGTGATCGCCGACATCAAGGACTGCATCCAACGCGGCCAGCCCGCGCTCGTGGGAACCGCTTCCATCGAGGCCTCCGAGCAGCTCTCCGCGCTGCTGGAGAAAGAAGGCGTGCCGCACCAGGTGTTGAACGCCAAGCAACACGCCCAGGAGGCCCAGGTCATCGCCCAGGCGGGCCGACCCGGCACGGTCACCATCGCCACCAACATGGCCGGCCGCGGCACCGACATCGTGCTGGGTGGCAGCCTCGAGGCTGAACTCGCGGCCCTGCCGCCGGAGACCGACGAGGCCGAGAAGGCCCGCATCAAGGCCGACTGGCAGGCGCGCCACGACGCGGTGCTGGCCGCCGGCGGTCTCCACATCATCGGCAGCGAGCGCCATGAATCGCGGCGCATCGACAACCAGCTGCGCGGTCGTTCCGGCCGCCAGGGAGACGCGGGCTCGAGCCGTTTCTACCTGTCGCTGGAAGACAACCTGATGCGCATCTTCGCCGGTGACCGCATCAAGGGCATGATGCAGCGCTTCGGCATGCAGGAGGACGAGCCCATCGAGTCCTCGC
Source organism: uncultured Gammaproteobacteria bacterium (assembly GCA_964584665.1). GTDB lineage: Bacteria > Pseudomonadota > Gammaproteobacteria > Natronospirales > REEB76 > DASUBN01. The sequence goes on from CAZPAO010000010.1 coordinate 4,637, forward strand.
TGGTGACCAAGGGCGTGGAGAACGCCCAGCGCAAAGTGGAAGCCCACAACTTCGACATCCGCAAGTCGCTGCTGGAATACGACGACGTCGCCAACGACCAGCGCAAGGTCATCTACGAGCAGCGCAACGAACTCCTGCACGCCTCCGACATCCACGAGACCGTACAGGCTGTGATGGTGGACGTGCTGAACGGCGTGATCGATGAATACATCCCGCCCCAGAGCGTGGAAGAGCAGTGGAACATCCAGGGCCTCATGGAGGCGCTGGAACGGGACTTCCTGCTCAAGCTGGACATCAAGGGCTGGCTGGACAAGGAGCCGGAGCTGCACGAAGAGCCGCTCAGGGCCCGCATCCAGAAGGCTTTCCTGGAAGCCTACCAGGCCAAGGCACAGCAGGTGGGCCCGGACGTGATCCGCTACTTCGAGAAGGAGATCATGCTCCGCAACCTGGACACCCTGTGGCGCGAGCACCTCGCCAACATGGATTACCTGCGCCAGGGCATCCACCTGCGCGGCTATGCCCAGGTGGACCCACGCCGCGAGTACAAGCGCGATGCTTTCGAGATGTTCTCGCGCATGCTCGACCGCCTGAAGTTCGACGTGGTGACCATCCTCTCCAAGGTGCAGGTGCGCACCGAGCAGGACGTGGCCGCCATGGAAGAGGAACGCCGTCGTGTGCGCGCCATGCAGTTCCAGCATGCCGAGGCCCCGAGTGTCACGGCCGCAGCGCCGGCCCCCGAAGCGGCTGCGCCGGCCGCGGGCGCCCCCCGCGCCACCGCTCCTGCCGCTGCTGCGGCTGTCGCACCGTTCGTGCGCGAGAACCCGAAGGTGGGGCGCAACGATCCCTGCCCCTGCGGTTCGGGCTTGAAATACAAGCAGTGCCACGGGCGCTTAAGCTGATTTGAACCGGATGCCTCCCGTCGCATCCGCTCTCCGCATCCAAGTCGTCGCCGCGGTGCTGCGTGACCGGCAGGGCCGCGTGCTGGTGGCCGATCGTCCCGCCGGCAAGCCCATGGCGGGTTTCTGGGAGTTCCCCGGCGGCAAGCTGGAACCCGGTGAGAAGCCCTTCGATGCTTTGCGGCGTGAACTCAAAGAAGAGCTCGGCATCGAGGTGCGCTGCGCCTACCGGCTGCTGCGCTTCGCCTATCGTTATCCTGAAAGAGAAGTAGAACTGGACGTGTGGCGCGTCACCGCCTGGGATGGCGAACCTTCCGCCCACGAAGGCCAGCGGCTCGCCTGGCACCGGCCCCGTGATCTCATGGGCATCGGGCTCCTGCCCGCGGACGAACCCATCGTGCGCTCGCTCGAACTGCCGCCGCTGATGCTGGTGACCCCCTCGCCCGGGGACGAACCTGCGTTCCTGCAGGGCCTCCAACGTTCCCTGGATGCCGGCGTGGACTGGGTGCAGTTCCGCGCACCCTGGATGGATGCGGCGCGCTATGGGCGGCTGGCTGAGCGGGTGGTCGCCACCTGCCGTGCATCCGGTGTCCAGGTGAGCCTGCACGGGGATGCGGCTCTCGCGCGGGAACTGGGGGCCGACGGCGTACACCTCGGCCAGAAGGACCTGGATGCCTATGACGGTCGCGATGGTCGGCTGCGTTTGGGCATCTCATGTCACACGGCAGAGGAATTGCGACGCGCGCTGGAATCGAAACCAGCCTATCTGATCCTGGGGCCGGTGCAGGAGACCGCCAGCCATCCGGGGACCAAATCTCTGGGATGGGAGGGCTTCAGGAGCATCGCTGCTGCAAGCACAGTGCCGGTCTACGGCATCGGCGGACTAGGTCCCGATGATCTGACAGCAGCGCATTCCCATGGAGCGCACGGCGTGGCCTCCATCCGCGCCCTCTGGGATATCCCTCAGCTCTCCGGATCGTCCTGATCCAGGGGAGTGTCGTCAGTGGGGATGGCGTGCTTCTCCGCCAGCCAGTCGCCCAGGTCGATGAGCCGGCAGCGGTCGCTGCAGAAAGGCCGCCACTTCGAGGCTTCCGTCCACGGCACCGGCTTGCCGCAGTGCGGGCATTCGACTGTCTGGATATCGGACATTACAGCTGGCAGCAGACGAGTTTGAAACCGATGTCGCGCTTGGTCTGCTGGGGACGGGCGTTGGCGTCGTGGCGCTCGAGGAAACGGATGGTCATGCGGTGCTTGCCGGCGCTGATCTCCGGGAATACGCCGCTGGGGGCCGGCACCATCACCCGCACCATGGGCGAGAGCACGTTCGTATCGAAGTTGCGCTGGTAGACCCCTTGCTCCGCGATCTCGCGGGTGGGGAGTGCGCTCTCCCGGGTGAGCGCCATCAGCAGCGCGATGGTGTCCTTCAGGGGTTTCAGTTCCGTCAGCCAGCCCTGCAGGTCGCGGGCACGGCGCGGATAAGGGTGGGTCAGCCAGGCATGGTAAGAGGGCAGGTCGAACTGGCAGGTGCCGCCGGGGATGGCGAGCCGGTTCTTGATGGAGTTCAGGAACTCGCTCTCGCGCAGACAGGCACCCAGCGGGCGGCCGTCACCGTCCATCTCGTTCCGCAGCCGGTCCAGGTCCGAGAGCACGGTCTGCAGGCGCACGTTGTCCACTTCGGGGCTGCCCTTGAGCCGCTGCAGCAGCATGCCGCAGCGTTCCAGCTCCTTCAGCACCTCGGTGCGCACGTCGCCGCGCGTCAGCAGCGAGACGATCTCGAGGATGGATCCGACCGCGGCACGGCTGTCCCACACGGAGGAGAGGCCGCTGTGATGCCCGGCCTGCTCCATGAGGAACTCGAGGCGCAGGAATGTGCGCACACGCTCGCTAAGCGGCTGCTCATAGATGAGCCAATCCGCGGCAGCCTGTTCCTCGACGTGTTGATCCACGTTCAGCATCCGGATCCCCGGGTCACGGCAGCGCTATCCCACGGCGTCTGAAGTCGCCGCACGCAGCCAGTTCGAGGTAGAACCCATGCAGTCGGTCCACGGCGCCTTCGAGGGCAGCCGTGTCGCTGGCGTTGGACAGAATATCATCCGCGGCGGCGAGCCGGGCAGTGCGGCTGGATTGGACGGCTAGGATGGCCCGGGCCGAGGCCTCTGTCTCATGGTCGCGTGACATAAGACGGGCCAGTTGCAGTTCTTCGGAGCAGTCCACCACCAGCACCCGGTCCACCAGGGCCCGGGCGGCGGGCTTCTCCACCAGCAGGGGCATGACCGCCAGGGCATAAGGGCCTTGGGAAGCCTTCAGTTGCGCCTCCAGGCCTCTGAACACCAGGGGGTGCAGCACCGACTCCACCTCCTGGCGCAGGGCCGGGTCGGCGAATAACCGCTGCCTGAGGGCTCGCCGGTCCAGCTCCCCTGTCGCATCGAGGATGCCAGGCCCCAGGGCTTCCACCAGGGCTGCGAGACCGGGTTGGCCATGCCGGGTGAGGGCATGGCTGAGGACATCCGCATCCGCCACCGGCACGCCACGACGGGCCAGTGCGGCGGCTGCCAGGGACTTTCCGCTGGCGATGCCGCCGGTGAGACCGACCTTGAGCATGGTTCAGTGGGCGCCGCTGACGGCGAGGTAGGCGTTGGTGAGGGGATGGCCCCAGATGAGCGTGATCCAGCCGGCCGCCGCCAGGAAGGGACCGAAGGGCAGCGGCACGCCCTGGCGGATGCGCTTCAAGCCCAGCAGGGTGAGGCCGGTGACGGCACCGACGCCGGCGGACATGAGGATGATGAGCGGAAGCTGCTGCCAGCCCAGCCAGGCACCGAACAGGGCGTAGAGCTTGAAGTCGCCGTAGCCCATCCCTTCTTTGCCCGTGAGCAGGCGGAACAGGTGATAGATGGACCACAAGGACAGGTAGCCCGCCGCGGCGCCGATAACCGCCGAACCGAGGTCGATGTAGGTGCCGGTGATGTTGAACAGGAGACCGAGCCAGAGCAGCGGCAGCACGATGCGGTCCGGCAGGAGTTGGGTCTCGATGTCGATGCCCGCGAGCGCGATTAGCCCCCAGGTGAGGGGCAGCGCGCCGAAGGCGGCGGCACCGAAACCGAAGTGCCAGGCGACGAAACCGGAGAGGAGGCCGGTGAGCGCTTCGATGATCGCATAACGCGGCGAGATGGATGCGTGGCAGCCGCTACAGCGTCCGCGCAGCATCAGGTAGCTCAGGATCGGCACGTTCTCGAGAGCGGTGATGCCGTGGCCACAGTGCGGGCAACGCGATCGCGGCATGACGAGATCGAAGCGTTCCGCCGGCGCCTCTTCCTGAGCGTACTCCGTGCGCCACTCGCGCTCGAGCATGATCGGAAGGCGGTATATCACCACGTTGAGGAAGCTGCCGACCAGCAGCCCTAGCAACACGCTGAGGAAGGTGAAGGCGAGCGGGCTTTGCTCTAGCAGGAGCGTGATGGTCATGTATTCCCCAAAGGTATTTCGCGGAACGCCATCAACACTTTTTCTTTCAGTGAAGTCGTCTCAGAAACGTCGCGAGCGAAGGTAGAGCGAGGCGCGCGACGGCGAGGAACCGGAGTGTACTTGATTAGTACATGAGGATTCCGAGCTGGTGCACAACGAAGCTATACCGAGCGCAGCAGTTTATGAGACGGCTTCAGATGACCGAACCCAGCTTGAAGATGGGTAGATACATGGCGACCACCAAGCCGCCCACCAGCACGCCCAGCACCGCCATGATCAACGGTTCCATGAGGCTCGTGAGGTTGTCCACCGCGTTGTCCACCTCTTCCTCGTAGAAGTCGGCGACCTTGGCGGCCATGGCGTCGATGGAGCCGGCTTCCTCGCCGATGGCGATCATCTGGATCATGACGTGCGGGAACAGGCCGGTCTGGCTCATGGTGATGTTGAGCTGCTGGCCGGTGGACACCTGGTCGCGGATCTTGAGGGTGGCCTGCTCGTAGATGATGTTGCCGGTGGCGCCCGCCACGGAGCCGAGTGCGTCCACCAGGTTGACGCCGGCGGCGAACATGGTGGAGAGGGTGCGGGCGAAGCGCGCCAGGGAGGACTTGGTGAGGATGTCGCCTACCACCGGGATCTTGAGCGACAGCCGGTCCAGGTTCTCGCGGAACTTGCGCGAACGCTTCTTGAAATAAGTGAAGGCGGCGAAGGCCGCGCCGATGACGATCAGATAGATGTAGCCCTGGCTGCGCACCGACCGCGACATGTTCACGACCATCTGGGTGAACGCCGGCAGGTCTGCGCCGAAGCCCTTGAACAGCTCCTCGAACTGCGGGATCACGAACACCAGCAGGATGCCCGTCACCACGAAAGCCACCACCAGCACGGCTATGGGGTAGGAGAGCGCCTTCTTGATCTTCTTCTTGATGCGCTCGGTCTTCTCTTTATAAGTAGCGATCTTGTCCAGCAGGGTCTCGAGGGCGCCCGCCTGCTCGCCGGCACGCACCAGGCTCACGAACAGGTCGTCGAAGTACAAGGGATGCTTCGCGAGCGCGTCGGCCAGGTTGTTGCCGGCCTCCACGTCGCCCTTGATGGCCATCACCATGTCCTGCATGTTCGGGTTGGCGTGGCCCTTGCCGATGATGTCCATGGACTGCACCAGCGGCACGCCGGAGCTCATCATGGTGGCCATCTGGCGGCTGAAGAAGGCGATGTCGGAGCTCTCGATCTTCTTGCCGGCCTTGCGGCGGGCCTTGCTGATCTTGACCGGGGCGATACCCTGGCGGCGCAGGTCGGCTTTGACCGCAGCTTCGCTGGGAGCGACGGTCTTGCCCTTGATGCGGTTGCCCTTCTTGTCCGTCCCTTCCCAGACGAAGTTAAGGTTCTTTGCTGCTGCGGCTGCGTCGGCCATGGCGATATGTTCTCGTCCGGTTATTCGGCGACGGTGACGCGGTTGAGTTCGGCCAAGCCGAAGTCACCACGCTTCACCTTGGTGAGCGCCGAGCGGCGCAGGTCAGGGACGCCCTCCGCCGTCGCCTGGTCGGCGATCTGGATGGCGTTACCGCCTTCCATGATGATCTTGCCCATGGCCTCGGATACGGGCATTACCTGATACACGCCGGTACGGCCCTTATAGCCCTCGTTGCACTGGTCGCAACCCACCGGCTCGAAGATGGTGATGCCGGCATCGATCTCGGTCTCGGTGAAACCTTCCTTGAGCAGGGCTTCGCGCGGGATATCAGCCGGCTTCTTGCAGTTCTTGCAGAGCCGGCGCGCCAGGCGTTGCGCGATGATCAGGTTCACCGCGGTGGCGATGGAGTAGGGCGCCACGCCGATGTCGGCGAGGCGGGTCAGGGTCTTGGGCGCATCGTTGGTGTGCAGCGTGGCCAGCACCATATGGCCGGTCTGGGCCGCCTTGATGGCGATCTCGGCGGTTTCGAGGTCTCGGATCTCGCCCACCAGGATGATGTCCGGATCGAGTCGGAGGAAGGACTTGAGCGCCGCGCCGAAGGTGAGACCCACCTTGGGGTTCACGTTCACCTGGTTCACGCCGGGCAGCTGGATTTCCGCCGGGTCTTCGGCGGTGCAGATGTTGCGGTCCTCGGTGTTGAGGATGTTGATGCCGGTGTACAGCGACACGGTCTTGCCGGAGCCCGTGGGTCCCGTGATCAGTATCATGCCGTAGGGCTTGTCCAGGTTCTCCAGATAGAGCTTCTTCTGGAAGTCCTCGTAGCCCAAGGCATCGATGCCGAGCTTGGCGCTGGAAGGGTCCAGGATACGCATCACGATCTTCTCGCCGAAGAGCGTGGGACAGGTGGCCATGCGGAAATCGATGGCGCGGGTGGCCGAGAGCTTGAGCTTGACGCGGCCGTCCTGGGGGATGCGGCGTTCGGAGATGTCGAGCTTGGCCATGACCTTGAGGCGCGCGGCGATCTTGGGGCCGAGCACCAAGGGCGGCTTCACCACTTCGCGCAGCATGCCGTCCTGGCGGAAGCGCACGCGATATTCCTTCTCGTAGGGCTCCCAGTGGATGTCCGAAGCACCCTTGTTGATGGCGTCCAGCAGCACCTTGTTGACGAACTTCACCACCGGCGCATCGTCGATTTCGGCGCTGGCCTCGTCGGTGGGCGCGGCATCATCGTCCCCGGCGGTGATGTCGAGATCGCCGATGTCCCCGTCCGCCAGGTCCTTCATGGACGTATCCATGGACTGGACGGCCTTCTCGATGGCCTTGGCTAGCTTGTCTTCCTCGGCGATGACCGCGTCCACGGTCATGCCGGTCTTGAACTTGATCTCGTCCAGCGCCTGCAGGTTGGTGGGGTCGGAGACCGCCACGAACAGCTTGCGGCCGCGCTTGAACAGCGGCAGCGCGTGGTGTTTCTCGATGAGTTGGGCTTCTACGTCCTTGAGGGGTGCCTGGCCCAGGTCCATGGCATCAAGATCCACCGTCGGTACGCCGAACTCTTCGGAGGCAGCCCCGGCGACGGCTCGCGCGTTGATCTTCTTGTTGCGGACCAGGTAGCTGACCAGCAGCATCTTCTCGGCTGCGGCGTCGCGCTGTGCGTCGGCCGCATCGGCCTCGGACAGCAGACCGGCAGCCACCAGCCGCCGGGGGAGGCCGGTCAAGTTCGTCTTGACGGTGGTCGTGACCATGTCCCTACCCTTGAAGAAGAGAAGAATCCCGGACACCCAGGAATGGGTATCCCCCAGGCCTTAGATAGTAGTGCGTAGAGGGTTAAATTGTCCAACGGGGACAGGGGCCTGGAGCCTTTTTGGCAGCTAAAATCCCCTCGCGCCCGGCTGTCCGGAGGTCCCGGCAGGCGGGCTCCCGGTATGGGCCCATCGGCCCAGTACGACAGATCGTGCGGGCACGGCTACCACCTCGACGAGGAGCGGATTTGTTCAGTCTCGGGGCCCTGGGCCGCAATACCTTGTGGATGATCCTGGGCCAGGGTGCGCGCATCCTGGTGCAATTCGTCTACTTCATCCTCATCGCCCGCACCCTGCACCGGGATGGCTACGGCGCCTTCTCCGGAGCGGTGGCGCTGGTGGCGGTGCTGGCGCCCTTCGCCGGCTGGGGCAGCGGCAACCTGCTGGTCAAGAATGTGGCGCGGGCGCCGGAGCACTTCCGCACCTACTGGGGCCGAGCGCTCACGGTGCACCTGCTGAGCGCCGGTGCGCTGACGCTGCTCGCTCTCCTCCTCGCGCACCTGGTGTTGCCTGCGGCGGTCCCCCTCACCATGGTGCTGTGGATCGCCATCGCCGACCTGCTCTTCACGCGCTTGCTGGACACCTGCTATCTCGCGTTCCAATCGGTGCAGCGCCTGTCCCGGACCGCCGTCCTGGGCGTGCTGTTCGCCCTGGCACGGCTAGGGAGCGTCTTCTTGCTGCTCCAAGTGAGGACAGAAGCGGCGCTCGTCACCTGGGCGCTGTTCTATCTCTACGCCACGATCGCGGCGGCTGCCATCGGCGTCGCCTGGGTATCGCTGGAACTCGGTATGCCGCGTTGGGACATGCGCGGCTGGCGCCGGGAATCCGGCGAGGGTTTCTACTTCGCCTCGAGCTTGAGCGCCCAACGCATCTACCTGGATAGCGATAAGGCGCTGCTCACGCGCCTGGGTTCGCTGGAAGCGGCAGGCATCTATACCGCGGCAGCGCGCATCGTCGAGGTGGCCTTCATCCCGGTCTATTCGCTCCTGGCAGCGGCCTATGCGCACTTCTTCACCTCCGGCCAGCAGGGCGTGCGGGGCACCCTGGCACTGTCGAAGCGCCTGCTGCCCTATGCGCTCGGCTATGCCGTGGCGGCGGGCATAGGGCTCTATTGCCTCGCACCGCTCTTGCCCTGGCTCCTGGGCGCCGAGTTCTCTGAATCCGTGACTGCGATGCGCTGGCTTGCGGCGGTACCGCTGCTCATGACGTTGCATCGTTTCGCCGCCGAATCGCTCACCGGTGCCGGCTGGCAGTCGACCCGCACCCACATCGAGTTCGGTGCCGCCGGCATCAACGTGGTGCTCAACATCATCGTCGTGCCGATCTATTCCTGGCGTGGGACTGCCGCCATCACCATCGTCACGGAAGTGTTGCTGGTGATCGCTCTCGGGATCGCGCTCCGCGGCATCGCCCGTTCGGCCCGAGGGCATGAGGCTCGGACGTGAGCGGCGCTCCACGCATCCGGCGCAGCGACCGTTTCGCCGTCTTCTGGGGCGGTGGTCTGGGGGACATCCTGGCCTTGCGCCCCTTGCTGCAAGCGCTGGAAGGGACTCTGGACCGGCCGCCGGACTTCTTCACCACGGCGACTCACCTGCAGGGCTTGTTCCAGGAGTTGGGTCTACGGGTCACGCCGCACATCCTGCCCGCGCAGCCGTTCCCGGCGCTCAAGCTGTTCCGGGACCTCGGCGTGCGGTTCGACTGGCTCTACCTCGGCGCCTATCCACGCATCAAGACACGCATGCTCGCCCATGTGGTGGGCGCCGGGCGCATCTGGAGCAGCCGGCATCCGGACGCCGATGCTTTCATCGGCGAACAGGTGCTGGCGGATGTGCGTGCCTTGGGGCTCGCCACCGATGGTCAGCCCTATGGCGGCGGCGCAGGCATGCCCCGCGCGTCGGCGGCGTCGCCCCCGGATTACCTGCTGTTCCATCCGGGTGCGAAGGCCCGCTGGGAGACCACCCGGTGGGCCGCCGACCATTGGCGGGCTTTGCTGCAGCAAGTGCTGGAGGCATCCGCGACGGACGTGATGCTGGTGGGCGTGGAAGCGGAACGTGGCGGCCTCGAAGCGCTACAGCAGGGGCTCGAGCCGAACCTGCGTGGGCGCACGCACATATCGACCCAGTTGCCGCTGGCGGGCTTGGTCTCTGCGGTGGAGCGCAGCCGGGGCGTGGTCTGCCACAACTCCGGCATCCTGCATCTCGCCGCTCTGCTGGGGCGGCCTACGGTTGCGATCACGGGTTCTTCGGCTCGCTTCTGGCGCCCGCCGTATCCGCATGTGCAGAACGTGACATCCGGCGCCTGTGAGCTGGCCTGCAACCAATACCGCTGCCCGGTGCCCTTCTACCGCGCCCGCTGCATCCGCGAGCTGGGTGTGGAGCAGGTGCTGGCCGCGGTGCTGCCCATGCTCACTCTCAAGACCGCCGCGCGCTGATCAGCCCTTCATAGAGCGCGCGGTAGCGTTCTGCCACATCCTGCCAATCGTAGGCCTCGATCACTTGCTGTCGGCCTGTGGCGGCGGTCGATCGTGCCATTTCCGGTTCGGCCGACATGCGCTCTATGCACCCCGCGAGAGCGACGGCATCACCAGGCGTGAACAGCAAGCCGGTCTCTCCATCCCGCACCACTTCGCTCACCGCCGGCAGGCGACTAGCGATCACCGGGCAACCGCAGGCGAGCGCTTCCAGGGGCACCAGACCCATGCCTTCTTGTTGCCCCTTGGAGCCCAGTAGGGAGGGGAAAACCAATGCTGCCGCCCGGCGATAGAACTCCGGCAAGGTATCGTTGGGCAATGCACCCAGGAACTCCACTTGCGGTGTGAGCTCCAGAGCCTGCACGAGCGATCGCAAGTCCGTTTCGGCCGGGCCGGTACCGATGATCTTCAAGTGCGGATGCAGGCCCCGGGCCTGCAATGCTGCCAGGGCATGCAATAGCGTCTGTACGCCCTTGTCCTGCACCAGCCGCCCTACATAGAGCAGGCCATCCCGCGACGCACCTGCGACGGGCGGTGTGAAGTGTCGCGTATCTATGCCCATGGGCAGGATCCGTGGAACGAGGCCGGGGAGGAGATTCACGGCCTTCGCGCCGAGCGCGCCGCTCACCACCGTCACCGCATCGGCGTGCGCCAGGGCATGGCGCTTGAAAGGCCGCGCCCAGGGGGCATCCAGCGCGAAGAGATCCGAGCCGTGGCTGGTGCAGAGCAGCGCGCGCGCACCCTTGAGCCGTGCACCGATGAAGCCGTGGGGTACGGCCCAATGGGCGTGGATGAGGGCGTAATCTTCCTGTCGCAGCAGTCGCGAGCCAGCGAGATACTCCGCGGTTAACAGCGGCAATAGGCCGGCCGCGCGCCAGGGATATCGGCGCAGGCCCGGCAGCATGCCGCCGCCGTAGGCCAGGGTCTCCATGCGTTCCGGCAGATAACGGAAACGATGCATATGCACGCCATCCAGTTGCTCCTCGACCGCGCTGCCGGGTGCGTGGGGTGCAAGCACGTGCATCTCGAACCAGGCGGTCAGCCGGCGCGTGAGTTCGTGCACGAACGGCGGCACGGTCGCATCTCCCGCGTAGCGCGGGTAGGTCGAGGTGAGCACCAGGATGCGGCGCTGCACTCGGTCCCCGTCAGGCGTTGCGGCTGTAGAGGAGGGTAGTGATCTGTTCCGACACCAACCCGATCAGGAACACCAGCACCGAGGTGATGATGAGCAGCGCCGTCATGTTGGTGAACCGGTGATACTCGATGAAGGTATACAGGTAGTAACCGACGCCGGTGCAGAAGAACAGCGCGCTGATGGGCAGGAAGATCTTGAGCGGCGAATAGAGCGTGGCGATCTTGAAGATGATGAGGAGGAAGCGCACGCCGTCACGCAACGGGCGGATATGGCTCTTGCCCTCGCGCTTCTTCACTTCGATCGGCAGGTAGCCCACCCGGTAGCCGGCACGGAAGAACGCCATGGTGATGGTGGTGGGATAGGAGAAGCCGTTGGGCAGGAGATACAGGAACTGACGGAAGCGTTCCGCATCCGCCGCCCGGAAACCCGAGGTGAGATCCAGGATGCGATGACCCGTCATCCAACTCGACAGCAGGTTGTAGAAACCGTTGGCGAGATGCCGCCAGGGAGATGCTTGGGAACGGCCGCCGCTGCGGGCACCCACCACCATGTCATAGCCCTGGGCCTGCATCTCCAGGAGGCGCGCCACGTCTGCCGGGGCATGCTGACCGTCCGCGTCCATGCATACCACCAGCTGGCCGCGGGCCGCGCGGACGCCGGCCTTCACCGCCGCGCCGTTGCCGAGGGAATAAGGGTTGCGCACCACCACGGCACCCGCCTGGTGTGCCGCATCGCCGGTACCGTCGGAGGAGCCATCGTCCACCACGATGAGTTCCGCGTCCGGATGCAGGCGCCGGAGTTCCTGCAGCACGCCGGGCAGGCTGCGGGACTCGTCTTTGGCTGGGATCACGATGGACAAGCGCGGTGGGGTCGCGTTCATGGGACTCTATGCCGGCCGCTCGGTATGTCGCGCCAATATAGCATCTTCAGCGCGGATGTTCGGCGGCGGGAAGGCTGTCGATCTCATCCTGGAGTTCGGCGATGACCGGATCCAGGTGGCCGAGGTAGTTCAACCGGCGCAGGCCCTCCAGATCCTGCCGCGCCAGATCCGGATTCCCGAGACTGATGTCCATGGTCACTATGTTCTCCTGGTACTGGGCCTCGTTCGGCACCAGGGCCGCCGCCTGCACCATGAGTTCGCGCGCCTTGCGCACGTCGTGGCTGCTGAAAGCGGTGTAGTTGCCGTAGATCACCAGGATGTTGGCGTGGGTGTCCCGTAGCGTCACGAGATAGGGGTTGGCCAGCGCCGAGTCGAAGATTGCTTGCATGTCCTTGGGGTCCACCACGCAGTTGCGCTTGTAGACGCATTCCCCCAGGGCCGCGAGGCCCTGGATATCCGAGGCCGAGAGCTTGCGGTCGCCGAGTTTCCGCGCGATGCGGGGCAGCACATCCGGGTCCACTTTGCCCTTGAGTTGCGCCTGCACCAGCACCAGCGAGACGTCTGGGATCACGGTGGAGTGGGGCACCAGCGACGCCGCGCGCAAGGAGGTCACGGCATCGGCATACTCGTCCTTGTCGGTCATCAGCGCCAGGTTGGCGTAGGTCTGGCCCAGCATATAAGTGGCATAAGGGGACTGCGGATGGTGGCGCGCTTCGGCGGAGGCGAAATCCAGGTTGTCACGCCAGTCATAGGCGCGCTGCCAGGTCATGGCGGCACAGAGCACGACCAGCATGCCTACCACTGCGTAGCGCAGCCGGGGAAACTGCGGTTGCGGGGTGAGGGGACAGATGAGCGACATCAGCGCCAGCAATAGCCCTAGGTCCGGCAGGTAGCAGCGGTGCTCGTAGGCGAGTTCCAGGGGGAAGATCGTCGATTCCATGAGTTGGCCGCCCAGGAACCAGGCGAGCCCTAAGGCCACTAAGGGCAGGCGTCTGCGCAAGACGAAACAGGCGGCCGCGAGGCCCGCGAGGCCGAGGATGGAGATGAGCGTGGTGATGGGCTGCAGCAAGCCCCGCGAAGGCAGGATATCGTCGTGATAGAGCCCGAGTTCCGCCGGGTAGGGGACGAAGGTCCAGCGGATATAGAGCCATACCACCCGCGCTTCCGACAATAGGCGTTCCCGCAGGTCGTAGTCACGCCCCGAGTAGTCGAGGAAGGCGCCGTGATGGGCGAACAGCATCCAGCCGAGGCCGGCACAGCCGGGCAACAGCAGGAACAGCCCATAGAACCCTGCGATGCCGCGGTCGAAGCCGCCGTGCGCATCGCGGAAACGGAATATGAAGCACTCGATCGCAAGCGCATAGACCGGCAGCAGTGCACCGGATTCCTTGCAAAGCACCGCCACCAGCGTGGCGAGCGGGACCAGGATCCACAGCATCCAGCCCCCGCGACTGCCATCCAGGCCGTGTGTGCGCGACAGGAGGTAGGCGTTGAGCCCCAGTAGCACGAATACGGCCGACAGCGATGTCTCGCGTTGCACCACGTACAGCACCGGCATGGCGTTGAGCGGATGCAGCAGCCAGAGTGACGTGGTGAGCACTGCGAGCCAGGCGAGGGGCATCTCCGGCAACTGCGGTGCCTGCAAGCGGCGATACGCCGATAGCAACTGCATCAGCAACCACCCCATCAGCATGCCGTTCACGAGATGGATGGCCAGGTTCGTGGTCTTGAACGCCGCCGCGCCATCGGCCCCGGTGAAGTAGGCGTTGACGGCGAAGCTCAGCATGCTCACCGGCCGCATGGAGGGGCCGGCTTGGAACGAGAACATGGCATGGCTGAGGGAATCCCAGGAGAAGTCATGTATGGCGATGGCGCCGTTCTGTACCACGTTGGTGTAATCGTCGAGCGCGAAACCGCCAGTCAGCCCCGGCCAATAGACCGCCACCACGGCCAGGCATGCCAGCAGTAGGGCCAAAGGGCGCAATGGCAGGGTCTTGTGCATCTGTCGCTTTGGGACGGAAAGGGGGGATGGCAGCGCCAGATTCTATCCGTAAGCCCGCTCGCCTGGAATCCGTTGTGGCCCTGTCAGGGGGGATTCCCGGCTTGGCGGGCGTACTCCCGCTTCAGCACCAGCAAGTCGGCGCTGAAACGGTAGTCGTGCACTGCCTCCAGCGCCTCGATCTGTGCCTCGGCGTCCTTCATATCGTGATAACGCAGCAGCAAGTGGGCAAAGTTTGAATGCAGCGTCTGGTCCCGCGGGCAGAGGTTCACTGCCTGCTGCAAGGCTGCGGAGGCTCCCGGCAATTCACCCGTGTCTTCCTGGAAGATCGAGTAGGTGTTCCAGGCATTCGCCACATAGCAGGGTTGCGGCCGGAACCGCGGGTTTGCGAAGGCGCCCTTGAACACCGCGCGGGCATCCTCGCGCAGGACCTGGTCTTCCGGACCCGTTAACTGCAGCAAGGCCTGCAGGGCGGACTGCAGGGAGGACGTGGGCGCTGCCTCTCCTACCCTGTCCGCAGCGGATCGCAGGCGCACATGGGCATCCGGCAGTTGTCCCAGCTTGGCGTACATGAAGGCGAGGCCCACATCCTGATTGATGCTGCCGGGTTCAAGGGTCTTCGCCTGTTCCGCCGCTTGCACCGCGGCCGGGATCAGCTGCGTGTCCCCGGATACGATCACGTAACGCATGTATGCCCATTGCAGTTCAGTGAGCGCACGCGGGGAGCCGGGGTGATGACGTGCCTCGGAGCGGCCGAAATCCAGCTCGGTCTGCCAGTCCAGTGCGCGCATGGCGGTGGTCAGGGCCAGGATGGTGAAGACCGCTATGCCCAAGGTCTTGGCCAGGCGACCCAGCCCACGCTTTTCGCACAAGGCATATATGCCTGCCACGCAGGCCAGGATTGGGCCGAAAGCCGGCAGATAGTTGCGGTGCTCGAACACGAGTTCCAGGGGCAGGATCGTCGATTCCATCAGGTGCCCGGCCAGGAACCACAACACCCCGAAGCTGAACAGCGGATGGCGGCGCCGGCAAGCCAGGGCTCCTGCTGCCAGTGCCACCAGCAGCAGCACGGCGGGTAGTGTGGTGGTCGGTTCCAGTAAACCGTGCGACACCGCCACATCGTCGTGGAAGAGACCGAGTTGGCGCAGGTCCGGGATGAACAGCCAGCGCAAGTAGTCGAGCAGCACGCGGCATTCGCTGAGCAGCCGCTGGTACAGGGTGAAATCGCGGCCAAGATAACTGGCGAAGAAGAATCCTGGCCGTACCGCAGCCAGCACCAGCGCGGCGATCAGGGGCAGCGCCAGGAATACGACGAAGAACGCCAGCACCTTACGGTCACGCCGGCCAGCGCCGTCGCGGAAGTCGAGCAAGGTGAATTCGACCACCAGGAGATATACAGGCACCAGTGCCGCGGTCTCCTTGCAGAGCATACCGAGCAGGACGCAGAGCGGGGTCGTCAGCCATATCAGCATCGCGCCGTTGCGGGTACCGATGCCGCGTCGGCGGCCGATGAGATAGGCGAGCATCGCGGCGGCGCTGAACAGCGCCGACAGCGAAGTCTCGCGCTGCACGATGTATAGCACCGCTGTGAGGTTGAGGGGGTGTACCAGCCAAAGTGCCGCGGCAGCCAGGCTGAGCCAAGCGATACGCTGCGTGTCGGCCGGTCTTCCTATGCTCCTGGCATGGACCAAGAGTACCTCGCGGGCCAGGAAGCCAAGGAGGCCGCCGCAGGCGAGGTGGATGAAGATGTTGACCAGCTTGAAGCCGAAAGGCGACAGCCCGAACAGCTGCGCGTTGAGGATCAGGCTCAGCATGCTCAAGGGTCGCAGCAAGCCGCCGATCGGTGCCGACAGCATGGCGTCGAGGAGCCCCGCCAGGTCGTGGTGCGCGGCTGTGACCGCCGGGTTGCTGACGATGCTGCTGAAATCGTCGAACACGAAGTCGCCGGGCAGACCAGGCAGATAGACGAGTAGCCCAACGGCCAAGGCCGTGACGCAGGCCAGACCGAAGATCAGTGCGGGTCGTTGGGGCAGGAAGGATCTCATCAGCTTGGATTCAGGGGCCCGAAAAAACTATGCCCCGCACGAGGCGGGGCATAGCTCCCATTCGGGAAACGACCCAGCTATTAAGGAGCGCTGGCGTCGCGGCACGAGGCCGGCAGATACTTCTCGTCGACCGGGCTGGCGGAACCGACGCCGCAATGCCAGGTGTTGCCACCGTCGGTGGTCCAGAGTTCGACGCTCTTGGACTTGATGTTGGCATTGACGCCGCCATCACGCATCGTGGCCAGGATGCCAGCGGTGCTGCCCGAGTTGCCGACCATCTTGACGATGGACACATAGCGGCCGACCGGGCCGACGCTGGTGGCGGTGCTGTACACGGAGATCAGCGCCGTGGGCCAGCGGCTGTTGTTCTGGTAGAACTCGGACAGGCCGACTTCGCCGCCGCCGGCGAGCTGGATGCCTTCCGACATCTGCGAGCGGGCGATGTAGTCCTGGTACGCCGGGATGGCGATGGCCGCCAAGATGCCGATGATCGCGATCACGATCATCAATTCGATCAGGGTGAAGCCCTTCTGCAACGTCTTCATGGATAACTCCTCAAGGTGTGGAGACCGAACATAATCTGGAGTGACTTTACACTCCTGCCCTAAGACTATGCAACAAGCATGCCAAGATGCTTATAGGGGCTTTTCCGGCTGGATTTTGAGGATTCTGCTTGGCGGCGCGGTGATAAGGACTGTCAAAAACCTGTCAGTTGCTGACAATCTTTGTCAGTCCTGGCAGCTACTCAAGCCCTAACTTCTTTATGCGGTATCGCAACTGCCGGAAGCTCATCCCAAGGAGCTTGGCCGCGGCCGTCTTGTTGTAGCGAGTCTGTTCCAGTGCCTTACGGATGGCTTCCTTCTCCACGTCGCCGAGTTGTTTGCCCAAGGGCTGCGTCTCCAGCGATTGGGTATTGGGTTCGTCACCGGCGGCGTCTGTGGCCGGGCGCTGCAGGTGGATGTCTGCGGCGTGGATGATCTCGCCTTCGGCGAGCGTCACGGCCCGTTCCAGGATGTTCTCGAGTTCCCGCACGTTGCCCGGGAAGGGATGCGAATGCAGGAGCGCCGCGGCATCAGGCGCGAGGCGGGGAGGCTTGCGCTGCATGCCGGCCGCGAGGCGCGCCAGGATGTGCTCGGCGAGCAGCGGCATGTCCTCGAGCCTTTCCCGCAACGCGGGGACCCGCAGTTCGATGACGTTGATCCGGTAGTAGAGGTCTTCGCGGAAGCGGCCGGCCCGCACCAGTTCGTCGAGATGGCGGTGGGTAGCCGAGAGTATGCGCACGTCCACGGGCGTCTCACGTTGTGCGCCGACGGCGCGAATGGCTTTCTCTTGGATCACGCGCAGGAGCTTCACCTGCATGTGTAATGGCAGCTCCGCCACCTCGTCCAGGAACAGGGTGCCGCCCTGGGCCGCCTGGAACAGGCCGTCCTTATCGGCGACGGCACCCGTGAAGCTGCCTTTCTTATGGCCGAAGAACTCGCTCTCCATGAGTTCTCCCGGGATGGCGCCGCAGTTGACCGCCACGAAGGGCGCATCGGCGCGCGCGCCGTTCTCATGGATGAGCCGAGCGACTAGTTCCTTGCCGGTGCCGGATTCGCCGCTGATGTGCACCGGCGCCTGGCTGCGGGCCACCTTGGCTATCATGGCGCGCACCTGTTCTATCGCGGCCGAGCGGCCGAGCAGCCGCGTGGCACCCCGGGGCTCGCCGACTGCGCGCTGCTCGCGCAGCTTGAGGGCGGTGCTGATCAGGTTGCGCAGGGCCCCCAGGTCAACCGGCTTGGAGACGAAGTCGAAGGCCCCGTTCTTGAGCGCCTGCACCGCCGACTCCACGTTGCCGTGGGCGGTGATCACCGCCACCGGCACCTGGGCGGAATGGGCCTGGATATAGCTTACGAGTTCGAGCCCATTGCCGTCAGGCAATCTCATATCCGTCAGGCAGAGGTCCACGGGTTGGGACTGGAGCAGGGCGCGCGCTTGCTTGATGTCGGCGGCGAGCACGCAATCCACGTCCATGCGCGTGAGAGTGAGTTCGAGCAGCTCGCGTATGGCGGGCTCGTCGTCCACGATCAATGCCAGGGGTCTGCGCATGCTCAGGTCAACCAGCCTTCGGAGGCGCCGAACTCGATGCGGAAACAGCTTCCCCCCTGGCTGCGCGGCGTATAGGACAGGCGGGCGCGGTTACATTCGCAGAGTTCACGCGCGATGAAAAGCCCCAATCCCGTGCCGCGCGGGTCTGAGGTGTAGAAGGGCTCGAAGATGTGCTCGGCCACCTCCGGCGAGATGCCCGGGCCGCGGTCCAGCACTTCGAGATACCCTGACCCCGGGGCCGCCAGCGGCCCGATGCGGTATTCGATCCGTACGTCGCCATCCCGCTCCTTGCGGCCGTGATGCAGCGCGTTCTCCGAGAGGTTCCACACGATCTGATGCAGGTGTGTGGGGTCCACGCGCATGCGCGGCAACTGCCGATATTCGGCATCCAGCGGCACAGCGTCGGCGGGCAGCGCGTGGCGGTCGCGGAACTCGGCGACGAAATCCTTGAGCCAGGCGGTCACATCCAGTTCCTCGGCGCGGGTGCTGTCACGGCGCGAGAGCTGCAGGATGTTCTCGACGATGCGTTCCATGCGCCCGGCATGCTCGTCGATGATCTCGATGAGGCGCTGGTCCTTGCCGGTTATCTGCGGCGACTCCGCCAGCAACTGGTTGGCATGGCTCACCGCCGAGAGGGGGTTCCTGATCTCGTGGGCGATACTGGCGGTGAGCCGGCCCAGGGTCGCGAGCTTCATCTGGCGCACCTGCTCGGCCACGGCGCTCGCGTCTTCCAGGAAGATGAGCGCGCCGGCCGCGCGGTTGCGTCCGATGCTGGCGAAGTGGGGTATCAACGGCCGGCCCTGGGGGCTGACCACGGTGGACGGCCGCTTGATGTCCCCCTGGCGCCAGGCTTGCAGTTCGCCGCGCAGGCGCGGGGCAGCATCCTGCAGGGCCTCGCGGCTGTCGGTCCGGGTGCGCAGGCTCTCGGCGGCCGCGCTGTTGAGCATGCGGATGCGATCCTGCTCGTCCACCACCAAGACGCCCGTGCGCATGTGCTGGATGACGTATTCGTTGATCTCGGCCAGGTCTGCGAGGTCGAGGCCACGCTGCTCGGCCAGCGCCTCGCTCTCACGCAGGCGGTGCCCCACGTATTGCCCGCCGAGGGCCGTGGCGAAGACGATGATGCCGATGATGCCGGCCTGGGTGTAACCACCCTGCTCGCCGGTACCGTTCAGGATGGCGAGTCCCTGTTCGCCGAGGATGGCTATGACCGCCACCGCCGCGAAGGCGATGCTCATGCGGCGCGAGAGCAGCACGCTGTTGATGGACACCGTGATGAACATCAGGCTGCCGAGACCGCTGGCGGCACCGCCGCTGGCGTGCATCAACAGCAGCACCGCGGTGATGTCGCCGGCCAACTGGGCGTAGGTCTGGAGTTCCAGCCCGGGCCGCCGCGCGCGTACCGTGAAGCTCGCCAGGGCGCCGAAACTGAAATACATGATGCCGGTCCACAGGAACAGCCCCGGATAGACGTCGCCCAGCAGGCGCGGGTTGCTGTCGCTGAAATACAGCGTCACCACCAGCCCGCCCACCACCATGCGGAACAGGTTTACGATGTTGAGCAGGCGCCAGGCTGCCGCCTCGGCCGGGGAGGCGACGGGCTCCGCCGGGGTGACCGTGTTGGGGATGCTGTTCATGCCGCTCTGGTTGCGCCTTTGCGTATGCGGGGGCTTTGCTTCAAAATACCGCCTTCCCACCCAGCCCGAAATCCCAAGCCCATGAACCTGCACGAATATCAGGCAAAACAACTGTTTGCAGAATACGGCATCCCGGTCCCCCGCGGAATGCCGGCCAAGAGCGGTGCCGAGGCGGCCAGCGCGGCCCAGTCCCTGGGCGGCAGCCTATGGGTCGTGAAGGCCCAGGTGCACGCCGGCGGGCGCGGCAAGGCGGGCGGCGTGAAGCTCTGCCGCAGCCCCGAGGAGGTGCGCGCCGCGGCCGAGGGCATGCTGGGCAAGCGCCTGCATACCCACCAGACCGGCCCCGAGGGCCTGCCCATCAACGCTGTGATCGTGGAAGCGGGCTCGGACATCGAGCGCGAGCTGTACCTCTCGGTGCTGGTGGACCGGGCGCGCGAGCAGGTGGTGTTCATGGCCTCCGCGGATGGCGGCATGGACATCGAGGAAGTGGCGGCCAAGACCCCGGAGCGGATCTTCCGCGTCTGGATCCACCCCGCTGCCGGCATCCAGCCCAACCAGATCCGTGAGCTTGCCTTCGGCCTGGGGCTCACCCGCAAGGAACACATGGCCACCTTCGGCAAGATCGCCGAGGGGCTCTACAAGCTCTTCATGGAGCGCGACGCCAGCTTGGTCGAGATCAACCCGCTGATCGTGACCACCGACGGGCGCGTGGTGGCGCTGGACGCCAAACTCAACCTGGACGACAACGCCCTCTACCGCCAGCCCCAGCTCGCGGCGCAGCGCGACAAGAGCCAGGAGGACGAGCGCGAGAGCACCGCCCGCGAGAACGACCTCAACTACGTGTCCCTCGATGGCGACATCGCCTGCATGGTGAACGGCGCGGGCCTCGCCATGGCGACCATGGACATCATCAAGCTGCATGGCGGCACACCGGCCAACTTCCTGGACGTGGGCGGCGGAGCCACCACCGAGCGGGTGACCGCGGCCTTCAACCTGATCCTGTCCAACAAGTCCGTGAAGGCCATCCTGGTCAACATCTTCGGCGGCATCGTGCGCTGCGACCTGATCGCGGAGGGCATCATCAACGCGGTCAAGGGCGTGGGCGTGCAGGTGCCGGTGGTGGTGCGCCTGGAAGGCACCAACGTGGAGCAGGGCAAGGCGCTGCTGGCCAAGAGCGGCCTCGCCATCATCCCCGCCAACGACCTCACCGACGCCGCCAAGAAAGTCGTCGCGTCCATCAAGCGCAAGTAAGAGACAGCCATGAGCATCCTCGTAAACAAGAAGACCAAGGTCATCTGCCAGGGTTTCACCGGCAAGCAGGGCACCTTCCACTCGGAACAGGCCCTCGCCTACGGCACCAAGCTGGTGGGCGGCGTGACCCCCGGCCGCGGCGGCGAGAAGCATCTCGGCCTGCCGGTGTTCAACACCGTGCACGACGCGGTCAAGGCCACCGGCGCGGAAGCCAGCATGATCTACGTGCCGGCAGCCTTCGCCGCCGACGCGATCCTGGAAGCGGCGGATGCCGGCATCAAGGTGATCGTGTGCATCACCGAAGGCATCCCGGTCACGGACATGATCAAGGTCAAGGCCGCCATCCGCGACAAGGACTGCGTGCTCATCGGCCCCAACTGCCCCGGCATCATCACCCCGGGCGAATGCAAGATCGGCATCATGCCGGGCCACATCCATCGCAAGGGCAAGATCGGCATCGTGTCCCGCTCCGGCACCCTGACCTACGAGGCCGTGTTCCAGACCACCAACCTCAAGCTCGGCCAATCCACCTGCGTCGGCATCGGCGGCGACCCGGTGCACGGCATGAACTTCATCGACGTGATCAAGCTGTTCGAGCAGGATCCGCAGACCGAAGGCATCATCATGGTGGGCGAGATCGGCGGCACCGACGAGGAAGCCGCGGCCGAATACATCAAGAAGCATGTGACGAAGCCGGTGGTGGCCTACATCGCCGGCGTGACGGCGCCCCCGGGCAAACGCATGGGCCATGCCGGCGCCATCGTCTCCGGCGGAGCAGGCACCGCCCAGGCCAAGTTCAAGGCACTCGAGAAGGCTGGGGTGAAGACGACCCATTCCCCGGCGGAACTCGGCAGCACCATGGCCAAGCTGATGAAGGGCGGCAGGAAGGCTTCCAAGAAGAAGCCGGCCAAGAAAGCCAAGGCCAAGCCCAAGAAGGCAGCGAAGAAGAAGGGTCGTGCGCGCCGCTGAACCCGGTCTCCGGCCCTTTCCCCGCCGCCGATGAATGCATGAGCGCCGGCTTGCGCATCGTCATGGCCCAGCTCGACCTCCTGGTGGGGGACGTGGCGGGCAACGTGGACAAGCTCATCGCCGCCGCGGACGAGAGCCGCGATCGCCTCAAGGCGCAGCTCGTGGTCTTCCCCGAACTCGCCGTCACCGGTTATCCCCCTGAAGACCTCCTGTTCGACCCGGATTTCCGCCACCAGGTGGGGGCTGGAGTGGCGCGCCTGGCTGCCGGTATACGCGGCATCGACGTGGTGGTGGGTTATCCCCTGTACGAAGACGGCGGCATCCGCAACGTGGCTGCGGTCATCGGCGCAGGCGAGGTCAAGGCCGTCTACCGCAAGAGCGAGCTTCCCAACTACCAGGTGTTCGACGAGCAGCGCTACTTCGCCCCCGGGGAGGCGCCGGCGCTCATCGACGTGGCGGGTTTCGCCGTGGGCCTGAACGTCTGCGAGGACGTGTGGCACGCGGCGCCGGCCAAGCGCGCCGCCGAGGCGGGCGCGCGGGTGATCGTGGTGCCCAATGCCTCGCCGTTCAACGTGGGCAAGCAGGATGAACGGGAAGGGGAACTGCGACGCCGCGTGGGTGAGACGGGCGTGCCCATGGTCTACGTCAACCACGTGGGTGGGCAGGATGACCTGCTGTTCGACGGCGGCTCGCTGGTCATGAACGCGGACGGCGTGGTGGCCGCGCGGGCCCCCAACTTCGAGGAAGGCCTGTACCCGGTGGATTTCGTGCTGGACGGCGCGGGCGCGCGGGCGCTGCCCGCCGCGGTGCACGTGGATGCGAGCGAAGAGGAGTGCGTGTACCGCGCGCTCGTGCGCGGTGTACGGGATTACGCCCGCAAGAACGGTTTCAAGGGTGCGCTGCTCGGCCTCTCCGGCGGCATCGATTCGGCGCTCACGCTCGCCATCGCGGTGGATGCGCTGGGCGCGCAGAACGTGACGGCGGTGATGCTGCCCACGCGCTACACCTCCGACCTGAGCCTGGAGGGCGCTTCCGAACAGGCGCGCAAGCTCGGCATCGCCTACCACCTCATTCCGATCGAGTCGTCTTATGAATCCCTCCAGGCCGCCCTGCAGGGCGTACTGCCGGACACCAGCGGCATCACGGGCCAGAACTTGCAGGCGCGGGTGCGCGGCACGCTGCTCATGGCCATCTCCAACCGCAGCGGCAAGCTCCTGCTCGTCACCTCCAACAAGAGCGAGGCGGCCATGGGCTACTCCACGCTCTATGGCGACATGGCCGGCGGCTTCGCGCCATTGCTGGATGTCTTGAAGACGCGCGTCTACGCGCTCAGCCGTTATCGCAACGGTATCTCGACGGTGATCCCGGAAGCGGTGATCACGCGGGAGCCGACTGCGGAACTCGCGCCGGGACAGAAGGATTCAGACAGCCTGCCGCCTTACGAGGTATTGGACCTGATCCTCAAGGCCTTGGTGGAGGAGGGGCGGTCTTTGGCGGAGGTGGTGGCGATGGGCCATCCCGAGGCGACGGTGCGCCGCGTGTCCGCGGCGGTGCAGAAAGCGGAGTACAAGCGCCGCCAGGCGCCGCCGGGTGTGCGCATCAGCCGGCGTTCCTTCGGCAACGACCGGCGCTATCCGATCACGTCAGGGTTCGTCCGATAGGACGAACGCTCCGCCATGGATGGCGGAGCTGGAAGGCGCTCCAGGGATGGATAGAAGACTAAACGAATTTAATCAGGGTCAAACGGGCCCGCGGGGCGTGTATTCGAGGGGTGCCCCCGGGAAATTCGTCTCCAGCACCTTCTGGGTGGTGGCCGCCAGGTCATCGAGGCCCAGTTTCTTGTAGCAGCTGTACATGATCTGCAGCGCATCCTGTACGCGGGGCGTCTGCGGGTAGTGCTGCACGATGCCGTAGGAACGCTGCAGGGCCGAGACCCAGGCGCCACGGCGCATGTACCAGTCCGCCACCACCCAATCGAAGTCCGCCAGGCGCTCCCGCAGGAAGATCATGCGTTGGCGTGCATCGGCCACGTAATGGCTGTCGGGGTACTTCTCGATCAGCAGGCTGAAGGCCTCGAAGGCCTTCTGCGAATTGGTGGGGTCACGCTGGAAATTGTCATGGCCGGCCCAACGCTGCAGGAAATCCACTTCCGGATCGAAATAGGCCACGCCCTTCATGTAGTAGGCATAGTCCGCGTCCTGATGGCGCGGGTGCTCGCGGATGAAGCGGTCCGCGGCGTCCACCGCGGCGTCGTAGTCGCGGTTCATGTAATTGGCGTAGATGAGGTCCAGCTGGGCCTGGGTGCCGAAGTCGTCGAAGGGGAAGCGGGCCTGCAGGGTGTTGAGGCGCTCCACCGCGGTCTTGTAGTTGCCCGCCTCCATGTTGGCTTCGATCTGCGTGTACAGGTCGCTCGCCGCCAGGGTCTCGTCCTTGGCTTTCTCCGAAGCGCAACCGGCGAGGAGCGCGGCGGTCAGGGACAGGGTCGCGAGCAGGCGGAGTCGGTTTTTCATGCTGGGATATTCGGTCTGGGTGGGTCGGCAGCGGCGGCCAGTATAACTTAAACTCTATATATGAATCCCCGCCTACCGGCCGAAAACCCCGCCGAAGAAGTGCACGAGTCCGAGGTGTCCCAGGAACTGTCGGGACAGCGCTTCGACCAGGCCCTGGCGCGGCTTTTCCCCGAATATTCCCGCAGCCGCCTGAGCCAATGGATCAAGGACGGCCGGGTGCTGCTGGATGGGCAGCCGGCGCGCCCGCGCGATGCGGTGATGGGCGGGCAGAAGGTGCGGCTCACGGTGGTGGAGGAGGCCATCTCGGACGTGGGTCCCGAGGCACTGCCCCTGACGGTCGTCTACGAGGATGCCGCGCTCATCGTGGTGAACAAGCCCGCGGGGCTCGTGGTGCATCCCGGCGCCGGTAACCGGGCTGGGACGCTGCAGAACGCGCTCCTGCACCATGCGCCGGAACTGGCGCAGGTGCCGCGCTCCGGTCTCGTGCACCGCATCGACAAGGATACCTCGGGTCTCCTGGTGGTGGCCCGCACCCTCGAATCCCACACCAAGCTCGTGGCCGCGCTGCAGGCGCGCGAGTTCGAGCGCGGCTACGTGGCAGTGGCCATGGGCGTGATGACCGGCGGCGGCACCATCGATGCGCCCCTGGGCCGTCACGCCACGGACCGGCTGCGCATGAGTGTGCGGGAGGGCGGCCGCGAGGCCGTGACCCACTACCGGGTGCTGAAGCGATTCCGTGCCCATACCTATATAAGCGTGCAGCTGGAGACCGGCCGCACCCATCAGATCCGTGTGCATCTCGCGCACATCCGCTATCCGTTGGTGGGGGACTCGGTCTACGGCCGGCGCCTGGCGTTACCTCCTGGAGCCACGCCACTGCTCAAGGAGGCATTGCATGCCTTCCGCCGCCAGGCGCTGCATGCCCAGAGCCTCGGTCTCATGCACCCCGTGAGCGGCGAGATGATGAAGTGGGAAGCGCCTCCGCCCGCGGATTTCCAGGGACTGCTGGCTGCGCTGGAGGACGATCTCGCCCATGCGCGCTGAATGGCTGCGGCCTGACTGGCCCGCCCCGGCTCAGGTGCGCGCCTTGAGCACCACGCGCGCAGGTGGCGTGAGCGAAGGTGTGTATGCCTCCCTCAACCTCGGCGAACACGTGGCCGATGCACCCGCGGCCGTGGCGGAGAACCGCCGGCGGCTGCAGGCGGAGATCGGTACTACGCATCCGCGCTGGCTCGCGCAAGTGCATGGCACGCGGGTGGCATCCCTGGGCGGTGCTGCAGTGAAGGAACCGGCCGATGCTTCCGTGACAGCGAAGGCAGGCGAAGCCTGCGTCATCATGACCGCCGATTGCCTGCCGGTGCTCTTCTGCGATCGCAGCGGTACCGAGGTAGGCGCGGCCCATGCCGGTTGGCGCGGCTTGTCAGCGGGTGTGCTGGAGACCACGGTGGCGGCCATGCAGGCGGGGCCCGCCGAGTTGCTGGCTTGGATGGGGCCGGCCATCGGACCGCGGTCCTATGAGGTGGGGGACGAGGTGCGCCAGGCCTTCCTCGCTTCGGCGCCTGAAGCGGCCCAGGCGTTCCGGCCCGGCAAGGAACGGGGCAAATGGCGCTGCGACCTTTATCTCCTGGCGCGGCAGCGCCTGGAGGCAGTGGGTGTGAAGGAGATCTATGGCGGTGGTCTCTGCACCTATACCGACAAGGACAGGTTCTTCTCTTTCAGGCGCGATGGGCAGACGGGCCGGATGGCGACCCTCATATATATGGAAGGGTGATCAGCCCACAGCTTCGAGCGCGGCCTGCTTCTCCAGCCATTCCGCTTCCACTTTCTCCAGCTCCTTCTTCACTTCCGTCTGCTTGCGCAGGCTCTCCGTGAGCAGGGCCTTGTTGGCATCCTGGTAGGTCTTCTCATCCGCCAGCAGCGCGTCCAGCCGCGCCTTCTCGGCGTTGAGTTTCTCCAGGCGCTTCTCCAGGGCCGTGATCTCCTTCTGCAGGGGCTTGCGCAGTTCGGCCAGGCGCTGGCGCTCCTGGGCTTCCACCCGGCGCTGCTCCTTGCGGTCGCTGCCCGAGTCCTTCGCGGTGGACTGGCCGGTGAGGCCGGCGCGGCGCGCCGCCGCGTTCTGCAGCAACCAGACCCGGTATTCATCCAGGTCCCCGTCGAAGGGCGTGAGTTTGCCGTTGCCGACGAGCATGAACTCATCTGCGCAGGCCCTGAGCAGATGCCGGTCGTGGGACACGAGTATCAGGGTGCCTTCGAACTGGGCCAGGGCCACCGTGAGGGCCTCGCGCATGTCGAGATCCAAGTGGTTGGTGGGCTCGTCCAATAACAAGAGGTTGGGGCGCTGCCAAATGAGCAGCGCCAGCGCGAGCCGCGCCTTCTCGCCGCCGGAGAAGGGGCCCACCGGGGACATGGCCATCTCGCCGCGGAAATTGAAGGAGCCGAGGAAATCCCGGAGATCCTGATCCCGCACGCCAGGAGCGATGGCCGAGAGTTGCTGCAGCGGCGAGCGGTCCTCGCGCAGCGTCTCCAGCTGATGCTGGGCGAAGTAACCGATGGCGAGCCCCTTGCCCTGGCCGATGCGGCCCTTGAGCGGCGCGAGGGTCGCGGCGAGGGTCTTCACCAGGGTGGACTTGCCCTGGCCGTTGGCGCCGAGCAGCCCGATGCGCTGGCCGTTCAGCAGAGAGAACTCCAGGCCGCCGAGGATGAGCTTCTCGCCCTTGTCGGTCTGGTATCCGCAATCCACATGTTCCAGCGTCATCATGGGGCTGGGGGAAGCGAGGGGTTCCCGGAACTCGAAGCTGAAGGGGGAACTCACATGCACCGGTGCGAGCTTCTCCATCTTCTCCAGCATCTTGATGCGGCTCTGGGCCTGGCGTGCCTTGCTGGCCTTGTAGCGGAAGCGGTCCACGAAGCTCTGCAGGTGCGACACCTCGCGCTGCTGGCGCTCGTAGGCGGACTGCTGCAGCACCAGTTGTTCAGCGCGGCGCGTCTCGAAGGCGCTGTAGTTGCCGGTGTAGCGCTTGATCTGACGGTTCTCGAGATGGAGCGTCACGTCGCAGATGCCGTCCAGGAACTCCCGGTCGTGGGAGATGATGAACAGCGTGCCGGCGTAGCGCTTCAACCAGTCTTCCAGCCAGACTATGGCATCCAGGTCGAGATGGTTGGTGGGCTCGTCCAATAAAAGCAGGTCGGACGGACACATCAGCGCCTGCGCGAGGTTGAGGCGCATGCGCCAGCCGCCGGAGAAGCTCGCCACCGGCTGCTCGATCTCGGCCAGCGTGAACCCGAGCCCCATGAGCAGGGCGCTGGCGCGGGAGGCGGCGGTATAGCCGTCCGCGTCCGCATAGGCGATGTGGGCTTCGGCTTCAGCGTTGCCGTCATGGGCCGCCTGGGCTTTCGCCATGCGCACCTCGATCTCCCGCAGGCGCGTGTCGCCGTCCAGGGCATAGTCGAGTGCGCTGCGCTCCACCGGCGGTGTCTCCTGGGCCACGTGGGCCACGCGCCAGGCTGCAGGGATGTATAGCTCGCCCGCGTCGGAATGCAGCTTGCCGCGCAGGAGCGAGAACAGGGTGGACTTGCCGGAGCCGTTGGAGCCCACGAGACCGGCCTTTTCGCCGGGGTGGACCACGGCGCTGGCGTTCTCGAACAGCGGCTTGGTGCCGCGCTGCAGGGTGAGGGATTCGATGCGGATCACGGGGGTTCTGGATGGTGCGGCCGGGCGCGCATTGTACCGGAACCCGGCCGGAAGCTGCCGTGGCGCCGGCGGGCGGGGTAGAATCCGCGCCAGTATGGACCTGTTGCTCTGGATCATCCCCGCGACGCTGCTGGGGGCCGTGCTGAGCGCGCTCCTGGCCTCGGTATTGCTCCTGTTCCCGGCGCGCATCCGCACGCTGCTCCTGCCCTCGCTGGTGAGCTTCGCCGTCGGCGCGCTCCTGGGCGCAGCCTTCCTGGACCTCCTGCCGGAAGCGCTGCACAACGCGAGCCCCTCCCAGGTGCAGGGCGTGGGCCTCGCCATCGCCCTCGGGGTGCTGGGCTTCTTCCTGCTGGAGAAGCTCGCCTTCTGGCACCACGGGCATGAAGGCCACCTGGACCATGACGAGCTGCGCAAGCACGCCGCCGGCACCATGATCCTGGTGGGCACCGGGCTGCATAACCTGCTGGACGGCGTGTTGCTGGGCGCCACCTTCCTCACCAGCGTGCATCTCGGGGTGGTGCTGGCCATCGCCATCATCGCGCACCAGATCCCGCAACAGGTGGGGGACATCTCGGTGCTGTTGTCGGCAGGCGTGGCCCGCGGTCGGGCGCTCATGCTCTCGGCGCTCTCCGGCGCCACCATGGTGGTGGGCGGCGTGGCGGCCTACTTCCTGCTCGGAGCAGTGCAGGGCTATATCCCCTACGTGCTCGCCATCGCCGCCGCCAGCCTCATCTACGTGGCGGTTGCGGACCTCATCCCCGGCCTGCACCGCCATGAGGGAGCCCGCCTCTCGTTCCTGACCGTCATCCTCATCGGGGCCGGCATCGGCTTGATCTGGGTCATCCAGGCTGCCCTAGGCGGATAGCCGGGCTGGGCGATCGGCGCGGTTGAAAACCCCGTCCTAGACCCCTATTTATTGTCTATACCAGTTTGCCCCTTCGATTTAGGGGCCTAGACTCTTTTTGAGAGCCAAAACAATGCGTATAGATAAGCTCACCAGCAAGTTCCAGATGGCCCTGGCCGACGCCCAGTCCCTGGCCGTGGGGCAGGACCACGCTTATATGGAGCCGGTGCACCTCATGCTCGCGCTCCTGGACCAGGAGGGCGGCAGCGTGCGCCCCCTGCTCACCAAGGTGGGGGCCAACCTCAACCTCTTGCGCAACGCCCTGGATACCCAGCTGGACAAGTTGCCCACGGTGCAGGGCTCGAGCGGTGACGTGCAGGTGTCCCAGGATCTCAACCGCCTGCTCAACCTCACGGACAAGCTGGCGCAGAAGCGCCAGGATCAGTTCATCTCCTCCGAACTCTTCGTGCTCGCGGCTGTGGACGCCAAGGGTCCGTTGGGCGATGCGCTCAAGGAATCAGGCGCCACCAGGGCCGCCATCGAGAAGGCGGTGGAGGAGTTGCGCGGCGGCCAGCAGGTGAACGACGCCGGCGCAGAGGACCAGCGCCAGGCGCTGGAGAAGTACACCATCGACCTCACCGCCCGTGCCGAGTCCGGCAAGCTGGATCCCGTGATCGGCCGCGATGATGAGATCCGCCGCACCATCCAGGTCTTGCAGCGGCGCACCAAGAACAACCCCGTGCTCATCGGCGAACCCGGCGTCGGCAAGACCGCCATCGTCGAGGGCCTGGCCCAGCGCATCATCAACGGTGAGGTGCCGGAGGGTCTCAAGGGCAAGCGCGTGCTGACGCTCGACATGGGCTCGCTGCTGGCCGGCACCAAGTTCCGCGGCGAGTTCGAGGAACGCCTGAAGGGCGTGCTCAAGGACATCGGCAAGGCGGAAGGCCGCATCATCCTCTTCATCGACGAGATCCACACCATGGTGGGCGCCGGCAAGGCCGAAGGCTCCATGGATGCCGGCAACATGCTGAAGCCCGCGTTGGCGCGCGGCGAGCTGCACTGCGTGGGCGCCACCACCCTGGATGAATACCGCCAGTATGTGGAGAAGGACGCGGCGCTCGAGCGGCGTTTCCAGAAAGTGCTGGTGGACGAGCCCAGCCTCGAGGACACCATCGCTATCCTGCGCGGCCTCAACGAACGCTACGAGGTGCACCACGGCGTCGAGATCACCGATCCCGCCATCGTGGCCGCGGCCACGCTCTCGCACCGTTACATCGCCGACCGGCAGTTGCCGGACAAGGCCATCGACCTGATAGATGAAGCGGCGAGCCGTATCCGGATGGAACTGGATTCCAAGCCCGAGGTCATGGACAAACTGGACCGCCGGCTCATCCAGCTCAAGATCGAGCGCGAGGCCCTCAAGAAAGAGAAAGACGAAGCCTCCAAGCGCCGTCTGGCCACCCTCGAGGACGAGATCAAGAAACTCGAGCGCGAGTACTCCGACTTCGAGGAAGTCTGGAAGGCCGAGAAGGCCCAGGTGCAGGGCGCGAGCCAGATTAAGGAAGCTTTGGAGAAAGCCAAGGCGGAGTTGGAGACGGCGCGCCGCGCGGGTGACCTCTCGCGCATGTCCGAGATCCAGTACGGGCGCATCCCGGAGTTGGAGAAGAAGCTCACCGTGGCCAGCGCCGCCGAGAACCAGCCCACGCAGTTGCTGCGCAACAAGGTGACGGCCGAGGAGATCGCGGAAGTGGTCTCCCGCTGGACCGGCATCCCCGTGTCCAAGATGCTGGAGGGCGAGAAGGAGAAACTACTGCGCATGGAGGACTCCCTCAAGACCCGCGTGGTAGGCCAGGAGGAAGCGGTACGCGCGGTGGCGAACGCCATCCGCCGCTCCCGCGCCGGTCTCGCGGACCCGCACCGGCCCTTGGGTTCCTTCCTGTTCCTGGGGCCCACCGGCGTCGGCAAGACCGAACTCACCAAGGCCCTGGCCTGGTTCCTGTTCGACACCGAGGAGTCCATGGTGCGCATCGACATGAGCGAGTTCATGGAGAAGCACTCCGTGGCGCGGCTCATCGGCGCGCCGCCGGGCTACGTGGGCTACGAAGAGGGCGGTTACCTGACCGAAGCCGTGCGCCGCAAGCCCTATTCTGTGATCCTGCTGGACGAGGTGGAGAAGGCGCACCCGGACGTGTTCGGCGTGCTCTTGCAGGTGCTGGATGACGGCCGCCTCACGGACGGCCAGGGCCGCACCGTGAGCTTCAAGAACACGGTGATCGTCATGACCTCGAACCTGGGTTCCCAGGTGATCCAGGAGATGAGCGGCGAGGAGAACTACGAGAAGATGAAGGACAAGGTGATGGAGATCGTGGGCGGCCACTTCCGCCCCGAGTTCATCAACCGCGTGGATGAGACGGTGGTGTTCCACCCGCTCGGCCAGTCGCAGATCCGGTCCATCGCCCGTATCCAGATCGAGCATCTATATAAGCGTCTGGCTGACAAGGACATCGGCCTGGAAGTCAGCGAAGCCGCCCTGGACAAGCTCGGCAAGGCCGGCTTCGACCCGGTCTACGGTGCGCGACCCCTCAAGCGCGCCATCCAGCAGCAGCTGGAGAACCCGCTGGCCCAGAAGCTACTGGCCGGGGAGTTCGGTGCGGGCGACACCATCTCGGTGGACGCACGGGACATCGGTTTCGAGTTCCGCAAGGCCAAGCTGCCCAAGCCCAAGGCTGCCAACGGCTGAGGAGCTTAGGGTCTTCAAGAAAGAAGAAGCCCGTCCGTGAGGACGGGCTTCTGTCTTTCAGGACCTGGAACGCTCAGAAGATGTGACGGCCTCCGCCGCCACCCTGATCCGAGGTACTGCATTCATCGTCGGACAGCGCCTTCACCGGCTGGAGCAGGAAGCCTGGCAGATCCGCGTCCGTGAAGGCGAACACGAAGAACTGGTTGGGGTTGTCCACGGTCACGGCGTTGTCATCCGCGACGCTCGCGAGATAATCGTTGTCGTTGGAGATATAGAGAGTGTGCTCCGTCGTGCCGCTCACCACCACGTCCGGACCGAAGCTCAGGCCCTCGAGCTTGGCGGGGATCTGGTCGGTAAGGTAGCCGTGGGACACCAGGTCCAGCTTCACGTCCAGGAACAGGGTCTTGTTGGTGATGGCGTGGGGAGCCAGGTTGGTGGCCCCACTGATGGTGGTGACGTCATCGGCGCCGCTGATATCCACCAGGTAGATCTGCTTCACCTTGGCCACGGAGCCGTCGCCGCGACCCTTGCCGTCACGCTCATCCATGAGGAACTGGTGGTCGTTCACGGCCACGAGGTCGCTCACGGTCACGTATTTGTTGGTGCCGGTGCTGGTGAGCGGGTAGGCGTACTCGTGAGTGGTGCCGCTCTTGATGTCGATGGTGACGAGTCGGGTGTAGGGGCCGGCGTCGCCGCCGTCCTGGATCAGGGCTTCCTGCATCACGCCCACGAGAGTCTTGCCGTCCGGGGTGATGGCAAGGCCTTCCATGCCCTTGTTGGCCACGCGGCCGGAGGTGTTGCCGGAGATCTCCACCGCGCCCTGGGCGCTCAGGTTGGTGACGGCCAGGTTGGCGGGAAGCTTGAAGGCCTTCACGCGCACGCCGCTGACACGGTCGAACTGGTACACGAAGGGGCCGTACTCGTCAGAGATGAACACGCTCTTGCCGTCGTTGGAGACGCGGATGCTCTCGGTGTCGAAGCGGGCGTTGTTCGGGTTGGTGGACGGCTTGGAGGGATCGAAGCCGTCGGAGCGGCCCGTGAAATAGAAGCTGCGGCCGTGGTTTAGCGCCGGGACGCCGCTACCCACCAGGTCGCCGTACACCAGCGGGGTGCTGCTGGAGAGCAGGGTGGTGTCGCGCAAGGTCGGGGTCAGCACGAAGGGCAGGGCCGAGCCGGCGTCGCTCGCAGCCAGCTTGAGGTCGAAGGTCTGGAAACGGTTGATGTAGGTGACGGTGTCATCCAGGCTGCTGTCGAAGGGTACCGCGTTGGGGCCGCGATCCGGGATGGCGAGGAAGGTGGTGCCGCCGGCCCAGGTGAGGCCGGAGCCGATGCCGCCCAGGCGGTTGCCGGCCACGCCGTTCTCCAGGGTGCCGGTGGTGGCGGAGAGGTCCTGATAGGTACCGCTGATGGAGCCCACGGCGATGAGGTCAGGTGCGGCCTGGGCGAGAGGCGCGGCGACGAGGGCCGCCAGCGCCAACGGGGCGAGTTTGATCCGGTTCATGGAGGTCTCCTGGGAATGGTTGGCAAGACCGCAGGAGAGTGCTGCATGAGCGTGACGTGCCGGTGACTGGATTCTTTCAGCGCCGCGTAAAAATTATGTTGAATCTCGCCGGAGGGTTTTCATGCCGCGAGCCAACCGCTCAGGGCCGTGACGGTCGCCGCCAGCACCAGCATGCCTCCCACCACTTGCCCGATGCGCGCCACGGCCGCGGGATTGCGTTCGAGATGCGCGCTGACCGCGGATGCCAGCAGCGCCACGCTGCCGTAGATGGCGACCTGACAGACGGCGCCTATGCCCCAGAGCACGGCGCCCTGTAACCACAGCGGGCCGTATGCGGGCCTGAGGAACTGGGGGATCACCGCCAGCGTGAAGAGATAGGCGTTGGCGTTGAGGAGGTTGTTGACCACGCCCTGGCGGAAGGCGACGCGCGGCGGACGGATCGCCGCATCGGGTCGCAGCCGCAGCAGCGTCGCTTTCCTGAAGATATTCACGCCGATCCAGGCGAGGTACGCGGCTCCCGCCAGCAGCAGGAGCTTGAAGGCGGCGGGGTAGAGCGTCAGGAGCACGCTCACGCCCAGCACCGCGGCGGCCATATGGAATACCGCGCCGCTGACGATGCCCGCCACCGCGGCGAGGCCGCCGCGCCGCCCGCCCGTGAGGGCGCTCGCGAGCACATAGGCCATGTCCATGCCCGGCAGCAGGATCACGCCGAACACAAGCAAGAAATAAACCCACAGCATCGCGGACTGGCTCATGCGGTCTCCAAAAAATGGATCTTTTGTCCTCTGGCGGTGTTGCGGCCGGCCTCGCAATCCTCACGTACTGGAAAGTACGCTCCGGTATGCTCGGCCATCCGCGCCTAGCCAGAGAACAAAATCTCTCATTTTTGAGGCGATGTTTGTAGAGGTTTTATTTAAACACCGCGCCAGCCGTCCACGGCGGTGAACACCGCCACCAGCACGAGCATCGCGCCCACCGCGCGGCTCACGGTCACGCCGGAAGCCGGGTTGCCTTCGAGCCAGCTGCGCACGCTGCCGGCCGCATAGGCGAGTGGCCCATATACCCCCGCCATGCTGGCGAGGATGATGAGCCACATGACGATGCCCTGGATCCACAGCGGACCGTATTCCGGCCGCAGGAACTGCGGGAACACTGCCAGCATGAAGAGATAGGCCTTGGGGTTGAGCAGGCAGGTGAGCACGCCCTGGCGGAAGGTGGCCCAGGCGGAGCGCTTGCGGCCTTCCGGATGCAGGTGGAAGGCGGAAGCGCTCCTCAGTATCGAGAAGCCGATCCAGGCGATGTAGACGGCACCCGCCAGCAGCATGAAGCGGAACGCAGCGGGATAGAGCTTCAGCAGCACGCTGATGCCGAGCACGCCGGCGATCACGTGGCAGGTGCCGCCGGCCGCCACCCCCGCCAGTGCCATGAAGCCGGACTTGCGCCCGCCCGCGAGCGCGCTGCCGAGGATGTAGGCCATGTCCAGGCCCGGCAGCAGCATGATGCCGAGCACGAACACGAAGAAGAGCCAGAGATGGCCGTAGTCGCTCATGGGCAGGTTTCCCTCAACGCCGTTTGCAGCGGCCCATTATCGCCGTCTCGGTCCAGTCGGGTACAGCGCCGCGGAAGGGCGTGAGCGCCACGGTGCCTGCGCACGGGAGGGAAGCACCGCGGGCCACGGAGGCCCGCGGTGTGAGCGCCGATCGGATCCAGCGCAACGCGGACATCTCAATCCTCGTCGCGGGTCAGGTCGTTGGTGAAGTTGGGTTCCCATGTCTTGCCGCCGTCGGCGGAGAAAGCCTGCTCGAAGTGCGCGGTGATGGGCGAGCCCTTGGGGTTCACCGTCCAGGTGTAACGCACCACGATGGGCTTGCCGTCGTAGGTGTCCGGTCCCTCGAACACGCCCACGTTGCCCGTGAACTTGCCCACCACCGAAGTCCCCATCTCACCGGGCTGGCTCATGCTGTCCACCCAGTAGATGCGCCACAGGCCCGTCTTGGGGTTGTAGAGCCGGAACGTCAGGCCCACGAAGCCTTTCGCGAAATAGTCGGTGCGGTACACGTCCTCGTTGCCGATCACGCCCGGCATCGGGTGGGCTTCGCTGTGGGAATCGAACTCCACCCAGTCGTGGGAACCCACGAACTTCTTGGGGAGGCGGCGGTTGTGCATCTTCCACTTGCCCATCTCGAAATCGAAGTCATGGGAGCCGTCCCGCATGGCCGGGCCGGCGGTGGCGGCAGGTGTCTCGGCGTAGACCACGCCGCCGAAGGCCGCGAGCAGCATGACGGTGGCGAACAGGGTCAGGGGTCGGGGAAGCTTCTGCATGAGGATCTCCTGGGGTGTGGCCGGCGGCGGGTGCGGCCGGTGCTGGGCCCACGGTAGGGTTCAATTAGGGCATTTTCCGCCCTGATTATGGGTAGACTGTTTCCCATGGCACATCCCACCACCCGCGTGCTGGCGGTCCTCGAACTCCTGCAGACCCATGGGCGCATGAGCGGGGCGGAGCTGGCGCGCCGTCTGGAAGTGGATGGAAGGACGTTGCGCCGCTACATCAGCGCGCTGGAAGACTTAGGGATACCCATCACCAGCGAGCGGGGACGCTACGGTGCCTACATGCTGGTGGCGGGATTCAAGCTGCCGCCCATGATGTTCAACGAAGACGAGGCTCTCGCCCTCTCGGTGGGATTGCTTGCTGCGCGCAGTTTGGGGCTGGCGGAAGCGAATGCCGCGGTGGCCAGCGCCCAGGCCAAGCTCGAGCGGGTGATGCCGGCGAAGCTGAAGCAGCGCATCCGCGCCGTGGACGAGACGGTGGCGCTGGACCTGAGTTCCGCGCCCGCGCCCGGAAGCAACCAGGCGCTCACGTTGCTGAGCGCCGCGGCGCAGCAGGGACGGCGCGTGCACATGCGCTACCGGTCGTCGAAGGGTGAGGGCAGCGAGCGCGACTTCGACCCCTACGGGCTCCTCTATAGGAAGGGTTGCTGGTACGTGGGCGGCCACTGCCACCTGCGCCAGGGCCTGCGCTCATTCCGGCTGGACCGGGTGGAGGAGGTGACGACGCTGGACACGCATTTCACGCGCCCTCCGGACTTCGATGCGGCTGCGCATCTGGATTTCAGCATCGCCACCCTGCCGCGGGCGACGCCGGTGGAGGTCCTGCTCAGGACCGACCTCAAGACCGCCATGCTGGAGTTGGGGGAGCACATCGGTCTCTTCGAGCCACACCCCGAAGGTGTGTTGTTCAAGACCCGCACCGATGGCATCGAGTGGATGGCGCGGCAGCTAGCACGGTTGTCGTTCGGGTTCGTGATCCGGTCTCCTGCGGCACTGGACCAGGCGCTGCAGCGGCACCTCGCCAAGCTGCTCGCACCGCCGGGGAAACGCGGCAGATAGATGCCGTGAAATTACAACAACCAATCCGTGGATTTACAACAAACTCGACGCAGGCATTGGGCTAACATCTTGTTGCTTTGCAGGCGTCGTGCCCGCTTCCCGGAGGTTTATATATGAGCGACCCCGCCGTCTTCCCCTACGAGACCCACCTCGATGTGAAGTTCCAGCCGCTGGAACTCGTGGACCTGGCGCCGCTGATCGATTCGGTCAAGCATCCCTGGTACAACCAGACGCTCGCCAAGGTGAACGGTTCGGTGGTGCGCCTCGGGGTGATGCAGGGTGAGTACCACTGGCACAAACATGACGACGACGATGAGTTCTTCTACGTGGTGGAAGGCCTCTTCTGCGTGGACCTGGAGGACCGGGTGGTGGAATTGAAGCCGCGCCAGGGCTTCACCGTGCCCAAGGGCGTGGTGCACCGCACCCGCGCCCCGGTGCGCTCCATCATCCTCATGATCGAGAACGCCGGTATCATCCCCACGGGAGATTGAGAGATGGGCAAGAAAGACCCGCGCGTGGACGCCTACATCGCGAAGGCCCAGCCTTTCGCGCAACCCATCCTGCGCAAGCTGCGCATGCTCATCCACAAAGCCGATCCGGACATCGAGGAGACGGTGAAGTGGGGCATGCCCAGCTTCACCCACGCGGGTATCGTCTGCGGCATGGCTGCTTTCAAGCAGCATGCCGCCTTCGGTTTCTGGAAGAGCAAGCTGATACTGGATGGGAAGGGGCGGCCTGCGGACGAGGCCATGGGCAGCTTCGGCAAGCTCGCCAGCCTCAAGGACCTGCCCAGCGATGCCAAGCTCATCGGCTACATCAAGAAGGCAGTGCGGCTGAACCTGGAGGGGGTGAAGGTGCCGGGCCGCGCGAAGCGCAAGGCCGTGCCGCTCAAGGTGCCTGCCTATCTCAGCCAGGCCCTGAGGAAGGCCCCCAAGGCCGCCGCCGGCTTCAAGGCGCTCAGCACCAGCCACCGCAACGAATACGTGGAATGGCTCACCGGCGCCAAACAGGAAGCCACCCGCCTGAAGCGCCTCGCCACCACGCTCGAATGGCTCGCCGCGGGCAAGAACATGAACTGGCGCTACGAGCGGCGCACCTGACGGCGGATTCCCTCCCGGCGTAAAATAGCGCCATCGAGGGCCGGTCTGGTCAAGACTGAGTCCAAATAGGGGGATCCACGGCTTGAACCTCACGGCCCTGCTGCTGCTGTGCCTGCTCATGATGAGCATGCTGATGGGCGTGCTCGTGCTGGTGGTCGCGCGGGGCGAGCGCAAGTCCGTGGCGTTACGGCTGTGGGGCTGGGGCCTCATCGCCTATGCCGTGGGCATGCTCATCATCATCTCCTCGTTCTTCTTCCCTTACGACATCACCCAGGTGCTGGGCAACACCGTCATCTCCCTCTCGGCGCTGCTCACTTCCCGCGGCGTGTTCAGGCACGTCCCGGAACGTCCGGGCTGGCGGCTGGTAGGTGCGGGCCTGGCGCTGGTGGTGCTGATCCTGGTGCTGAACCACGTCTTCTTCGACCACCTCATCATCGACATCGCCGCGCCCACCTTCTACGCCACCTTGCTCTACATCGGCGTGTCCTGGCAGCTCATCCGGCGGCCGCCTCCGGCGGCGCGCGCGGCAGCCAACTTCCTGGTCACCACCATCCTGCTCACCCTGGTGGTGTGGAATGCGCGCCTGGCGGTGATGTGGATCACGCTCGGCGGCAGTTCCGACACCGGCAAGGTGGATGCGCTGCAGGCGGGATTCTCCATCTTCCAGATGCTGCTGGTGGTCTCTTCCACCCTCGGTCTCATGTGGGTGGAGGTGCGCCTCATGGAGGCGGACCTGCGCCGCTCGGCCTTCACCGACCTGCTCACGGGCCTGCCCAACCGGCGCGCCATGCACCAGCGCTTCGACGAGGAGGTGGCCCGCTGCCGGCGCCAGCGCCAGACCTTCGGACTGGTGCTGTTCGACATCGACCTCTTCAAGCAGATCAACGACACCTGCGGCCACTACGTGGGGGACGCGGTGCTGCGCCATATCGCCTCAACCCTCGAGCGCCACAAGCGCGGGGAGGACGTGCTGGGCCGCATCGGCGGCGAGGAGTTCCTGGTGATCCTGCCCCAGCATGCACGGGATGAGTGCATCCGCGCCGCCGACCGGCTGCGCCAGGCGGTGGAAGGTTCCCGCACCCATGACGAGGCCGCCACGCCCACCGCCACCATCAGCGGGGGCGTCGCGGTGTTCCCGGAGGACGGCGATGACTGGGATCGCCTCTACATGGCCGCGGACCGGCGCATGTACCGCGCCAAGCGCGCGGGCCGCAATCAGGTCGCGGGCCACGACGACTGACGCCCCGTCATCTGTCCCGTGGAATGGCCCGTACATCAGGGATTCCGATGGGTCCGTCAGGTTTGAAACATTCCATGCCCGGGAAGGTCTATGCTCTAGCCCACCACGGGGATAACAGGGTCCTAATCCATGCGTAAGTCCATGCTGATGATCGCTCTCCTGCTGCCGGCTGCCGCCCTCGCTTCGAAACCGGTGAGCCTGGTGCAGAACGAGTACGATTTCGCCGCTGACACCGCCAAGCTGGGTGTGCACGACGGGTTCCTGCTCTACCTCGACAAGCAATCCGTCACCTTCGCGCCCAAGCCGGTGAACGCCTACGACTACTACGCGGGCCAGAAGCCCGGTTCCACGGTGTTGAAGTGGTACCCCGCCTATGCGCTGGTGGCTGCGTCCGGCGACTACGGCGTGGACACGGGCCCGTGGGTGGCTGAATGGAGCAAGGACGGGAAACCGCAGCAAGCCTATGGCGAATGGCTGACCATCTGGTCCAAGGATGCCGGCGGCAAATGGAAGGCGCTCTACGATGGCGGCATAGGCC
Source organism: uncultured Gammaproteobacteria bacterium (assembly GCA_964584665.1). Lineage (GTDB taxonomy): Bacteria > Pseudomonadota > Gammaproteobacteria > Natronospirales > REEB76 > DASUBN01. The sequence goes on from CAZPAO010000010.1 coordinate 44,227, forward strand.
ATCCGAAGCCGGATGCCCCTGCCAAGGCCTTGGCCCACGATTCCAAGGTACCGCAGATGCCGGCGGTCACCGCCGCCGTGCCGGCGGAAGATGACGTGCATGACCAGCTGATCCGGGCCGAGACCGTGTTCTCCAACGATGCCGCCAAAAGCCTGCGCTCGGCCTACGACGGCGGCGGCTCCGACGACATCCGCCTGTTGCTGGAAGACGGCCAGCCCATGCTGGGCAAGGAACTGGCGGATAAGGTGGTGCCTGCCGTGTCATCCGGCCTGGTATGGGTGCCGCTGGGCGGCAGCGCCGCCCGTTCGGGCGACCTCGGCTATATCTACGGCATGACCTACAAGACAGCGGATACCGCCCATGTGGCCCCGCAAGGGACCTACATGCACGTCTGGCGCAAGAGCGTGGACGGCTGGAAACTCATCATCGCTATGGAAAGCCCGCTCCCGGCGGACACCAAATAGCAGGAAGGGCACCAAGCCGCTCCGGCATCAGCCGGAGCGGCTCTCCAGGATCCCGCGCACCGTCTCCACGGCCTCGCGCATCTTCTTCTCCGGCGTCACGGCGATGAACACCGTGTCGTCACCCGCAAGCGTACCCACCACGCCGTCGATGGCGTGCTCGTCCAGCAGCACCGCCAGGGCCTGGGCGTAGCCGGGGCGCGTCTTGATGATCACCAGGTTCGGCGGAGCCGACGACACGGCATAGGCGGGGAGTTCCGTGGGCATGGGCTCCACCCGCTGATAGCGGCCCGCGAGCTTCTGTATCCCCAGCTTGTTCAGGTGCCGGGACAGGGTCGGCTGCGTGACCTTGTGGCCTTCCTTCTTGAGCAGGTCCAGGAACACCGCCTGGTCCGTCACTTCCCGCTCTTCCGTCAGTCTCAGGATCGCTTCATCCAGCGTCATGTGTGGCCTCGGTCATGGGGCGGTAAAGATGCATGCATATAGTATTGCATTAAACAGAATTACTGTGTATATAACAGCATTATATACCATTTAAATCACAATTATTCATACATAGATGCATATTTTTAAGGATTCCCCGCAAAACGAGCCCCTGCCGGCGCTCCTGCCCACCTATGCGCCTTATCCGTTCCCGCTGCTCTCGGGCGAAGGGGAGCGGGTGCGGGACGATGCGGGCCGCGACTATCTCGATTTCTACGGCGGCCATTGCGTGGCCGCCACCGGCCACAGCCACCCGAAGGTGGCTGCCGCCGTGGCCACCCAGGCGCGTGAACTCATCTTCTATTCCGCCGCCGCGCGCCTGCCGGTGCGGGATGCGGCGGCAGAGGCCCTGGTGGCCTTCGCCCCCGCGCATATCGCATCGGTGTTCTTCTGCAACTCCGGTGCCGAGGCCAACGAGAGCGCCTTGAAGATCGCGGCGCAGCTCACGGGCCGCGCGCGCTACACCGCGTTCGCCGGTTCCTTCCATGGCCGCAGCCTCCTGGCCCTCTCGGTCACGGACTCACCCTCCCTGAAGAAGGGGCTCGAACCTCTGCTGGCCCCGGTGGACTTCCTGCCGTTCGGCGATCTCGCCGCGCTTGCAGGCGCGGACTTCTCCAAGAGCGCAGCGGTGATCGTCGAGCCTATCCAGTCCATGGCCGGCGTCAGCACCGCATCCCGCGAGTGGTTCCAAGAGCTCTCCGAGAAGTGTCATCGTCAGGGTGCGCTGCTCATCTTCGATGAGGTGCAGACCGGCATGGGGCGCTTAGGGACGCCCTTCGCTGCGCAGTTCTACGGCATCGAGCCGGACCTCATGACCCTGGCCAAGGGCATCGCCTCCGGCGTGCCCATGGGTGCCCTGCTCATGACGGCGGAAGTGGCGCGCGCGCTCAAGTCCGGCGACCTTGGCAGCACCTTCGGCGGCGGGCCGCTCGCCTGCGCGGCACTGCTCGCGACGCTCGAAGTCATCCGCGAAGAGAAACTCATGGACAACGCCGCTGCCCAGGCGGCGCGCATCCGCAAGGTCCTCGCGGGCAGCTTCGTCACGGAAGTGCGGGGCGAAGGCCTGTTGCTGGGCCTGAAGTGCGGCGGGCACGCCTCATCTCTCAAGAAGGAGTTGCAGGAGTCCCGCATCCTGGTGGGCGGCTCATCGGATCCGGAAGTACTGCGCCTCATGCCGCCCCTCAGCGTCAGCGCCAGCGCGGTGGAGGCCTTGCTCTCGGTCATCCTCCGGTCCGGCACGAAGTGAAGCACTTCACCCACATCGCCGACCTCGGCGTCCCGGGCGTGCAGTCGGTGCTGGACCAGGCGTTGCACTGGAAGCGCTACGCGCCCGGCGCGCACCTCGCGGGGAAGCTGCTCGGCATGGTGTTCTTCAATCCCTCGCTGCGCACCCGCGCCTCCTTCGAGGCGGCGATGCTCCGGGGCGGCGGCAACGCCCTGGTGCTGGACGTGGGTAACGGCGTGTGGAAGCTGGAGGACCGGACCGGTGCCATCATGGATGGCGATCGGCCGGAACACATCAAGGAAGCCATCCCGGTGCTCGGCCGCTACGCGGACGCACTGGCGGTGCGCACCTTCGGTGCGCTCCTGGACGACGACGCGGACGCGGCGGACCCGGTGCTGAACGCCTTCCGCGCGCTGGCGGGTGTGCCGGTGATCAGCATGGAGTCGGCACGGGAGCATCCCTGCCAGGGTCTCGCGGACATGCTCACCCTGCGGGAGAACTTCGAAGATACGCACCGTCTGCCGGTGACCCTCACCTGGGCGCCGCACATCAAGCCGCTGCCGAAGGCCGTGCCCCACTCGTTCCTGTTGAGCGCCGCCGCTGCGGGCTGCGAAGTCCGCGTCACCCATCCGCCGGGCTTCGAGCTGCATCCTGGCGTGCTGGCGGAAGCGCAGGATTACGCCCGCGAGAGTGGTGGCTCCGTGACGGTGACGCATGACCGCAAGGCGGCTCTCGCGGGCAGCCGTGCGGTATACGCCAAGGCCTGGGGACCGGACACGCATCAGGTGAGTGCTGCAGACGCGCCCGCGCGTATCGCCGCCCACGAGGACTGGCTGGTGGATGCCGCGGTTCTGGCCGCCGCCCAGGATCCCGTCTTCCTCCACTGCCTGCCGGTCAGGCGCAACGTGGAGGTGGCGGACGCGGTGTTGGACGGCAAAGCCAGCCGCGTCATCGATGAAGCCGAGAACCGTTTCCACGTGCAGCGGGTGCTCCTGCACCGCTTGCTCAACCCGGATGCCTGAGTAGAGGAGAGATGCCATGTCCGTAGCCCCCGACAGTTATGCCACCCTGCGTTCCGCCGCCCAGTACGTGCGCGCCTTCCGCGGCAAGACCTTCGTCTTCAAGCTGGGGGGCGAGGTGCTGGAGGACCCGAAGATCCGCCGCGCCGTGTGCGAGCAGCTGGCGGTGCTGTGGAGCTTCTCCATCAAGCTGGTGCTGGTGCACGGCGGCGGCACGGGCATAGACGCCCTCTGCGAGAGCCTGCACCTGCCGGTGGAGAAGGTGGCGGGAAGGCGCGTGACCACCGCCAAGGTGCTGGATGCCGCCAAGATGGTGTTGGCGGGGACGCTGCACACCGACCTCCTGGCGGACCTGCGCGCCGCGGGCCTGCCGGTGGCGGGCATCAGCGGGGTGGATGGCGGGCTGCTCACGGCCCACAAGCGCCAGCCGGTGCAGATGAAGGATGACCTGGGCCAAGTCCAGTTCGTGGACTTCGGCCTGGTGGGGGACATCGACAAGGTGAACCCGACGCTCTTGCAGCATCTCCTGGCCGGCGAATACGTGCCGGTGGTGACGCCGCTGTCCGCCAACGACAAGGGCGAGGTGTTCAACACCAACGCTGACACGGTGGCGGCCGAGGTGGCGGCGGCGCTCGGCGCCGAGAAGCTCTTCTTCCTGTTGAAGGTGCCGGGGCTGTTGGAGGATCTCACCCGTCCCACCAGCCTCGTGCCCTATGCGACGCTGGAAGGCCTCGAAGGCCTGGAGGGGTCCGGCAAGATCAGCGGCGGCATGCGGCCCAAGCTCGCGGCGGTGCGCCGCGCGCTCTCGGGCGGTGTCGCCAGCGCGCACCTGGTGAGCGGCATGCTGCCGGATGCGGTGCTGACGGAGGTCTTCACCAACCAGGGCAGCGGCACCATGGTGGTGGCGCGGGAAGCCAAGGCGAAGGAACAGGCGGCGTGAGCGCCCAACTCTGGTCCAAGGGCCTGCCCCTGGATGAGGCCATCCACCGTTTCACGGTGGGCGACGATCCCGAGCTGGACGTGCAACTGCTGGTGCACGATGCTCAGGGCAGCGCGGCCCATGCGCGCATGCTCGCGAATTCCGGTCTCATGCCGGCGCAGGATGCGGCAGCCCTCGTGACAGCGCTCGCGGGCATCAGCCGCAAGGCGCGGGCAGGGCAGATACGCATCGCCCGGGAGCAGGAGGATGCCCATACCGCCATCGAAGCCATCCTTACGGCGGAGTTGGGGGATGCGGGTAAGCGCATCCATCTCGGGCGCTCGCGCAACGACCAGGTGATCCTGGCGCTGCGGCTCTACATGCGCGAAGCCTTGTTGGATATCGCAGGACAGACCGCGGCGCTGGCGCGTAACTTCGCGGTCTTCGCCCGCAGCCATGCCCATGAACCCATGCCGGGCTATACCCACCTGCGCCGGGCCATGCCCTCCAGTTTCGGTCTATGGGGCGCCGCCTTCGCCGCGGGCCTCGCGGAAGAACTGCAGGCCCTGCAAGCCCTGTATGCGCGCCTGGATCGTTGCCCCCTCGGGGCCGCCGCCGGTTTCGGTGTTCCGCTGCCCATCGAGCGCGAGTACACCGCGCAGTTGCTTGGGTTCTCCTCGGTGCAGGTCTCGCCGGTGGACGTGCAGAACTCCCGGGGCCGCCACGAACTCGCTTTCCTGAACGAGTTGGCCTCCATCGGTCTAGTGATGGAGAAGTTCCTCTGGGACGTCTCCCTCTATTCCATGCCGGAGTTCGGTTTCCTGAAGCTGCCGGATGCCTTCACCACCGGTTCCTCGATCATGCCCCAGAAGCGAAACCCGGACGTGGTGGAGCTGGCGCGGGGCCGCTGCCGCGAACTGCGCGGCTACGCTGCCATGCTGCAGGAGCTGGCCGCGGGCCTGCCTTCCAACTATCACCGGGACTTCCAGTTGCTGAAGAAGCCGCTGTTCGGGGCGGTGGCCGCGGCCCGGGGTTGGCTGAATGTGCTCATCGCGCTCGTACCCGCGCTGGAAGTGGATGCTGCCAAGGCCGCCGCCGCCTGCAGCGACGACACCTATGCTGCGCACCAGGCTTACGTCCTGGCCCAGGGCGGCATGCCGTTCCGGGATGCCTACCAGCAGGTGGCGAAGCAGTTGCAGAGCGGGACATTCAAACCGGACCGGGGCGCCTTGACCGCAACGCATCTCGGCGGCGCCGGCAATCTCGGGCTGGACCGGATCGAAGCGGACATCGCCGGCGTCGAGCAGTGGACGGCGCGCACCCGCGCCGCGCTCGCCCAGGCTGAGAAGAACCTATGGAACCCTCAAGCGGAAGGTGAGCAGTGATGAAGAAGCATGTGGTGCTGGCGTACTCCGGCGGCCTGGACACGTCCTTCTGCGTGGTGCACCTGAAAGAGCAGGGCTACGAGGTCACCACCGTCACCGTGAATACCGGTGGGTTCAGCCCGGCTGAACTGAAGCGCATCGAGGAACTCAGCCCCAAGCTCGGTGCCAAGGCGCACCGCACCCTGGATGCCCGGAGCGAGCTGTTCCAGCGTTACCTGCGCTACCTCGTGTACGGCAACGTACTGCGCGGCAACCTCTATCCACTCAGTGTCTCGGCGGAGCGGGTCTGCCAGGCGGTGAGCGTGGTGGCGGTGGCGAAGGAGCTGAAGGCGGACGCGGTGGCCCATGGTTCCACCGGCGCCGGCAACGACCAGATACGCTTCGACGTGGCCTTCCGCGCCCTGGCGCCGGAGCTGGAGCTCATCACACCTATCCGTGCATTGGAATTGAGCCGCGCGCAGGAGATGGAGTTCCTGAAGCAGCACGGCTTCGAGTTCCCGGCCAAGACCGTGCAGTACTCGGTGAACGAGGGCATGTGGGGCACCTCCGTGGGCGGCCGCGAGACGCTCGATTCCTGGAGCCAGCTGCCGGAAGCCGCCTTCCCCGGGGGCGAACTCGATGCGGCGGGCCTGAAGCCCCGCAAGCTGACCCTGCGCTTCGAGCAGGGCGTGCCGCTCGCCGTGGACGGCAAGGGCATGGACCCGGTGACGCTCATCGGTGAGTTGAACGCGCTGGGCCACAAGTACGGCATCGGCCGCGGCGTGCATCTCGGCGACACCATCCTCGGGATCAAGGGGCGCGTCGGTTTCGAAGCGCCGGCGGCCCATCTCCTCATCGGCAGCCACCGGGAACTGGAGAAGCTCACCCTCACGGGCAAGCAGCTCTTCTGGAAGGACACCCTCGGCAACCTCTACGGTCAGTTGCTGCACGAGGGGCATTTCTTCGATCCTCTGGCGCGCGACCTGGAGGCCTTCCTGGAATCGAGCCAGGCCCAGGTCACCGGCGAGGTACAGCTCACGCTCTACCCCCGCGCCTTCGGCGTGGACGGCGTGCGCTCGCCCCATTCGCTCATGGATGCCAAGGTGGCGAGCTACGGCGAGGCCAACCGCCTCTGGACCGGCGCCGAGGCCGCGGGCTTCGCCAAGCTCTATGGCGTGCAGCAGATACTCGCACTCCAGGCGGGAGGTCAGTCGTGAGGATAAACGCGGACAAGATCGCTTCCGTCACCCGTAACCTGAAGCTGGACCGCAGTCTCACGCTCTCGCCCACCATCCGCGCCGAGCATGGTGCGGTGGTGGCGGGGCGGATACTGGGGGATAAATCCGGCTACAACCAGCTCGAGGACGTGCACGGCCGCATGAACGTGATCCATGGCGACGACGTGATCGTCGGCGCCCTGGGGCACCGCAACGCGCTCCATGGCTACGAGGGTGTGCTGCCGAAGCAGGTGGTGCAGGGCCAGGTGCTGCATGTGCTGAACCTGGGAGGCGTCATCGGCGAGTGCGTCTCCCACAACCCGGAAGTGGGTTCGCCCTTCGAGTTCGAGGTGCTGGGCCAGGTGCTGATCTATCCCGAGTTCCAGTCCCGCGAGGGCCAGGCCGCCAACATCCGCATGGGTGCCTTGCAGCAGGAGGGCCGCAAGCTCGACTGCAAGGTCATCTACGTGGCGGGCACCTGCATGAACGCCGGCAAGACCGCCGCCGCCTGCGCCCTGGTGCGCCGGCTCTCCCAGGCCGGTTATCGCGTGGGCGGCGCCAAGCTCACGGGTGTCTCGCTCATGCGCGACACCTTGAGCATGCGGGACTACGGCGCCGAGGTGACCTACGACTTCACCGACGCGGGCATCGTCTGCACCGGCCAGGACAGTGCCAACCAGGTGGCCCGCACGCTGTTCGCACAACTCTCGGGCCGCGGCCTGGACGTGATCGTGGCGGAGACCGGCGACGGTATCATGGGCGATTACGGCGTGCAGACCATCCTCGCGGATCCGGAGCTGAAGGCCCTCACCGCCGGCTTCGTGTTCTGCGCCAACGATCCCGTCGGCGTCGCGGGCGGCGTGCGCCACCTGCAGCGCGAATACGGCATCGATGCCGACGTGGTCACGGGCCCCGCCACCGACAACAACGTGGGCGTGCGCTTCGTGGAGCGGGAGGTGGGCATGACCGCCATCAACGCCCGCACCCATTCCAAGGCCTTCGGCGAGCACCTGCTGAAGCTGCTCACGGAGCGGGGCATCCGCAGGCAATGAGCGGCCTTCCTGTCTATATCCTCGGCGGCTCGGGTTACGGCGGCGGAGAGTTGCTGCGGCTCCTGTCCGCACATCCCAAGGTCGGTGTGCTGCGCGCCGTGTCCCGCAAGCAGGCCGGCGAGCCTTTCTGGAAGATGCACCCGAACCTGCGTGGCGTAGTGCAAGGAAGCTTCGATGGGGAGCCGGATTGGAGCGCCCTCGCGGATGCCGCGCACCCGGTGGTGTTCGCCGCCATGCCCCATTTCGAACTAGCCCAGCAGCTGCCGGCGCTGGAAGCGGCATGGATGGCGGTGGGCATCGCCGACAGACTCACGCTCATAGATCTCTCGGGGGATTTCCGGCTGGATGATGCGGCGGCCTTCGCCGCCGCCTACGGTAAGCCTCACCCCTATCCTCAAGGCCTGGGGAGTTTCGTCTACGGCCTGCCGGAGTGGCGCCGGCAGAAGCTCGCCGGCGCACGGCGCATCGCCAGCCCCGGCTGCTTCGCCACTGCCATCCAGTTGGCGCTGCTGCCTTTCGCCGGGATGGAAGACTTGGGTTTCATCGCCGTGAGCGCCGCCACGGGCTCCTCCGGTTCCGGTACCTCACCGGGGGAGGGGACGCACCATCCGACCCGCGCCCAGGATTTCCGCGCCTACAAGGTGCTGACGCATCAGCATGAGGCTGAGATCACGCGACTCCTAGATGCGGAAGGCAGCTCCAATTATTCACTGGGCTTCGTCCCGCATTCGGCGCCCATGGTGCGTGGCATCTACGCCACGGTCCAGTTCCGTGCCCCGGGGCTGGATGCGACGGCCATCGGCAAGCACATCGAAGAGACATACGAGGATGCGCCTTTCCTGCGGCTGCTCGGCAGTGAGGCCCCGCGCGTCGGTGCCGTGGCGGGTTCCAACTTCTGTGACGTCGGTTGGCAGGTGAAGGACGGGACGGTGGCGGTGATGACCGCCCTCGACAACTTGGTGAAGGGCATGGCGGGCCAGGCCATCCAGAACATGAACCTCGCCCTGGGATTCCCGGAGACCGAAGGCCTCCTGCATGCCGGGACTTACCCAGGCTGATCCTACAGCTCGAGATGGTTTGAGGGGCAAGGAGACATATTCAAGCCGATCTCGTCGATTGTCATATTCTCAGATACAAGCATATGCTCTGACATAGAGACCGATCACAGGGGCTGTCCCTAAGGAGCGGATGCCTGGCTGGATGCCACCCATGTGAAGGATGCCCCATTAAGTCCCGCTGAAGAACACTTCCGCATCGTAGTGGAAGAGTCGCCCATCGCCATGGTCATGGTGAACGAGGCTGGTGTCATCACCCTGATCAACTCCCAGGCTGAGAAGCTCTTCGGTTATTCTCGCCAGGAGCTGCTCGGCCAGCCCATCGAGATACTGGTGCCGGAGCGCGTGCATTGGGCACATCCCGCGCTGCGCAAGAATTACTTTCAAGATCCGCAGCCTCGTGCCATGGGCGCGGGGCGGCGTCTGTCTGGCCGGCGTAAAGACGGCACGGAGATGCCGGTGGAGATAGGGCTCAACCCCATCATCACCAAAGAAAGCCGCTCCGTGCTGGCTTCCATCATCGACGTCACGGAAGGCAGGCTCGATGAAGCGCGTTTCCACGCCATGCTCGAGGGCGCACCCACGGCCATGGTGATGGTGAGCGAGAGCGGCATCATCACCCTCATCAATTCCCAGACCGAGAAACTGTTCGGTTACCGGCCCGAGGAACTGCTGGGCCAGCCTCTGGAGGTGCTGGTGCCGGTGCGGTTCCGTGACCGACTTCCGGCCATGCGCGCCGCATTCTTCGAGGATCCCGATACCCGTACCACGAGCGCGGGCGTGGAGCTGCATGGTTTGCACCGGGATGGCACGGAGATCCCGGTGGAGATAGGGCTCAACCCCATCACCACCCGCAAGGGCCGCTTCGTGATGATCTCCGTCGTCAACATCTCAGACCGTAAGCGCGCCGAGGATCTCTTCCAGGCCATGGTCGAGGGCGCGCCCACCGTCATGATAATGATCAACGAGGCGGGCATCATAACCCTGGTCAATTCCCAGACCGAGAAACTCTTCGGCTATCGCCGTGAAGAGCTGCTGGGGAAGCCTGCTGAGATCCTGGTGCCTATGCGGTTCCGTGGCCATCACGCCGCTATGCGGGCGAACTTCCAGCAGGATCCGAATATGCGTTCCATCGGCATCGAACAGGATATGTACGGCCTGCGCCGGAATGGGACGGAGATGCCGGTGGAGATCAACATCAACCCCGTCGTCACCCAGGGAGGCCACTTCGTGATGGCTTCCATCATCGATATCAGCGAGCGCAGGCAGGCGGAATTGCGAGTACAGGCCTATGCGGAGGAGTTGCGGCAGATGTCGCAGCGCCTGCTGGAGGCCCAGGAGATGGAACGCCGTGGTATCGCCCGGGAGCTGCACGATGAGGTGGGTCAGTCCCTGACCGCGGCCAGCATCAACCTCGGAGACCTGGAGAAGCAGGCGGCGGGTGGACCATTGGCGGCGCAACTTGCCGAGGTCTCCGCCATCATCGCGCGCTTATTGCAGCAGATCCGTCAGCTGTCCTTGGACCTGCATCCCACGGTGCTGGATGACCTGGGGATCGCGCCGGGCTTCCGATGGCTGATACGTGAGCGCGCCGCCCGCAGCGGCTTGGATGTGACGTTGAGCGTGGCGGATGATCTTCCGCGCTTCAGCGCCATGGTCGAGAACACGCTGTTCCGGGTGTTCCAGGAATCGCTATCCAACGTCCTGCGCCATGCGCAGGCGAAGAAGCTGGCCGTGGAATTGCGTTTTGAAGCGGACAGCCTGAAATTGACCATCCGCGACGACGGACGTGGTTTCGACCCGGCAGCTGCCCACAAACACGCCCTGGAAGGCACGAGTCTAGGGGTCCTCGGCATGGGAGAACGGGTGCGGCTTGCGGGTGGCACCATCGACTTCAAGTCGGCGATAGGCCAGGGCACGGAGATACGCGTGACCCTGCCCGCGATAGCGCGCTGACACACCGATGAGTGCTCCCGCAGTGCCCGTCTTTTGCATCCCGTGTTGCCGGCAGGATATGTAACCTCGATGGGTGTGCTCCCGAGGCCATCATCGACTGTTTTGGCCGTTCACTGAATGACCGACCTGCGGTGATTGCCAGACTGCAAACCTATGTTGTCTGGCGCACATACCGATATGGCAACTTGGTGGATACTTCGGGTATCCGTCAGGGCGCCATGCCTTCCCTGATCAGTCCGGATCTTTGAGTCCAATCCTGCGAACCTTCACCCGTATGATCCGGTTCCAAGGCGATCCCAACCCAATGACAGGAAGTCACAGGTGGCTATCGGCGATCCAGGTCCAGAAGTCATCAGTCACGTCGACGCTCTCAAAAATGCCGAGACACATCTGGCGCAGATGGAGGTCAGGTATCGCGGGCTGCTGGAGGCTGCTCCGGATGCGATGGTGGTGGTCAACCAGGCCGGTGAGATCGTCCTGCTGAATCTGCAGACTGAAAAACAGTTCGGCTATCAGCGTGATGAACTGCTGGGGCAGAAGGTCAAGGCCATCATACCGGAGGGGTTCGCCGAACGGCTGCTCGCTGACGGCAGCCGCTCCGCGGAGGAGGCCCTGGCGCAGCATATCGGTACCGGCATCGAGCTTTACGGGCGGCGCAAGGACGGCAGCGATTTCCCGATCGAGATCATGTTGAGCCCGTTGAAGAGCGCCGAGGGGGTTCTGGTGACGGCCGCGATCCGCGACATCAGCGTGCGTAAGACCGCTGAGGCTAATCTTCTGCAGAAAGTGGTGGAGTTGAACCGCTCGAACGAGGAGCTGGGGCAATTCGCCTATATGGCCTCCCACGATCTGCAGGAACCGTTGCGGATGGTATCCAGTTATACGGAGCTCCTGTCCAGGCGGTACAAAGGGAAGCTGGATGCCGAAGCCGATGAATTCATCGCATTTGCCGTCGATGGGGCCAACCGGATGCAGCGGTTGATCAGGGATCTTCTGGTCTATTCCCGCGTCGGGACCGCTGAGATGGATGTGCTCGACATCTCGAGCGAAGCAGCGCTGGAGCAGGCGCTCATCAACCTGCGCGTCGCCATCCAGGAGAGCGGTGCGCTGGTGACGCACGGTCCATTGCCCAAGGTCATGGCGGACGAGATACAACTGATCCAGCTATTCCAGAACCTCATCGGCAATGCCATCAAGTATCAAAGTCACGGAGTGCCCCGGGCACACATCTCCGCGATCAAGGATGGTGTGAAGAGATGGGTGTTTTCGGTACGGGACAATGGTTTGGGGATAGATTCGCAATATTTCGAGAGGATATTCGGCATGTTCCAGCGCCTCCACAAACGTGAAGATTTCGCGGGCACCGGCGTTGGGTTGGCCATCTGCAAGAAGATCGTAGAGCGGCACGGGGGCGACATCTGGGTCGAGTCACAACTCGGTACAGGCTCGACATTCCATTTCGCCCTGGTTGGGAAGGAGTACTGACCATGAAGACTCTCGGCGGGAAGCCGGCACACATCGATGTCCTGCTGGTCGAAGATAGCCCTGGCGACGTCAGGCTGACTCAGGAAGTCTTCCGCGAGGCCAATAGATCCATCCATCTGCATGTAGTCGTCGATGGTATAGAGGCCATGGCATTCCTGAGGCACGAGGGCGTCCACGCCCACGCCCCACGTCCGGATATGATCCTGTTGGATCTGAACCTCCCCAAGATGGATGGCCGCGAGGTCCTGGCCGTCATCAAGGAAGACGACGGCTTAAAAAGCATCCCGACGGTCATCCTGACCACATCCGAGTCTGAAGTCGATATCGTGAAAAGCTATCAATTGCACGCGAACAGCTATCTCAACAAGCCTGTGCAATTGGATGCCTTCGAGAATCTCGTGAAGAGCATAAATGAATTCTGGCTGGTCAACGTCAAGCTGCCCAAGCACAGCCGTGGTGAGTGAACAGGGTGTCGGCGCTCGCCTAGGCTGAAATGAAACCGGGGCCTTTCGGCCCCGGTTCGATCTCAACTATATCTAAGCGATGATCAGTGCGTGGCGGCCGCGGGAGCCGGCGTCGCCGGGCCGTCGCTGTTGTAAGAGTCGCGATGGATCTTCCAGCCCTGCTCCGTGTGCTTCAGCACTTCCAGGAACTTGCCGTGATCCAGGGTCGAATTGTTGTCGCCCAGGAGCGTGTAGTAGCCGGAGCTGTAGGCGGTATCGCTGCCCGTCACCACCGTCTCCGCGACGTTCAGCAGCAGGCCCGACACCGGCGGCTGCAGCTCCTGCCGCTCGTAGGTCTCGATGGCGATGGCGGTCTTCACCGACGGATAGTTCGGCGGCATGAGGATGGCATCCGTGGTGTAGGTGGCGGCGATGCCGGCCGCATCCTTGGCGTTGAACGCCTTCAGGTACTGGTTGTGCAGCGCCGAGATGTCGTCCTGGGCGGCTTGCGTGGTGCGTGCATCAGGCTGGCCGCCTTGGGCGGCGCAGCCGGCCAGGGAAGCGAGGCCGAGGATGAGGGACGCGATCGAGATGCGACGGAGGGTGTTCATCGAGGAAGCCCTTTTGTGTCGGATGACAGGTCCCGAAGTATAGCCCGGCAGGTCTCCGGCGCAAGTCAGATGCGGGCCAGCACCGCGTCCAGCCAGGCGGTGGGCAGGATGCAGCGTGCGGCGGAGAGGATATAGGCGGGTACGGTGACGTAATAGCGGGCCTGGGGGCGCCGGCTCTCCAGCGCGCGGGCGATGCGCCCGGCCACCACCTCGGGACCGACGGTGAAGGGCTGGTCGTCCTTGCGCGCGCCGGTCTCGGCCCGCAGCCTCGCGTAGGTGCCGCCGTGGGTGCCCGAATCCTCCACCTCGGCGTCGAAGTTCTTGAGGGAGTTGTCGCGGAAGCGGCTCTTCACGGGCCCCGGATTCACCAGCGCCACGTGGATGCCGGTGCCGCGCAGTTCGAGCCGCAACGTGTCGGTGAGGCCCTCCAGCGCGAACTTGCTGGCGTTGTAGGCGCCGCGCCAGGGCAGCGCCACCCGCCCGAGGATGCTGCTCACCATGACGATACGCCCGCGGCCCCGGCGGCGCATGGCCGGCAGCACGCCGCGGGTGAGTTCCACCAGGCCGAAGAAGTTCACATCGAACTGCCGTTGCAGGTTGGCGCGGGACAGGTCCTCGATCGCGCCGGGGATGGCGATACCGGCGTTGTTCACGAGCGCATCCAGCGCGCCGCCCGTGAGGGTGTAGGCCTCAGCGAGGGCGCGTTGAATGGAAGCGTCGTCCGCCACGTCCAGGCGCACCGCATCAAACCCCAGGGATTGGAGCCGGGCCACGTCCTCGGGCTTGCGGGCGCTCGCGATCACGCGCCAGTTGCGCGCACGCAGTAGTTCCGCGGTGGCGAGACCGATGCCGCTGGAACAACCGGTGATGAGCACGCTCTTCTGGGTCATGGCTTACTTCAGCTTGAAGGCGGGTTCCGATACCACCGCCTGTTGCTCTTCAGCTTCCCGTTGCTGTAGCGCCCACATCCTGGCATACAGGCCCTCCACCTTCAGCAGTTGGCGGTGGGTGCCGCGCTCGGCCACGCGGCCCGCGTCCAGCACCAGGATCTCGTCTGCGTCCACGATGGTGGACAGGCGGTGCGCGATGGCGACGGTGGTGCGGTGGGCCGCCAGCTCTTCCATGGCCACGAGGATGGCCTGTTCGGCGTTGGAGTCGAGGCTGGAGGTGGCCTCGTCGAAGATCAGCACCGGCGGGTTCTTGAGGATGGCGCGGGCGATGGCCACGCGTTGCTTCTCCCCGCCGGAGAGCTTCAAGCCTCGTTCACCCACCGCGGTCTCGTAGCCCTGGGGCAGGGACTCGATGAAGGCCTTGAGGTGCGCGAGTTCCGCCGCCCGTTCCACCTCGCCGTGGGGCGCTCCGGGCCGGCCGTAGGCGATGTTGTATTCGATGCTGTTGTTGAAGAGCACCGTGTCCTGGGGGACGATGCCGAGCTGGGAACGCAGGCTCGCGCGGGTGGCGTCGCGGATGTCGCGGCCGTCGAGCGTGATGCGCCCGCCGGTCACGTCATAGAAGCGGTAGAGCAGCCGCGCGATGGTGGATTTGCCGGCGCCGCTGGGGCCGACGATGGCGACCTTGGTGCCGGCCTGCACCTCGAAGTCCACGCCGTGGAGGATCTCCCGGTCCGGGCCGTAACCGAAGCGCACGTTCTCGAAGCGGATCTGGCCCTTGGCATGGCGCAGGGGTTCCGCGCCGGGACGGTCCGCCACCTGGGCATGCCGGTCCAGCAGCGCGAACATGCGCTCCATGTCCGTCAGGGAGCGCTTCATCTCGCGGTAGATGAAACCGAGGATGTTCAGGGGCTGGAACAGCTGGGTCATGTAGGCGTTGACCATCACGAACTCGCCGAGCGTCATGCGCCCGTGCACCACCTCGCTGCCCGCCAGCAGCATCATGGCCGTGATGCCGAGCGCGATGATGAGCGCCTGGCCGCTGTTGAGGGTGGACAGGGAATACTGGGTCTTGAGGGCCTCATGTTCCCACTTGGCCAGGTCCGCGTCGTAGCACTCCGCCTCGAACTCCTCGTTGCCGAAGTACTTAACCGTCTCGTAGTTCAGCAGGCTGTCGATGGCGCGGGTGTTGGCCTTGGAGTCCAGCTCGTTCATGAGCCGCACATGGCGGGTGCGCCACTCGGTGACGGCGATGGAGAAGCCGATGTAGAGGGCCACGGCGGTTAGGATGATCACCGCGAACCAGCCGGAGAAGTTCCACAGGAACACCACCGTCACCAGCGCCACCTGGATGATGGTCGGCAGCACGTTGAACAGGATCGCGCTCATGACGAAGCTCACGCCGCGGCTGCCGCGCTCGATGTCGCGGGACAGGCCGCCGGTCTGGCGCTCCAGGTGGAAGGCGAGGTCGAGGTCGTGCAGGTGGCGGAACACCTTCAAGGCCACCCGGCGGGCGGCCCGGAGCGTGGCCAGCTCGAACACCACGTCCCTGAGTTCCCCCAAGAGGGTGCCGGTGAAGCGCAGGGCGCCGTAGCCGATGAGCAGGGCCACGGGCAGCACCAGCAGCGCGTGCTGTGGGCTCAGGCCGTCCACCACCCGCTTCAGCAGCCAGGGCACCGCCACCGTGGCCAGGTCCGCCAGGATCAGGAGCACCAGGGCCAGGGTGGCCCGGCCGCGGAATTCCCAGAGGTAGGGGAGCAGGGAACGCAGGGTGGTGTTGTGGCGGGGGGCGGACTGCATGTCTCTCCGGAAGATGGCGCTGTCAGCGGCTATAATGGCACGCCCCGCCAGCCGGCGGGACCTGGGAGGACGCCGTATCTATATATACCGGCCGTCCCGATTGAGACCCGTCCATGCCGATATACGAATACGAATGTGCGGCCTGCGGCCATAGGCTGGAGGCGCTGCAGAAAGTCAGCGACAAGCCGCTCCGGAAATGTCCCGAGTGCGGCAAACCCAAGCTACATAAGCTCATGTCGGCACCCTCGTTCCGGCTGAAGGGCGGCGGCTGGTACGAGACCGACTTCAAGTCGGGCCAGAAGAAGAACCTCGCCGACGGCGGCGGCAAGGACGAGAAACCGGCCGCAGCGAAGGCCGAGTCGGCGAGCGCCAAGCCTGAGCCCAAGGCGGCGGACAAGCCCAAGCCGGCCGAGAAGAAGACCAAGACCGAGAAAACCAAGGCGAAAGACAAATGAACGGCGAGCAAGTGCAACAGACCAAGCGGACCCTGATGGCGCGCCTGCGCCGCTACCTGCTCACGGGGCTGGTGGTGTGGATCCCCCTGGGCGTGACCCTGTTCATCTTCCAGCTGTTCATCGGCTACATGGATCGGCTCTTGCTGGTGTTCCCGCACGCCTGGCAGCCGGTCCAGCTCGTGGGATTCAACATCCCGGGCTTGGGCGTGATCCTGGCGCTCTTGATCCTGCTGCTCACCGGTTTCATCGCCAGCAACTACCTGGGCCGGGCGCTCCTGAACCTGGGCGCCGAACTGCTGGAGCACATCCCGCTGGTGCGCTCGGTCTACTCCGCCGCCAAGCAGATCTCCGACACCATGTTCTCCAACAAGGGCCGCTCCTTCAGCAAGGTGGTGCTGATCCGCTACCCGCAGCAGGAAACCTGGAGCCTGGCCTTCCAGACCAGCGAGTCCCTGGGCGAGGTCAACAAGAAGCTGCCGGAGCACATGGTGAGCGTGTTCGTGCCCACCACGCCGAACCCCACCTCCGGCTTCCTGCTGATGGTGCCTCAGGACGACATGATCGAGCTGGAGATGAGCGTGGATGACGCCCTCAAGATGATCATCTCCCTGGGCGTGATCGTGCCGCCCTGGCCCAAGCCCCAGGAGAAGACGGACGCCACCGGCGGGGATACCCTGCCTGAACTTGCGCATCCGCCGAGGCGCCCGTAACATTCCCCGCCCCCAAGGGGGCGGTCGTCTTAAACCCAAGCTAACCAGCTGATTTCCAGGATCTTCCATGCGTAGCCACTATTGCGGCCAGGTCAACGAAACCCTCCTCGACAAGGAGGTCCAGCTCGCCGGCTGGGTGCACCGTCGCCGCGACCACGGCGGGGTGCTGTTCATCGACCTGCGCGACCGCGAGGGCCTGGTGCAGGTGGTGTTCGACCCGGACCGCGCCGCGGTGTTCGCCGAGGCCGAGCGGCTGCGCAGCGAATACGTGGTGAGCGTCAAGGGCAAGGTGCGTCCGCGCCCCAAGGGCACCGAGAACGCCAACCTGCCGAGCGGCAAGGTCGAGATCCTGGCCACCGAGCTGACGTTGCTGAACCCGGCCGAGACGCCGCCTTTCATGCTGGACGAGGAGGGCATCAACGAGGAGCGCCGCCTGCAGTTCCGCTACGTGGACCTGCGCCGCCCGGTGATGCAGCAGCGCCTGCGCCTGCGCCACAAGATCGTGAGCACCCTGCGCAACTACCTGGACGACCAGGGGTTCATCGACCTCGAGACGCCGATCCTGACCAAGCCGACGCCGGAAGGCGCCCGCGATTACCTGGTGCCGAGCCGCACCCATCCGGGCCGCTTCTTCGCGCTGCCCCAGTCGCCGCAGATCTTCAAGCAGCTGTTCATGATGTCCGGCTTCGACCGCTACTATCAGGTGGCCCGTTGCTTCCGCGACGAGGACCTGCGCGCCGACCGCCAGCCGGAGTTCACCCAGCTCGACATCGAGACCTCGTTCCTGGACGAGAAGCAGATCACCGACATCATGGAAGGCATGATCCGCCACACCTTCAAGAAGGTGCTGAACGTGGACCTGCCGGACCCCTTCCCGCGCCTGAGCTACGACGAGGCCATGCGCCGCTTCGGCTCCGACAAGCCGGACCTGCGCATCCCGCTGGAACTGGTGGACGTGGCCGACCTGGTCAAGACCTGCGACTTCAAGGTGTTCGCCGGCCCCGCCAACGACAAGAACGGCCGCGTCACGGCGCTGCGCCTGCCCAAGGGCGGCGAGATGCCGCGCAGCGAGATCGACGAGTGCACCGCCTACGTGGCCCGCTACGGCGCCAAGGGCCTCGCCTATATAAAGGTGAACGAGACCGCCAAGGGCAAGGACGGCCTGCAGTCGCCTATCGTCAAATTCCTGTCAGATGACGCGATCAAGGGCATCCTGGAGCGCACCGGCGCCCAGGATGGGGACCTCATCTTCTTCGGCGCCGACAAGGCGCGGGTGGTGGCGGATTCCCTCGGCGCGCTGCGCCTGAAGCTCGGCCATGACCGCGGCCTGGTGAAGGGCGAGTGGGCGCCGCTCTGGGTCGTGGAGTTCCCGGCCTTCGAGTGGGATGAGAAGGACAACCGCTGGGTGTTCCTGCACCACCCCTTCACCGCCCCGCGCGTGGACTCCGTGGCGGAGCTGGAGAAGGACCCGGGCGGCATCCGCTCCCGCGCCTACGACATGGTGCTGAACGGCACCGAACTGGGCGGCGGCTCCATCCGTATCCATGACCAGGACATGCAGGCGGCGGTGTTCCGCATGCTCGGCATCAGCGACGCGGATGCGCGCATGAAGTTCGGCTTCCTGCTGGACGCGCTCAAGTCCGGCTGCCCGCCCCATGGCGGCCTCGCCTTCGGCATCGACCGGCTGGTGATGCTCATGACCGGCGCGCCGAACATCCGCGAGGTCATCGCCTTCCCCAAGACCCAGACCGCCTGGGACCCGCTCACGGACGCCCCGGGCACCGCCAGCGACGATCAGCTCAAGGAGCTGCACGTGCGCGTGCGCTTGCCGGCCGTGGAACCGAAGGCGACGTAAGAACTCCTTAACGTATGCTGAAAAGCCCGTCCCTGGGCTTTTCAGCTCGCCGGGCAAAAGCGTGGTTTTGCCCGGCTCCATTCCCCTGACGGGGAATGTGCAGCCCATCCTTGGGGCTGCAGTCCAAGCGGTGAATATGAGCGCATTCAAACGCCCTGAGTCTGTATTGGTTGTAGTGCACACCGACGACGGCCAAGTGCTTAGGCTCCTTCGCCGTGAACCGGAAGGTTTCTGGCAGTCCGTCACCGGCAGCCTCGATCCCGGCGAGTCGCCCCTGAAGGCAGCATTGCGGGAAGTGCGGGAGGAGACCGGCCTCGATCCGAGCGTCGGCCTCGCCGACGGCGGCATCATCAACCGCTATCCCATCCATCCCGCCTGGCGCCACAAGTACGCGCCCGAGGTGCAGGAGAACCAGGAATACGTGTTCCACCTGTGCGTGCCCGAGCCCTGTGACATAAGCCTGTCCTCCGAGCACAGCGAGTACCGCTGGCTGCCGCGGGAAGAGGCGGCGGAGCTGGCGGGCTCCGCCACGGACCGGGCCGCCATCCTTGCATTACTGCCGGCCCGCCCCCAGGTGTAAAATACCGAGTCAATCGCCGGCCCTCCCGGCTGTCCCTGAGGCCTCAATGGCTGCCGTCCATCCCCTCGACTACGCGCCTTATTCCGAACTCGATGACCAAGACTGCGACGCGCGCATCCGCGCCGCCAAGGCCAAGCTCGGCAAGCGTCTGGTCATCCTCGGTCACCACTACCAGCGGGCCGAGGTCTACAAGCACGCGGACAAGACCGGCGATTCCCTCAAGCTCGCGCGGCTCGCGGGCGACTGCGACGCGGAATACATCGTGTTCTGCGGTGTGCACTTCATGGCCGAGGTGGCGGACATCCTCTCCAAGCCCGGCCAGCAGGTGATCTTGCCGGACCTCGCCGCCGGCTGCTCCATGGCGGACATGGCCAACCTCGCCAAGGTGGAGACCGCCTGGCGCGAACTCGCCACGGTGCTGAAGCCCGATGAGCAGGTCACGCCGATCACTTACATAAATTCAGCCGCGGACCTGAAGGCTTTCTGCGGCCGCCACGGCGGCATCGTCTGCACCAGCACCAACGCCCCCGGTATCCTCAAGTGGGCCTTCGAGCGGCGCGAGAAGGTGCTGTTCTTCCCGGACCAGCACCTCGGGCGCTGGACCGGCCACAAGCTCGGCATCCCGCTGGATGAGATGGCGGTGTGGGACTTCCACAAGCCCATGGGCGGCTTGACGCCCGAGCAGATCCGCAAGGCCAAGGTGCTGCTCTGGAACGGTCACTGCTCCGTGCACCAGATGTTCCGGCCGGAACACATCGACGCCTTCCGCGCCAAGTACCCGGAAGCCAAGGTCATCAGCCACCCGGAGAGCGCTTTCGAGGTCTGCCTGAAGTCGGACTACGTGGGTTCCACCGAATACATCCTGGATACGGTGCACAAGGCGGAAGCAGGCAGCCGCTGGCTGGTGGGCACGGAACTGAACCTCGTGAACCGCCTGCACGAGGAGATGAAGGGCAAGGGCGTGAACGTGCACTTCATGTCGCCCATGGTCTGTATGTGCTCCACCATGTACCGCATAGACCCGCAGCACTTCGCCTGGACGCTGGAGAACCTGGCGGAGGGGAGGGTGGTGAACCGCATCACCGTGCCGGAACCGGATGCGAGCCACGCCAGAGCTGCCTTGGAGCGGATGCTGGCACTCTGAGATCCTTGCGGATGTGCAAAAGAAAAAGGCCCGCTTCCTGAAGAAGCGGGCCTTTCGTTTGGATAGAACTAACCGCGTATCCCTGGAGCAACACCCAATAGAGGTGACGGGTTCTTGACCTGCTTCGCGATCCAGTCGTCCACCACGGTCTCCAGCACGCTCAGCGGCACCGTGCCGGTCTCCAGGATCACGTCGTGGAAGCCACGCTTGTCGAACTTCGGACCGAGCTTGGCTTCGGCGCGCTTGCGCAGCTCCTGGATCTTGATCTCACCGGTCATGTAGGAGAGGGCCTGGCCCGGCCAGGCGATGTAGCGGTCCACCTCGGTGCTGATGTTCTGGTCCGTGAGGGCGGTGTTGTCCTCGAACATCTGCACCGCCTGCTCGCGGGTCATGCCGTACTGGTGGATGCCCGTGTCCACCACCAGGCGCACCGCACGCCACATCTGGTAGGAGAGCATGCCGAACATCTTGTAGGGATCGGGCTTGCCGGTCTTCGGGTCGTTGTACACGCCCATCTCTTCGCAGAGCGTCTCCGAGTACAGAGCCCAGCCCTCGCCGTAGACGTTGAAGTAACCGTTGCGGCGAAAATCGGGCAGGCCCGTCATCTCCATGGCCAATGGGATCTGCATGGCGTGACCGGGACGGCCTTCGTGGCAGGTGAGCACCGGGATCTCGTACTTGGGCCGGGTCTCGGGCTTGTAGAGGTTCACGGCCATGAAAGCGGCGCGCTTGCCGTCCGCCGAAGGCTGCATGGAGTAGGCCGGATACGTGTTGGGCGCCTGGTCCATGGGGATCACCGACACGCCCCAGGGCACGCGCGGCAGATGGCCGAATTCGGTCACCAGCAGGGGATCGATGATCTTGGCCTGGGCCTGGTAGGCCTCCAGCAGGTCGTCCGGGTTCTTGTAGTAGAAGCGCTTGTCGGTGCGCAGGAACTTGAGGAAGTCCTGGAACGAGCCCTTGAAGCCCGTGCTCTTTATCACGTCCTCCATGCGGGCGTGGATCTCCGCCACTTTCTTCAGCCCGATGTCGTGCACCTGCTGCGGGGTCTCGTCGGTGGTGGTGAAGTGGCGCACCAGATAGGCGTAATAGGCCTGTCCGTCAGGCAAGGTGGTCACCGCGAGCGCGGTGCGGGCCTTGGGCAGGTAGGTGTCGTTGAAGAAATCGCGCAGCTTCTTGAAGGCGGGCATCTCCACGTTGCTGATGCTGTCCTTGGCCTGAGCCTGCATGTCAGCCCAGGCCTTGGCGTCGATGAAATCCGGTCTCTTCAGGAATGGCGCGTAGAAAGGCGTCTTGGTGACGTCATCCACGATGTTGGCGGCGATCTGCTGCGGGATGCGGTCCGCCACCACCTTGGGCAGCACCCGCTGTTCGTCCACGCCCTGCTGCATGAGGGCGATGGTCTGGTCCATGTAAGGAGCGAAGGTCTTGAGGCGTGTCAGCCAGTCCTGGTAATCCTTGAGGTTCTCGAAACGCAGGGACTGGGTGGCGATGTCGCCAATGGTCTGGATGCCGCCCAGCTGGTTGAGCGGGAACAGGTACTCGTGGAACTTGAAGGAGTCGTTGCCATCATCGATGTTCCACTTGAACAGGTCGTAGCTGATCTGATCCTGCGTGGATAACGCGTTGCGGTCGATCTTGGCCAGGTCCGCAAGGGCCTGCTGGTCCTCGGCGTGGGCGCGTTGGATTGCGGCCATGCTCGCATCCGGCCACTTGTCGTTGTAGCGGTAGTCGCCGAGGTCGGAGGCGTAGAGCGGATTCTCCCGCATGCTGCGGTCCCATTCCCGGTCGAACAGCTGGTGCAGAGCCGTGCCGGCATCGGGGCCGGCGGCGAGGGCGGGCAGGGAGCCGGCCAGGCCGGTGGCGAGGATCAGGATCCAGGGGCGCAGTCTCATGGGGCCTCCGATGCGAGCAAGCGTTCCGCCAGGGCG
>CAZPAO010000011.1:0-65570 GCA_964584665.1 uncultured Gammaproteobacteria bacterium
AGTTCGCGGTGAGTGAGAAGATGTGGTACAGCGGCAGCGCGGTGATGACGATCTCCTGACCGGGCTCGAGGCCCGTGCCCAGCCAGGCGGAGGATTGCAGCACGTTGGCGCACATGTTGCCGTGGGTGAGGATCGCGCCCTTGGATACGCCGGTGGTGCCGCCGGTGTACTGCAGGAAAGCCACGTCATCGTGCCCCAGGGTCACGGGGGCGAGATCGTAGCCCATGCCGGCGGAGAGCGCGCGGTTGAACTTGACGCTGCCGGGCAGTTCCCAGGCCGGCACCATCTTCTTGACGCGCTTGACCACGAAGTTCACGAGCGTGCGTTTCGGCTGCGGGAACAGGTCGCCGATCTGGGTGGTGACCACGGTGTCCAGAGCATCGCAGCCCTTCACTTCCTGCAGCGTGTGGGCGAAATTCTCCAGGATCACGATGCCGCGGGCACCGGAATCGCGCAGTTGGTGCTCCAGCTCGCGGGCGGTATAGAGCGGATTGACGTTCACCACCGTGAGGCCGGCGCGCAGGATGCCGAACAGCGCCACCGGGTACTGCAGGAGGTTGGGCATCATGATGGCGACCCGGTCGCCGCGCTTGAAGCCGCGCTCCTGCTGCAACCAGGCGCCGAAGTGGCGGCTCAAGCGGTCGAGATCGGCGTAGCTGAGGGTCACCCCCATGTTCACGAAGGCCGGCAGGGCCGCGTACTTGGCGCAGCACTCCTCGACGATCTGCTTCACGGAGGCATAACGGCTGGTATCGATCTCGGCGGGCGTGCCGGCGGGATATTCTTTTAGCCAGAGCTTTTCCACGTGTCACCCCAGTTCCACGGTTCCGCCGCATCATACCGCAGGCCGCGCGACGGGACAGTCCGGGCCTTACAATAAGACATGGACAAAAGACTCGCCTGGATCACCGGCGGCGGCACCGGCATCGGCCGGACGTTGGCCCTGAAGCTCGCCGCCGACGGCTGGCAGGTGGTGGTGTCGGGACGCCGGCCCGAACCCCTTGCTGAGACCGCCGGCCACGCACCTCAAGCCATCCATCCCTGGCCGCTGGACGTGGGCGACCTGGCCGCGGTGCGCCGGTCGGTGCCCGCCATCGAGGCGGCCCATGGGCCCATCGCACTGGCCGTGCTGAACGCCGGGATCTACGAGCCGGTCAAACTGGATAACTTCAAGGGCGAGACCTTCGCCGCTCACATGCAGGTGAATTTCCTCGGCGTGGTGAACTGCATGGACGCGCTGCTACCTCCGATGCGCGCGCGCAAGTCCGGCCACATGGTGCTGGTGGCGAGCGTGGCGGGTTACCGGGGCCTGCCGCTGGCGGCGGCCTACGGCCCCACCAAGGCGGCGCTCATCAACCTCGCAGAATCCATGAAGGGTATGTTCGAGCGCGCGGGCCTCACTCTCTCGATCTGCAATCCCGGCTTCGTAGAGACGCCTCTCACGGAGGGCAACGTCTTCCCCATGCCCTTCCTGATGACGGTGGACGATGCCGCCGAGGCGCTCTACCGGGGCATCAAGCGTCGCAAGTTCGAGATCGCCTTCCCCACCCGCTTCGTGCTCATCCTCAAGGTCTTGCGGGCCCTGCCCTATGCCCTCTACTTCCCGCTCATCAAGCGCATGACCGGCCGCTAAGTACGGCCATCTGGTCTAAATCGATTCCTGCCGCTGGCACTTCAAAGGTCCGCTGCTGAAGCTCAGGATTACGCCCCCCCGCAAGACCGCCGCCAGGAGATGAACCCATGTCCGAGCATAAGGAACACCACTACACCGCCACCTGCCGCTGGTCCGGCAGCACCGGCGTGGGCTACGACCACTACGTGCGCGCCCACGAGATGCAGAGCGCGCCGGCCAAGGCCACGTTGCAACTCTCCGGCGATCCCGCCTTCCGTGGCGATGCGAACCTCATCAATCCCGAACAATTGCTGGTGATGGCCGCGTCATCCTGCCAGCTGCTGTCCTTCCTCGCGGTGGCGGCGCGCAAGCGCCTGGACGTGGTGGAGTATGTGGACCATGCGGAAGGCTTCATGCCGGAAGACGACAAGCCCGTGCGCATCACGCGCATCCTGTTGAAGCCCCGCATCGTGGTGAAAGCCGGAACCAAGGAAGCGGTGCAGAAGGCCGTGGACATCGGCCATCACGAGTGCTACATCGCCAACAGCGTGAAGACCGATATCCAGATCCAAGCCGAGATCATCATTCAGGCTTGAGACGGGCCCTCTAACCAATCGGTCAGCATCGCGAGGCCCTGCGCCTGCATGGTGGCGGCATGGGCTTCCGCGCTGCGCCGCAACTCGGCCGCCGTCAGGCCCTGCTCGCGGATCTCACCGAGGTTACCCACGTACCACTGCTCCAGGCCGCGGGCCGTCACTTCCGGATGGAACTGCAGCGCCAGCGCCTGGCCCCAGGTGAAACCCTGGCAGGGTGTGAGATCGGTGGACGCGAGACTCAAGGCACCAGCCGGCAGATCAAACCGGTCCGCGTGCCAATGCAGCACCGGCCCGGTGAGGTGGCGGATCACGGATTTCTGTCCCGCCTCGGTGAACGTGAGCGGCTTCCAGCCGAGTTCCATGCGCGTGCCCCGGCGCACTTCCGCACCCAGGGCCTTCGCCACGAACTGGCTGCCGAGGCAGATTCCCAGGATCGGGGTGCTCGCCTTGAGCCGTGCCTCGATGAACTTCAGCTCCGACGTCATGAAGGGATAGTCGCCCATGTCACCGACACCGATGGGGCCGCCCAACACTACCAGGAGGTCCCACTGCCGCTTCCCGATAGCAGCGAAGTCGGCCGTGGGTGCATCCACATAACGTATGGAATATCCCGCCTGGGCCAGCGGCAGGGCGAAGGAGCCCAGGTCCTCGAAGGGGACATGGCGGATGGCGAGGAGGTCTTTCACCAACCCATTCTACGGGTTGCTGGGCGCCTTCTGGAAGAACGTGATCACGTCGAAGGCGTGGAAGCCCCACTTGCTGCCGGTGGAGCGGTTGATGATGCCCCCGTCGGACTGCAGGAAGAACCAGTCATCCACCGGGAACTGCCAGACGCTACCGGAGCCGGTGGTCTCCTCCAGCACGTATTGGAGATGCAGGGCATCGCCGTATTGCTCGCCCTTCGCTTCGCCGACGATGCCGTTGGCGATGGCGGACACATGGTGTGCGTCGGCGCGATGCACCCGCCAGTCGCGCAGCTTCTGCTTACCATCGGACTGGTCCAGCACCTCGTGTATCGCCAGGTCCCCATCCGGCAGCAACTGCCCGTGCATCGTGAGGGTGAAATGCTGGATGACCTTGCCGGAGCGGTCCTGCACGATGCCCCAGGCGTGCACATCGCCCCGGAAATAATCGAGCATATCCAGGTTCGGGCGGGCGTCAGCATAGTCCGATGTGTGGACCGAAGAGCAGGCCGACAACAGGAGTGCTGTCGCGATAACGAGCCCCGCTGCGGTGCTCCACTTCATGGGCGCACCAGCACGGTCTGCATGAGATCCACGTGGCTGGTGGCGAAGCCGGCCTGGCAGTAGGCCAGGTAGTAATGCCACATGCGCAGGAAGCGCGAGTCAAACCCGAGCCCGCGGATCGCGGGTTCCGTCTCCTGCACCTTGCGGTCCCAGGCCCTGAGCGTGCGTGCGTAGTCCTGGCCGTGGAAGTCCCGCTCCTCGGTCTTCAGGCCCGCCTGCTCCACGCAGCGCTCCCAGGCTGAGACGGATGGCAGTATGCCGCCCGGGAAGATGTACTTCTGGATGAAGTCCACGGTGTGGCGGTAGTGCTCGAAACTGTGGTCGTTCATGGTGATGATCTGGAAGGCCGCGCGGCCACCGGGCTTCAGCCGGTCATGGACCGCCTGGAAATAAGCATCCCAGTAGTGCTGCCCCACCGCCTCGAACATCTCGATGGAGACGATGCGGTCGAACTCCCCCTGCACGTCCCGGTAGTCGATGAGCTGGAACTCCACCCGGTCCGCGAGGCCGGCGGTCTCCGCGCGGGCGCGGGCTTCCTTCAACTGCTCCTCGGAGAGGGTGATGCTCGTGACGCGGCAGCCGGTGGTCGCGGCGGCATAGAGGGCGAAACCGCCCCAGCCGGAGCCGATCTCCAGCAGGTGGTGTCCGGCCCGGAGGTCGAGCTTCCGGATGAGCCGGCGATACTTGTTGTGCTGGGCATCCACCAGCGGCTGCTCCGGGTTCTCGTAGACCGCGCTCGAATAGGTGAGGGTCTCGTCCAGCCACAGCTTGTAGAAATCGTTGCCGAGATCATAGTGGTACTGGATATTGCGGCGCGCGCCCTTGCGGGTATTGCGGCGCAGTGCATGCACCAGGGAATCGAACATGCGCCGCAGGCGGCTGGGCGTCCCCACCGAGAAGGACTGCAGGTTGAGCAGCCCGAGTTCGAGGAACGCCATCAGGTCCGGCGTCTCCCATTGGCCGTCCATATAGGCTTCCGCGAGCCCGAGGTCGCCACCGAACAGCGTGCGACGCACCGCCGCGGCATCGCGGATGACGATGGTGCCTTCCGGCCCGGGCTTGGAACCCCGGAAATGGAAGGCCTGGCCGTTGGGCGCCACGAGCTTCAGATGCCCGAGGCGGATGCGTGAGAGCAGCTTCAGCAGGAGCCGTATCGGCAGCGGCTGGCCCTCGGCGTGGAGGGCAAGCATGCGTTGGGTGGTGGTATTCATGTCTCGATGCTCTTTTCCTGGTCGTAGCGGCCGCGGGGCGGCATGCGGTGGAACCGGCCGCCGCGCAGCCAGATCTTCAGGGCCTGCCAATGGATCGCTGCCATGACCTTGAAGGGCATGAGAGGCAGGCGCAGTGACTCCAACAGGAGCCGGGCATCCGTGAGCGGCACACGCTTATAAGCCATGGAGGCATTAAACATATCCGCGCCGCCGACGCTCTCGACGATGCTCACATGCAGCCGTTCAGCCGGTTCCTGGAACCTGAATCGATACTCCGCCTGCGGAGGGATGAAAGGTGAGACGTGGAACACCTTTCGCGCACTATATTCACCGTGCCAGTCCATGGGCCCGCCCCGTGAGGGCGCCAATATGTAGTGGTGCATCTCGCCGAAGGTATTGCGCACCTCACAGACCACGGCCCGCAGGCTGCCGTCCCGATGCTGGCAGTACCAGACGCTCAAGGGATTGAAGACATAACCCAGCAAGCGGGGGAATGCGAGCAGGAGGACCCTTCCACCCTCCAGCTCTATCCCCCGGGTCCGCAACAGCGCTTCCAGCCAGGGACGCAGTGGCTTGCCATCGCGGCCGCCATGGTCCGAGTCATGGAAACTGAAGAGGTTGAAACGGTTGTGGGAGAACAGCCGCAAGCGCTTGGATAGGGCCGGCAACTCATCTATGTCCAACAGCAGGCCGAACACCTTATATACGAAGCGGTAGTCCAGCCGGTCTCGCCGCCGGTGCATCACCGTCCCTACATAGAGCGCGCTGTTCACGCTTCCAGCGCCCGGCCCCAGGCCGGCTCTGTGCTGCGTTGGTCCACGGCGGCCCCGGGCGTCAACCAAGGAATCCGATGGCCGAGTCGCTGCACCACCTGCACCGCCGAGCGCAGTCCGTCCTCATGGAAACCGTAGCCGCACCAGGCACCGCAGAACCACAGGCCGCCGGCGCCCTGGATCTCGCCGAGGCGCTCCTGGGCGTGCATCGCTTCCTGGGTGAAGACCGGGTGTGCGTAGACGGTCTCGTACACGACGCTAGCGGGATCCGGTTCCCGTAGCGGGTTCAGGGTCACGAAATAATCCTGCTCCGTATCCAGTGATTGGAGACGGTTCATCCAATAACTCACCGATACCCGGGCACGCCCGTCCACCACTTCGTCGCTGAGGTAGTTCCAAGAAGCCCATACTGAACGACGCTTGGGCATGAGCGCCTTGTCGGTGTGCAGCACCGCGCGATTGTCCTGGTAGCTGAAGGCGCCGAGCAGACGGCGTTCGGCGGGCGTAGCGCCAGCCAGGAGTTTCAGCGCCTGGTCCGCATGCACCGCCACCACCACCTGGTCATAGCGTTCGGCCCTGCCTGCCGCATCCCACACCGTCACGCCGACATCGGAGCGGCGCACCGCCGTCACCGGCGTGCCGAGCCTGAGGCGCGGCCCCAGGGCTGCGGTAAGCTTCTTCACGTACTGATGGCTGCCACCGGTGACGGTGCGCCACTGGGGCCGTTCCACCAGGTTCAGGAGGCCGTGGTTCTCGAAGAACTTGAGGAAACTCGCCGCCGGGAACTTGAGCATGGCGCCCACCGGGCAGGACCAGATGGCCGCCGCCATGGGGAGCAGATAGCGGCGCGAGAGTTCGTCGCCGTAGCGGCCTTCACGGATGAAATCACCGAGCGTCAACTCCGGCGCGATGCCGGCACCGAGAGCGCGCTTCGCGTCACGGTTGAAGCGCGCGATGTCCAGCAGCATGCGCCAGTGGGCGCGGTCGAAGAGGTTCCAGCGTTGCGCGAACAGCGTGTTCAGGTTGTCGCCGGCGTACTCTACGCGGCCGCCGCCGATGGAGGCGGCGAAGGACATCTCGCTGGGCTGGCTCGCGACATCGAGATGGCGGAACAGGGCCGAGATGTGCGGATAGTTGCGTTCGTTGAAGACGATGAAGCCCGTGTCCACTGCCGGGCCTCCCGGTACCTGGACGGTGTTGGTATGGCCGCCGGGGCGGCTATCCTGCTCGTAGACGGTAATGTCGGCATGGTCCCGCAACAGCCACGCTGCCGAGAGGCCTGCGATACCGGTGCCGATGACGGCGATCTTCATGTCCTTCCCCTGTTAAATCTAAGTATCTGTTAATATTGAGGTTTATCGTCGGCCACCCCTGCCATGAGGCCGACATACGGCAGGGATACGCTCGAGTGCCTAAAATGGAGGCAAGGCCCGCCTCCGGCAGCCACCCCTTGGCCGTATCCCCTGACACGGCAGCCCTTACTGCGAGACCGCCCATGCTTTACCCCGAACTGTTCCGTTCCCTTGAGAAGCTCCGCTGGAGCATGGACAAGGACATCCCCTGGGACCGCTTCGACGCGAGCCTCCTCAGCGACGAGCAGGCCCTCACCATCAAGATGAACGCCATCACCGAATGGTCAGCGTTGCCCGCGACCGAGATGTTCCTGCGCGACAACCGCGAGGACTCGGACTTCTCCGCCTTCATGTCAATCTGGTTCTATGAAGAGCAGAAGCACTCGCTGGTGTTGCAGGAGTACCTGCGCCGGTTCCGTCCGGACATGCTGCCCACTGAGGAAGAACTGCATGCGGTGCGCTTCGAGTTCGATCCAGCACCGCCGCTTGAGACCCTCATGATGCACTTCTGCGGAGAGATCCGCTTGACCCACTGGTACCAGTGCGCTTCCCAGTGGCATACCGAGCCAGTCATAAAGTTCATATACGACACGATCGCCCAGGATGAGGCGCGTCACGGCGGCTGTTACCGCCGCTTCATGGAGCGCGCCATCGACAAACAGGGCGACACCGCGCGTCTGGCCTTCGCCAAGATGGGCGTGCTGATGGCCAGCATCCGCACCTCCAACGCGCTGCACCCCACCAATCTGCACGTCAACAAGAAGCTCTATCCCAAGGACCGGGTGCAGGACCGGGTGCCGGAACCGGGCTGGATGGAGCACTGGCTGAACGACCAGATCCGTTTCGACCGCGAGTGGCAGGAGAAGGTGATCGCCCGCATCCTGCAGAACCTGTCCTTGATCCTGAAGGTGAAGCTGGACTCGGTGCGGGATCTGTCGATCTATCGCAAGCAGCTGGCCGCCGACGCCGCCTGAGCCCTAGGCGTGGACGCTCCCAACAAGCGCTTGTCGGCCGGCGTGGTGGTGGTGCGCGACACCCCCGAGGGTCGGCGCTATCTGCTGCTGCGGGCCTACAAGCACTGGGATTTCCCCAAAGGCATGGTGGAGGCGGATGAGACGCCTCTCGATGCCGCGCGCCGGGAAGTGGCGGAGGAGACCGGGATCCACTCCCTGGATTTCGTCTGGGGTGAGGTCTACCGCGAGACAGCGCCCTACGCCCGCGGCAAGGTGGCCCGCTATTACCTGGCCCGCACCGGTGAGAGCGAAGTGTCCCTCACGCCCAACCCCCAGACCGGCATCCACGAGCACATGGAATACCGCTGGGTGGACGTCGGGGAGGCCCTGGCGTTGGTCACGCCTAGGGTGAAGCACATCATCGATTGGGCCCAGGGTTGCATGGGCCACGCCTGAGACGATCAAAACCGCTTTGAGGCGGTTTTAGGCGCCGGTCTTGATCACCACCAACAATGCGACGCTGCTTATGAAGAGCCACAGGCACAGCCCCTGCAGGAGCGGCTTGTAGCCCACCTGGCGTATCGCCGCGCGCGAGAGGCTGGCGCCGATGCAGAAGAGCGTCACGGCGAAACCGATCTTGGCGAGGCGTGCCAGGTCCTGATCCCAGGGCCGCACCGCCGGCAGGAAACTCGCGATGGCCGAGGCCAGCAGGAAGCCGAGGACGAACCAGGGCAGCGGCGGACGCTTCCTGCCCTCCCCCGCCGGGCGCGGGAACAACGCCGCGGCCGCGAACGTCACCGGTACGATCCACAGCACCCGCGACAGCTTCACGATGGCGGCGGTCCTCAGGGCTTCGTCGCCGTAGGCCGCGCCCGCACCCACCACCGAGGACACATCATGGATGGCGATGCCGGCCCAGGTGCCGAACTGCAACTGGTCGAGGCCGAGGACATGACCCAGCGGCGGGAAGAGATAAAGCGCCACCGCATTCAGCAGGAACACCGTGCCCATGGCCACGGACATCTCGTTGCGGTCCGCATCCACGGCACTGCCCACTGCCGCGATGGCCGAGCCGCCGCAGATGGCGGTGCCGGCGGAGATCAACAGCGAGGTCTTGCGGTCGATGTCGAAGAGCCGCGCGAGGCCGTAGCCCAGGGCGAAGGTGCAGCCGATGGTGAACGCGGCGAAGAGCAGGCCGTGACTGCCTACCCGCAGCACCGACCCCAGGTCCACGCCGAAACCCAGCAGGACCACGCTGCCCTGCAGGAGCCAGCGCACGTACTGCGTGCCGGTATCCCGGTAGGGGTTGTCGGAGAGCAGCGCAAACACGAGGCCAAGGGCGAGCGCGATGCCGGGCGAAGCCCATGGCGTCAAGCAGAAGACGACACCTGCGGCATAGACGCCGAGGGCCAGGGGCTTCTGCATCATGGGGCCGGCACCCGGTAGCGGAGGAACCCCAGGCCCGGCAGGCGCGTCACGCGGCGCAGGAGCCCATGCTCCTCCATCCACAGGGCGTACTGCACGTACACCGGATCCCACGAGAGGTGCCGCTCCTCGGTGCGGGCACGCAGCCAATAGAGCGCGTTCACGCCGAGCAGCATCAGGCAGGAGAACAGCCCATGCAGGGCGCCGTCCTGGCCTATGAAAGGCACGGCGATCAGCCACCAGGAGAGGTTCTTGGCGATGTAAGCCGGATGCTTGCTGAAACGGTAAGGACCGTTGGTCAGGATGCCGCGATGAGTGAGGTTGGAGAAGCGGCAACCGAAGGCCAGCGTGGCCCAGAGATACACCGCCGTGAGCGCGAGGATCGCGCCGCCCCAACCCATGTAGAGCACTGGGATGCCGGCGAGCCAGTCCTGCCAATCATGGTCGCCGTGATAGTTGAGATAGCTGCCGAACACGAGGTCGCGGAACGGCGGGTAGCAGGACAGCGCCGCCGCCCAGCCGAGAAGGGTCGGCTCGATGCTGCGGACGTGACTGTCCATGAGACGCAGCGTCGCGAGATATCCCACCGCCGCCAGGGTCACGTCCACGAAGTACATGCCGTTGGCGGCGAGCGGGTAGAGCGCGTTGGATAGAGTCGGCACTTCGCCGCCGAAATGCAGCAGCCGCTGCATGTCCTGGCAGAGGTAGCCGAACATGAGCGGTAGGAAGAAGCCCTTCACCAGCCAGCCCAGGAGATGCTGGCCGAAGACCTTGGTGTCCACCTCGCGCCAGCGCAGCAACAGTACCTGCCCCGTCTGCCAATAGCCGTCGTGGGGCTCACGCATGCGCCGGTCCACGAGATAGAAGTACGGGACCGCCGCCGCCAACAAGAGCGGCACGAGCTTCATGAGCATCACGAAGTACGGACCGTAGAAGGGATCGCTATATAAGGGGAAGACGAGATAGCCGAGCGCCAGGAACCCGAGGCTGCCGAGCAGGCCCAAGAGCTTGATGGCGGTGCGCTTGAGGGAAGGATCGTGGACCGTGGCATCGAGGCCGCTGTCGGCGCGCCGCCAGCTGCGCGCGGCCAGCTCCGCGCCGATGAGCACGGCAGCCACCACCGCCACCAGCAACAGGCCCGGCATGGCCGGTTCCTCCCAGGGGCCGAGCATGCGCACGAGCTGTACGCCCGCGGCGAAGGCCGCGAGCCCCAGCAGGGGCACGGCCCAATGGACCGCCGACTTGGGGAGCGTATGCATGGGGATCCCGTACGAAGGCGATGCGCCAGTCTAGCCGCTGACGCGGCTCATTTGTGCAGCAGGGGCTTCAACTTGGGCCAGACGTTGTCCAGCACCTTGGGCTCCCCCGCCGCCAGCGGGTGCAGGCCGTCCTCCTGCATCAGTTCCCGGTGCTGGACCACTCCGTCAAGCAGGAAGGGCAGCAGCGGCACCCGATACTGCTTGGCGAGTGCCGGGAAGACCGCGGCGAACTGGCGGGTGTAGGGCCCGCCGTAGTTGGGCGGCATGAGGATGCCGAGCATGAGCGTTTTCGCACCGGCAGCGCTTGAAAGCTTGAGCATCTGCCCCAGGTTATCCTGGAGCACCGCCACCGGGGTGCCGCGCAGGCCGTCGTTGGCGCCCAGCTCCAGGATCACGATGACAGGTTTGTGCTCGGCGAGGGCGGCGGGCAGGCGCGTCAAGCCGCCGGAGCTGGTCTCGCCGCTGATGCTGGCGTTGACCACGGTATAGTCATAGCCCTCGGCCGCGAGGCGCTGCTGCAACAGGGCGACCCAACCCTGGGATGTCTCGAGGTTGTAGGCGGCGCTCAGGCTGTCGCCCATCACTAATATCGTGTGTGTCGGTGCCGCCGCGAAGACGAGCGCCGGGGCCACCCACAAGACCACAAGAAGAAGGACGCGTCTCAACATGCCTAAGGCCTCCGCCGCCGACGCCCTACTCAGCGCCCGGCATCTCAGCAAGCAGGTTAGCAGCCCGGACGGCGTGTTGACCATTCTGGACGACGTGTCGCTCGCCATCCGCCCCGGCGAGTCCGCCGCCATCGTCGGCCCCTCCGGTTCCGGCAAGTCCACCCTGCTTGGCCTCCTGGCGGGACTCGACGTGCCGAGCTCGGGCGAGGTCTGGCTGGATGGCGAGCCCTTCAGCAGCCTGGACGAGGACGCCCGCGCCATGCGCCGTGCCCGCGAGATCGGTTTCGTGTTCCAGTCCTTCCATCTCCTGCCGGGGCTCACGGCCCTCGAGAACGTGATGCTGCCGCTGGAGTTGGGTGACAGCCCGGGCGCCGAGCAATCGGCGCGGGACGTGCTGGAAGCGGTGGGCCTGGGCGCACGCGCGAAGTACTACCCGCAGAAGCTCTCCGGCGGCGAGCAGCAGCGGGTCGCCATCGCCCGCGCCTACGCCACCCGCCCCCATCTGCTGTTCGCCGACGAACCCACCGGCAACCTGGATGCCGCCACCGGCCGGGTGATCGTGGACCTGCTGTTCAAGCTCAACGCCGAACGGCGCACCACGCTCGTGCTCGTGACCCATGACACGGAACTCGCGGGCCGTTGTGACCGCATCCTGCGACTGCACGCCGGCCGCCTGGAGCCGGAAACGTGACCCTGTTCCGGCTCTCGGCGCGCCAGTTCCGCCGCGGCTGGAGGAGCGGCGAATACACCGTGATGGCGGCGGCCCTTGCGCTCGCCCTGGCAGCGGTCTCGGCGGTGGGTTTCTTCACCGCGCGGGTGCGCACAGCCGTGGTGGAGCAAGCCGGTGAGAGTCTCGCGGCGGACCTCGTGCTGCAGAGCGGCGAGCCCTTGCCGGCTAACTACTTGCAGGAAGCCCAGACTGCCGGCGCCGTGACATCGGCGCTGATGGATTTCTCCACGGTGCTGGTGAAGGACCAGGGCACCCTGCTGGTGGACGTGCACGCGGTGAGCGCGGGTTATCCGCTGCGCGGCAAGGTGCGCCTGAGCGAACAAGCCTTCGGCATCTCACATCCCGCCGATGGCATACCGGTCCGCGGCACTGTGTGGGCGGAACCGCGCATCCTCGGCACCTTGGGACTGAAGTCCGGCGACGCGGTCCAAGTCGGCGACAGCCCCGTGCACATAGCGGCCGCTCTCGCCTATCTGCCGGATGGAGGCTTCGGCTTCTCGGCTCTCGAACCCAAGATCGTCATGGATCTCGCAGATGTCCCCGCCACGAATCTCGTGACCGCCAACTCCCGCGTGGATTACAAGCTCCTGGTGGCGGGCCCGCCGGATGTGGTGGAGACGTTGGAGAACCGCTGGCGCGACAAGCTGCCTCCCGGCGTCCGCCTGCAGGACGCCCGGGACGGGCGCCCGGAACTCGTGAACGCCATCGAACGCTCCCAGCGCTTCCTAGCCCTCGCCGCCCTCGTGAGCGCGCTCATCTCCGCGGTCGCGGTGGTGCTGGCGGCGCGTCGCTACGCCACGCGCTACACCGATGCGGCCGCGATATTGAAATGCCTCGGCCTGACGCGTCGTCGAGTCCAGACTGTACTTCTATTGGAACTCCTGTGGCTGGGCCTCTCTGCCGGCCTCGCAGGCGTGGCCTTAGGGTATGGCGCCCAGTTCGGCCTCGTGGCCTTGCTGAAGGACCTGCTGCCCTCCCAGCTGCCCCCCGCGCCGCTCACACCTGCTTTCGCAGCGCTCGGGATGGGTCTCGTGCTGCTGCTCGGCTTCGCCCTGCCGCCCCTGATGCGCCTAGGCGATACACCGCCGGCCCGGGTGCTCCGGCGCGACCTCGCCCCGCCACCGGCCCGGGGCTTCGTCATCTATGGTGCAGCCATACTCGCGAGCTTCGGCCTCACCCTCTGGCAGGTGCGCACCCTGGGGCTCGCCCTCTCGGTTCTGGCAGGTCTCGCCCTCACGGTGCTGCTCCTGGGGCTGGGTGCCGTCGTGATGCTCTGGCTGCTGAAGCGCTTGCGCCATGGCGGGAGCGCCGGCTGGCGCTACGGCCTCGCCAACCTCAGCCGCCATCGCCGCGACACCATCGTGCAGATGGTGGCCTTCGGCATCGGGCTCATGGTTCTCCTGCTGCTGGCGCTGGTGCGCACGGACCTGCTGCAGAGCTGGCGCACCAGCCTGCCCGACGACGCGCCCAACGAGTTCATCATCAACATCCAGCCGGACCAGCGGGACACGGTGACGAAGTTCTTCACGGACCGGGGCGTCGCGGCCCCGACGCTCTATCCCTTCGTGCGGGCGCGGCTCTCCGCCATCGGCGACAAACCGATGACGGGCATGCATTTCCAGACCGAGGATGCCAAACGCTTCGCGGAGCGGGAGCAGAACCTGAGTTGGTCCTATGACCTGCCCGCGGCCAACACCCTCACCGCGGGCACGTGGTGGGACAAGGAACAGGCGAAGCAGCCTCTCGCCTCCGTGGCGGAAGACTTCGCCACGAGCCTGGACCTGAAGGTCGGCGACAAGCTCACCTTCGACGTGGCAGGCACGCCGGTGGCGGTGACCATCGCCAACATCCGCAAGGTACGCTGGGATTCCTTCCAGCCCAACTTCTTCATCGAACTCTCCCCCGGCGCCCTGGAGCAGCACCCGGGCACCTGGATCACCAGCGTGTACCTCCCGCCGGCGAAGGCCGGCATGCTGGCAGACCTGATCCGCGCCCTGCCCTCGCTCACGCTCTTCGACGTGGATGCCATCATGCAGCAGGTGCGCAAGCTCATGGACGAGGCCTCGCTCGCGGTGGAATACGTGTTCCTGTTCACGCTCGGTGCCGGCATCGTGGTGCTGCTGGCCGCCGTGCAATCCACCCGGGACGAACGGCGCTTCGAGGCGGCTGTGCTCAGAGCCTTGGGCGCCTCACGCGCAAGGGTGCGGGCCGCGGCGGCGGCGGAGTACGCGGCCTTAGGGTTCGCCTCGGGCCTCTTAGGTGCCATCGCCGCCACCGGCGTTGCCTGGGCCCTGGCGGTGAAGATCTTCACCCTGCCCTACACGCCGGACTGGCGGGTGTGGGTGGCGGGTATCGTGCTCGGCACGCTCATCGTCGCCTTCAGCGGCTTGATGGCCACGCGCTCGGTATTGAAGGCACCGCCTATCGAGACCCTGCGGGACAGCTGATGCGCTGGCTGCTGCTCCTGGGCTTCTTCGCCGCCTCGGCTGCCCATGCGGACTGCGGCGTCACGCCGCCGGTGAATAAGATCTTCGACTATCCGCGGCTCCTGAAGGCCCACG
Source organism: uncultured Gammaproteobacteria bacterium (assembly GCA_964584665.1). Taxonomy (GTDB): domain Bacteria; phylum Pseudomonadota; class Gammaproteobacteria; order Natronospirales; family REEB76; genus DASUBN01. The sequence goes on from CAZPAO010000011.1 coordinate 14,388, forward strand.
CTTCGTTCCAGAACTATGAGATACGCATCTTCGATTCAGTGAGCTGCGAAGAGCCGGTGTTCAAGGATCGCTCGGGCCTGGAGATATTGAAAGGCGGTCAGCGGGTCTATGGAGAGACAGGCTATGGCTTCGCCATCGGCTACCCTCTGGACCAGGACCAGCCACCGGACACAGTTAAGCTCAGGGTCGGCGATGACATCAGCGGGCAGGGCCAGTCGGAACTGCTGGTCTCCACCTGGTCCGGTGGTGCCCACTGTTGTTACAGCTTCGAGGTGATCAGCCTCGGCGATCCGCTGCGCAAGCTCCAGAGCATCCCGCTCTTCGACGCGGATGAGTCCGCCTTCGTGCGCCGCCCCGGCATAAAGGGACTCGTGTTGGTGACGGCGGACTACAGCGACTTCGCCTATTTCCCCACGAGCTTCGCCGGCTCTCCCGCAGGCCGGGTGTTCCTGAGCTTCCAGGATGGCCGGTTCCGCCCCGATACCTCCCTCATGAAAGCCGCCGCACCCAAGAGCGGCGTGACAGCGAAATGCGCCGGGCTCTTCAGGCAGAGCCACGAGTGGAAGGCGAGCCAACCCTTGGGCATGTGGTACTACGCCACGGACCTCATCTACACCGGCCATGCGGACGAGGCCTGGAGCTTCCTGGATGCGGCCTGGGGCGGGAGCAAGGCAGATAAGGATAAGTATATGGGCGATTACAAGCAGCGCTTGACCAAGAGCGTCTACTACCCGGACCTGATGCTGCTACAGAAGGCGCCGCTCACCGATGCGGGGCAGAAGATAGATTGGGAAAGACACTGTTTCGACTACATGCACGGCTGAGAGGCTCCCTGCGCTCCGACAGCAGGGATGCCATCGATATAATGTGCGTCCCTACCGCCGTCGGTGACGCCATGTACTCACGTCTCCTGAGATACCTCGCGCTCGCGCTGCCCTTCGCCTTCACCCAGTCCGATGCCCTTGCAGCCGCCCACGACGGAGCGGCCGCGGATATACGTGCAGCCTACGGGGTGTGGAGCCGCGGCATGCAACAGGGGGACGCGTCCCTGGTGATGTCGGTGTTCGATGAGGAAGCTGTCTGGTGCGCCCAGGATGGGCGCTGCTTCTCAGGCCGCGCCGCCATCGAGACCATGAACCGGGAGCGTTTCCAGAAGAACGGGGCGATGCGGAGCGCGGAACCCAAGACCACAAAGCTGGCGGAAGACGGGGATTTCATCCACGAGTGGGGCAACACCCGGATCGTCTCCGCAACAGGCGAGATAAGGGTCGTGCATTACCTCGCCGTCTGGCGACGCCAGCAGGACGGGGCTTGGAAGATCTTCCGGGACATCCTGCTTCCATCCTGAGCCGGGACCGGCGTCAGGCTGGTCTCGATGCCGATACCCGAGCCAATGCGATCACGATAGCCGCGATGACCGCGAAGATGACGCCGACGAACAATCCTGCCAGCCACGGCGCCTTGCCCCAGACCACCGGCGCCAGCGCGCCCGTGATCACCAGGGTCAGGCCCCAGGCGTAGAGCAGGATGCGGCTCGCAGAGGGTTTCAGGAACAAGGCCAGGGCGGAAGCGAAGCCCAGAGCCACGTAAGCCAGCTGCGCGGCGGCCTGGATGCCCCGGGCGGGACCGTCTATGGCCCTGAGTTCATCCGTATAGCCCACGCATCCCGCGATGCTCAGGGCCACGAGGATGAGCGCCGCCACCCCAAGCCGGACCTTCTGCCACGTAGTCATCGCATCCCTCAAGAGCTGGCGCCAAAGAGTTCCCGGGCCTGGGCCACGGGGATGCGCTGGCTCGCGTGCCCCAGGGCCGAGATGCAGATGTCCCGGTCCGCAGCCAGCGCCTTGATGTCCGCCGGCAACTGCGCCAGGCCCGCCGCCACGTCATCGGAGTAGAGGTCCGGTTGCGCATCATCCAGGGATTGCAGGTCGATATGACCTGCGTAGTTGAAGCAATCCGCCTGCACCTCGAAGTAGCTGTTGCCCGTCTTCAGGGATGCGGAGCCGCCGCCGTAGGAGGTGACGCTGTAGACGTAGTAATGCCCCGGCGGCAAGGACTGCACCAGATAGGTGGTGCGCTCGGTGCCGATGCGCTTGATCTGGATGGCGTAGGTCTTGCCGCTGTCCGCGTCCTGCACCGTCACGGGCGTATCGGCGTAGAGCCAAGTGGAGGCCACGAACAGGCCATAGTGCTCAGGGTTGTCGGTGAAGGGCTTCGCCGACTGCGAGCAGCCGGCGGCAAACAGGGCTGCGAGCACCCAGCCTGACCATGCCATGTGCCTGATCATGAGCTGCACCTCATGTATGCAGGGGGACACGCTGGTTGGCTTTCCCCGTGGGCGCCATGCAGATGTCCTTGCCGGCAGCCATCTTGGCGAGTGGCTTCGGCAGATTCTCGATGTCACTCACGTCCACTTCGTTGGTATAGACGGCGCGATTGTCCATGGCCCCGAAATGGATGTGCCCACCATAGTTGAAGCACCCGGCAACGACGTCGAAGTACCCCGTGTCCGTCAGCAAGGGCACCGTGATGTTGGAATATGGGTGATAGCTGTAGATGTGATACCGGCCAGGCGGCAGGGACTTCTCCAGATAACCGTATCCGTCACGGTTGCCGAATATCCGCATCTGGATGGAGATGACCTCGCCTGTCGCATCGCTCCTGATCTGCAGCGGGATTGCCATGTCCAGGTTGGTGGCCGCGACGTACAGGCCATACTGCTCAGGATGATCCACGAAACCCTGTTCCGTGGCGGAACAGGCGCAGAGCAAGGACAAGCCGAGGATGACTGCGAGTCTCATGGGCCTCTCCTAAGCGACGGCTACGATTGTTTCCCCAGGACCGCCAGCGCCACACCCCCCAAGATAGCGCAGGAAGCGATGGCGAGGCGCGAAGTGAAGGCCTCGTCCAGCAGCCAGATGCCGCCGAAGGCGGCGATGACCGGCACCGAGAGCTGCACGATGGCGGCACGCGTGGCGGTGAGGCCCTTGAGAGCCGAGTACCAGACGACGTAGCCCAGCCCCGAGGTGATGGCGCCGGATGCGACGGCATACAGCACGCCCACGGTGTCGAGGTGCAGCCGCGGCAGGAACGGCAGGTTGCAGAGGACGGCGAGCGGCGCCGCCCAAAGGAAATTCCCGGCGGTCGAACTGACCGGATCGGCCGCGCCGCGTCCGCGCAGGGAATACACGCCCCAGGCGAGACCCGCGACGACCATCAATGCCGCGCCCAGGGGCTCCGGCGCAGCGAGCCCCGGCCATACCAGGAACACGAGGCCGCCCAGGGAGAGCGCGAGCCCGCCGAGCTGGGCCGGACCCGGACGCTCACCCTGCCACAGCCCCGCCGCCAGCATGCAGAGCTGCACCGCGCCGAAGGCCAGGAGCGCGCCGACGCCCACCCCAAGGCTCACATAGGCGAAGGAGAAGGCGATGGCGTAGACGAAGAGCGCCAGGGCCGAGTACGCATCGCCGCGGACGCGCGCACCGCGGGCGCGCACCAGCAGCCACAGCACAGCCGCACCGGAGACGAGGCGCAGGCTGGTGAAGCTCGCCGCGTCGATGTGCGAGGCCTTGAGCGCGAGGCGGCAGAGAAGTGAGTTGGCGGCGAAGGCCGCGAGGGCGGCGGCGGTGAGGAGCAGCAGCCGCGGGGCGGCATGCTTGGAAGCTGTCATGGGATATCCCGGTGTGGGCGCCGCGTCAGACGATAGCAGACGCCCGCCACCGGGGATATGCGCTCAGCTCAGAGGTCCAGGACCTGGGCCACGTCCTTGGCCTCGAGGCGTTCGCTGTCGTGCCCCATGGTGGCGGAGCAGATGTCACGTCCCTCGGCGAGATCGCGGTAGTGGTGCGGCAAGGCGGCGATGTCCTGCAGGGTGGTGCTGTTGGTGTAGCTCGGCATGCCGTCCTCGCCCAGCTGGAAGGTGTATGTACCGCCGTAGTTGAAGCAGTTGGCCTGCACGTCGAACCAGCCGTTGGGGGTGGTGATGGGGTAGTTGCTGCGGCCGTCCGGATTGTAGCTGAGCAGGTGGTAACGGCCCGGGGGCAGCGAGGCCATGGCATAGCCCACGCTGTCGCCGGCGGCGATGTGGCGCACCTTGATGCTGATGGGCTTGGCCCCTTCCTGCTGCACCACGATGTCGGAGCTGGCGAAGATGTTGGTGGCGGCGACATAGAGGCCGAGCTGGCCCGGATCGTTCTCGAAGGCATGCTGCGGGGTGGAGCAGCCGCACAGGAGCCAGGCTGCGGCGGAAAGCGACAGGACGAGCGACTTCATGGTATCTCCCTGACAAAGATGAGGCCCGGCAGCCGCCGGGACCGGGCAAGACCTCGCGGGTCTATGTACTAAAATTATAGTACATGTCCCGTCCCGGCTGACAAGCCGGGACGGGACGAAGGCTTCAGAACAGAGGGATGGCGAGCATCAAGATGCCCACCAGGGACACGGTCCAGATGCCTGTGCGCAGCACCGGGATGCCGGAGGCATAGACCGGCAGGTAGGCCACACGGGCCCAGAAATAGATCATGGCGCCCCAAGCCGTGAGCGCGGTATGCACGCCCATCGCCCCGCCCAGGAGCACCAGGGCGGCGAAGAACGGGAAGGTCTCCAGGAAGTTATACAGCGCGCGGTCGAGGCGCCCCGGCACTTTCGGCAGCGGCGGCATCACCTCGTCGCGGGGGCTGAAGCCCCAGGGCATGCCCCGCACCAGGATGGCGCCGGTGGCGGCGATGGCCACCTGCACCAGCCCCAGGATCACGCTCCATAGCAGCATCTGATATTCACCGGTCATGTACCTCTCCTCGCGTGGATGAAGATGTCGGGAGAGTCACTTGTCGTGACTCTCGCCCCAATGGAAAAGATGCATGACCCGGTGCAGCACCGGTGCCGTCATGATGCCGACGATGATGATGAACACGAGGCCCGCATAGAGGGCGTAGAAGCCGGCGAACACCTTGCCGCCGTCAGAGAGGCCCTCGGTCTTGATGGGCCCCATGCCACCCAGCAGCATGGCGCTGTTGACGAAGGCGTCGCGCCAACCCATGTCCTCGTAGTAGGCGTACCCGCCCATGCCGATGGCGAGGGAGAAGGCCACCAACACCTGGGCGAACAGCGCGTGTTTGAGCATGCGCAGCAGGAAGCGGCCGCGGCTGAGAGGCTTCGCATGGCGCGGTTCGTATAGAGACCGGACTACCGACATCTCCCTTTCCCTCTGGATAAACCGACCTCAATCTACACTTAAAAGCGTCCCGAGCGAAGGGCGTGTACTGCGCGTGCGCAAGGCGAGTCCTCGCACTCGCCGCTCTCGCACGTCCTTTGTGCTCCGCGGCACGTACGCACCCCGCTACAGATAACGCCCTGCCAAGCGCAGCTGCTTTTAAGCCACCCTGTTCCGCATCTCTCCCTTCTGGAACGCAGCGATGTTCAGCGCCATCTCATCCACCACCCGCTGGCGCGCCTCGCGGGCGGCCCAGGCCACGTGCGGGGTGACGATGAGGTTGGGGATGGAAGGGTCCAGCAGCGGGTTGCCGTGCACCGGCGGCTCCTCCGAGAGCACGTCGATGCCGGCCCCGGCCAGGCGTCCGGCCCGCAGCATGGTAGCCAGGGCGTGCTCATCCACGATGGCGCCGCGGGAGCAGTTGATGAGCACCGCCGTGGGCTTCATGAGGGTGAGTTCATTGGGGCCGATGAGGCCGCGGGTCTCGGGGGTGAGGGGCATGTGGATGCTTAGGACATCCACGAGGGGCAGCAAGTCGTGCAGCGGCAGGCGGCCCTGGCGCTTGTCGTCCTTGTTGCGGGCGGCGAGGAACACGCCCATGCCGAAGGCCTCCGCCACCCGCGCCACCGCCTGTCCGGTGTGGCCGTAACCCAGGATGCCCATCCGCTTTCCGGCGAGTTCGCGGATGGGGTAGTCGAGCATGGTGAATTGGGGCGAACGCTTCCAGGCGCCCTCCCTGAGCAGCGCCTCGTAACCCTTCAAGTGCTGGGTGAGGGCGAGCAGGAGCGCGAACACATGCTGGGCCATGGAAGCGGTGGAATAGGCCGGCACGTTGGTGACGCCTATCTTGCGGTCCCAGGAGGCGGCGAGGTCCACGTTGTTGACGCCGGTGGCGGCCACGCTGATGAGCTTCACCGCGGGCAGGCGCTTCACGATGTCCGCCGGCAGCTTCACCTTGTTGATGATCACCACGTCGGCATCCGCGACGTGCTCGAGCACCCGCTCCGGAGGCGTGACCGCGTAGGTGCGCAGCACCGACAACACCTTCTCCAGGGGGCGCAGCTTGATGTCGCCCTGGTGGCTCACGGTATCGAGATCGAGGAATACGCCCTTCATCGCTGCAGCCTCTCCTCCCTGGCGCGGATACTACACCGCCGCGCCCTCACGGGCGCGGCGGCGGTTTATGTCGCACGGTCCGAGGAAGCGTCAGTGGGTGAGCGCCTCGACGATCTTCTGCGCGATGAGGTCGGCGGCATGGTTGATGCCGCCGGGACCAGCGCCCGGACCCCACAGGTAGGTGACTTGCCCCGTCTGCTCATCCTTGTTGGCGATGTAACCGGTGTCGGGACTGTTGGCCGTGAAGCGGATGTCGTAGATGCCGCTCAGGTCGTCGCTGAAGTTGTAGTAGTTGAAGGTGCAGTTCACGCTCTGACAGATGGGCACGTGCAGGGTGACGATGCCACCCACTTCGCCCGTGGCCACCACGATGAACTTGGCCTCCACGCTGGCCACCGCCTCGCCCACCTTGCCGGAACCGCCGGTGCCCGGCTGCCCGCTGTCGGTGAGATAGTCCTGGCTCACGAGCCAGTCCTGCGGATCGTCGAACTTGAGGGAGCTCACGTCGATGATGAGGTCCGTGTCCACCCGCGACTGGATCTCCTTGTAGCTGGTGATGCCCTTCTCGTTCATGAGGTTGTTGAGCAGGGCCCGGTCGCGCACCACGAAGCCGGCCTTGAACAGGCGCTTCTCGATGATGTCGTAGGCGCCGTTCAAGGAGGTGTCGGCGTTGCCGCTCTGGCCGGTCTGGGACTGGGTCACGTTGTTGCTGACGTTGGGCACGCGCAGCACGACCTTGAGCGCGGGGTTCTCGTGCACGAGCTTGGTGAGGCTCGGGCGCACGTCGATCTCGTCCTGGGGCGGCGGCGGCCAGTTCACGCGGGTGATGTTGTAGGACTGGGTGGTGGCGCAGCCGGAAAGCAAAAGGCAAGCCGCGAAGGCAGCAAGCTTGAGAGTCTTGGCGAACATGAGATCTCCCCTCCCCCATGATTATCGTGCTGTCACTCTAGCCCTCGGGAGACGGAAAGGTCCACGCGGTGACATTCTCGCGCGGCTCAGCCACGCGCAAGCGCTTGTTTTGACTGGGATTGGAATGGGACAGCTGCCGCTTACGGTATAGTCTGCGCCGCCCTCAAACGCCGGGATGCCGAATGTATACCCCCAGCCATTTCGACGAACGCGACCTCGCCGCCCAGCAGGCGGTGATCACGCGCCATCCCTTCGCGCTGCTGGTGACGCAACACGCGGGCGAGACCCACCTCACCCACCTGCCCTTCCACCTGGACGCGAGCCGTGGCCCGCGCGGCACGCTGGAAGCGCACCTCGCCCGGGTGAACCCGCACTCCGATGCGATCCTGGCAGGCGCGCCCTCCACGGTGGTGTTCAAGGGGCCCGATACCTACGTCTCGCCGCGCTGGTACGTGGACCCGGCCAAGAACGTGCCCACCTGGAACTACGTGGCGGTGCACGTGCACGGCCGGCCGAAGCCGGTGACGGAGCCCGCGGCGCTGCTGGCCCTCATCGGCCGGCTCACGGACGAGCATGAAGCATACATAGAGCAACCTTGGAGCATGGCCGAGGCGCGCCCTTATGTGGAGCGGCTGGTGGGTCACATCGTGGGGTTCACGCTCGAGATGGAGCGCATCGAAGGCAAGTTCAAGTTGAGCCAGAACCGCAGCGATGACGACCGTGCCGGCGTGCTCAAGGAGTTCGCTAGGAACGGAGCAGACGGCGTGAAAGAGATGCTGGCCCTGATGCGCGGGCTCTACACGGAAGACGGCAAGCTCCGCTGAATCACTGCGCCGCCTTCGGCGGCAAGAACACGGCCGGGTCGAACTTGGGGTTTATCTTGAGCGACTTCACCTGTTGGTGCGCGAGTTCCTTGCCGCTGACGATGTCCTTGTTGACGGAGGCGAAGGCGTACTGCAGGCCCTCCACGGGCCGGTAGTCGGACCAGTCCGTCTCCACCCAGGTCTCGTGCCCGTCCAGCGCCGGGTGGAACGCACGGAAGTCGCGGCCACGGTCGATCATCCAGGTGTCAGGGTTGACGTAGCGGTAACTCTCGAAGCCATCGCTCAGCTTGAGCTTCAGCACGTAGTAGTCGATGCCGTCCAAGCGCTCGCGTCCCGCATATTCCAGCGTGTGCCCGTTCGAGCGCATGTCCTTCAGGTTGAAGATGTTCCCGGGGAATTGGGTGCCGTGCCAGAGTGCTGCGCTGTGGGGATCGACCACCGGCGTGCTGCCGTCCTTGCCGAGATCCCATCCCTGGTGCCCGTCATAGGCCTCGGTGTAGACGCGCTTGCCGCCCTTCAGGATGTCGATGCGCATGCGCCCGTCGCGGGTCACCTTGTAGTCCGCGTCCAGGTCCTGCCCGCCGTCCTGCATGGCCAGGCTCAACTCCAGGGTCTCGATGCCGGAAGTGTCCTGCCCGTGGGTCACGGCACGCTGGTTGTTGGCGACGATCTGGTCCAGGTCCACGGGCGGGGCCGGCAGGGCGCCGGCCGCGGCGGTCAGGCCCGCCAAGCCCAGGAACACGATACAAAGCCCGTCGCTACGTCTGTTGCGCATCTTCCTTCTCCGCACTCTGGCACGGTGGAACGTGCCTCATGGAGATAGATGCGCCGGCCCCCTAAAAGGTTGCGCCGGACACTTCCGGACACTTTCAGGTCAAAACAGCTTGGCCTGCCGGCTCGCAGCCGGGAGCGCGCCTTCCAGGGCCAGGAGCTTCTGCTTGATGGGCAGTCCCCCGCCGAAGCCGGTGAGGGAACCGTCAGCGCCGATGACCCGGTGACAGGGCACGATCACCGGGATCGGGTTCTGGCCGTTGGCGGCGCCCACGGCGCGAGGCGCCTCCGGATGGCGTATGCGGCGGGCCAGCTCACCGTAGGACCAAGTCTTGCCGTAGGGGATGGTCCTGAGCGCCTTCCACACCTTGAGCTGGAACTCGGTGCCCTGGGGCGAGAGCGGCAGGTCGAAGTCCGTGAGCTTGCCGGCGAAATAGGCCTTGAGCTGGCGCTTCACTTCGCGGAACGGCCGCTCCGAAGGCTCCCAGCTCTTGTCCGGCTTGGTGGGCCCGCGCTTGCCGTCCTGGAAATATACGCCGTGCAATGCGTCCGCATCGCCCACCAGCAGGAGACCGCCGATGGGGGTGTCCAGGGTGTGGTGGTAGAGATGTTCGCCGCGGATGAGTGATTTCATGCTGCTCTCCAAGAGTATCGATTCCCAAGATGTCTTCGCTTCCTCCCTCTCCCGGAAGGAGTGCGCTTCGCTCTCCGGGAGGAAGGTTGGGATGAGAGTGATCTGTTCCCAGGTATTCATGTCTCCTCCGAAGAGGCGCGCCACAGGTGCAATACGGCGTAGGCGCGCCAGGGGCGCCAGGCCTCCGCGGCCTTGAGCAGTCCCTTGGTGGTGAGCGGCTGCTTGCCGCCGGCCATGCGCCGCAGGATCAGGTCTTCAGCGGGGAACGCGTCCGGATCAGAGAGGCCGCGCATGGCGATGTATTCCGCGGTCCAGTTGCCGATGCCCGGCAGCGCGACCAGCGCGGCGCGCAGCTCCTCGGCACCCGCATCGAAGCTCACCTGCCCGTCCCGCACCGCCTTCGCCAGCCCAACCAGGGTCTTGGCGCGGGCGCCGGTGAGACCGATGCCAGTGAGGTCCGCATCCGCGAGCGCTTCCGGCGTGGGGAAGAGATGGGTGAGACCCTCGGCCGGGTTCGACAAGGCCTCGCCGTAAGCGCTGACGATGCGCATGGCGAAAGTGCGGGCCGCCGCCACGCTCACCTGCTGGCCCAAGACAGCTCTGACAGCGATCTCAAACGGATCCCAGGCACCAGGCACGCGCAGACCCGGGCGCTTGCGCAGGAGCGGCATGAGACGCTTGTCCTTCTTCAAGACCGCGCGCACGTCCGCCGGGTCCGCCGCGAGATCGAACATCTGCCGCACCCTGGACACCACGCCGAACAGGGCAGCCGACCCGAGGCCGTGCACCGCGAGTTCCAAGGCGTCCACCTTCGGCACCGGCTTCACCTCGAACCAGCCGCTGGCGGCGCCCATGCGCACGGTGCGGGCGTAGCCGCCCTCGCTCACACGCTCCACGCCGGGCAAGGCCCGGGTGGCGAGGAAATCCCGCAGCGCCACCCAGTCATAGGGCGGCCGGTAGGCGAGCCGCAAGCGCAGCGCATCGTCGACACCCGCCTGGGACCGCCGCTCGCGGCGCAGCTCCCGCGGCGCGCGGCCGTAGGTCTGGCGGAACGCATCGTTGAAGCGGCGCAGGCTGCCGAAGCCACTGGCGAGCGCGATGTCCGTCATCGCCAAGCGGGTGTCGTCTATCAGGTGCTTCGCGAAATGCAGCCGGCGGGTCTGGGCCACTGCCAGGGGCGAGGCGCCGAGATGCTGCACGAACAGCCGGTGCAGGTGGCGCGGGCCTATCCCCAGGCGCGAAGCGAGATGGTCCACGCTCTCCGTGTCCAGGGCCCCTTCCTGGATGAGCTTGAGCGCACGGCGCACCGTGGCGGAGGTGCCGAGCCAGGCCGGCGAACCCGGCGCCGCCTCGGGCCGGCAGCGCAGGCAGGGGCGGAAGCCTGCCTCGGCCGCCGCAGCGGCACTGGGGAAATAGCGCACGTTGCGCTGCTTCGCCGTGGGCGCGGGGCAGATGGAGCGGCAGTAGATGCCGGTGGAGGTCACACCGATGAAGAAACGGCCGTCGAAGCGCGGGTCCTGCGCGAGCCGGGCCCGGTCGCAGGCAGCGAAGTCGAGGTGCATCGAGGTGGCGTGTTCCATGGGCGGAACTATACGCCAGCGACTTCGAAAAACTAGCTGTTTTCGGACCTGGATTCGGGCCTGATTTCAGGCCTTGGGCCCACGAAGTCGCCTGGTCGGTCCGGCGCATCGAGGAGGAAACCCTGGCGATGCTCCACGTCTGACAATAAGCGGTCCAACTCGTCCTTGACGATGGCGTAGCACTCGCACACGCGCGCCTCCAGGCCTTGGCGATCGAGGGCGGCGATCTGACCGCGGCGGTTGCGGATGAAGCCCGCCTCCTGCAGTCGCCCGACGGCGGCGGTGATGCCCTCACGGCGCACTCCCAGCATGTTGGCCACCAGCTGCTGCGTCATGACTATCTCATGCGACGGAGCCCGATCGAGCGTGAGCAACAGCCAGCGGCACAACTGCTGCTCCACCGAATGGTGACGGTTGCAGGCCGCGGTCTGGGTCATCTGGGTGATCAAAGCCTGCGTATAGCGCAACAACAGTTGCCGCATGAAACCCATGCGGGCGAACTCGCGCTTGAGCACGTTACTGTCCAGGCGATAGGCATGCCCGGCGATCGGCACCACGGCTGAACTGGGCGTACTGCCCCCGCCCATGAAGAGCGAGATGCCGATCATGCCTTCATTCCCCACCCCCGCGCTCTCGGCCGAAGCACCTGACTCCAGCACATAGTGCAGGGAGACCACGGCGGTGACGGGGAAATAGGCGTGGCTCATCCGCACACCGGGCTCATACAATATCTGTCCCAGCGGCAATGAAACCAGCTCCAGGTACGGGCTGATACGGTCGAACTCCTCCGCCGGCAGCGCCGCGAGGAGATGGTTCTGGTTAGGGTCGGGAGCGAGGTTTGGCATCGTGAAGTTGATAGCGGGCGCGCTATCCTGCCGCGGTGATCTCCACGCCGATCCCGCGGTAGCCGATGAAGCTGCACGCGCGATTGAACATCGGCTCACCGCTCACGCGGAAATGCTGGCGTGATCCATTGGCATTGGTGCGGCTCAACACCAGGTCCAGGAAGGGCTGCCGGGTATCGATGAGCATAGAGAGCTCATCGCGCTTCACCTGGTCCCAGCCCACGGCGTGGTCAGTGCTGCGCTCTCCCGTCAGGGAGTCCACCCTGATACCGAGCATCTCCAGCACCGGGCCCGAGACCTTGCTGAAGTTGCCGATCTCGTCCTGCTCCCAGTACCAGTCGGATGCGAGTTCGGTCAGGCTGCGATAGCGGGCTTCGCTCTCGCGCAACTCCGCTGTACGCTCTCGCACCGTCCGCTCCAGCAGTGCGGCATGATGCGCGAGGTTCCGGTAGAGCAGGCGCACTTCCAGCAGGTTATGGATGCGCGTCTTCACCTCCAACAGATCGAAGGGCTTGCTGACGAAGTCCTTCGCCCCACTACGCAGGGCGCGGAGCTTGTGCCCGGGTTGGGCGGTGACCACGAGCACCGTGAGATAGCTGCCGGCGGCGCTGACCTTGAGGGCCTCCATCACCTGGAACCCATCCATGGCCGGCATCTGCAGGTCCAGGAGGATCAGGTCGTAGTCGTGCTTGCGGTTGAGCGCGCAGACCTGTTCGGGATCGGAGGTCGAGGAGACATTGCTGTAACCGGCGCCACGCAACATCTCCTGCAGCAGGCTGACGTTGGCTTCCTGGTCATCGACTATGAGGATACGGGCCTTGAGGATGTCGGATTCGGTGACGCTCATGCGGACTCGACTTGGGCGGTGAGACCCGGCGTCCTCTGGGCGTATTCCAGGGCCTTGTCCAGGGCCTCCATGAACTGGTCGACCTTGATGGGCTTGGTCAGGTAGTTGAAGAAGCCCGCCTCGAGGGCTTTCTCGATATCGCGGGGGACCGCGTTGGCGCTGAGCGCGAGGATGGGGATATGCGCCGTCGCCGGGTCAGCCAGCAGCACCTTGAGCGCCGCGACGCCGCTGATGCCGGGCAAGTTGATGTCCATCAGTATGACTTCCGGCTGGTAGGCGCGGGCGTACTCGATGCCGAGTTCGCCGTCCGGCGCGCTCAGCAGATGCAGGTCGGGACGGCGCGCGATGAGTTGTTCCACGAGTTCCAGGTTGGCCGGGTTGTCCTCGACATAGAGCACGGTACGCGGCGCCAGGCCCTCGGGCAGCGGCCGGCTTTCCATGGCGAAGGGTGTGACCATGCCGACGAGACGGGGTGCTTCCGTCAGGTGCAGTTCGACCCAGAACGTGCTGCCCACGCCGACGGTGCTCTCCACACCTATGGAGCCGCCCATCAGTTCCACCAGCCGTTTGGTCACCACCAGGCCGATGCCGGTGCCCTCCTCCACGCCCGCCTCCCGGCCGAGCCGGTTGAAGGGCTGGAAGAGCTGGTCGAGCTGGGCCGGGGTGAGCCCGGTACCGGTGTCAACGATGCAGATGCGGATGGCACCCCCGGGCCACAGGTTGTACTCGATGGAGACCTTGCCGCCCGGTTTGTTGTACTTGACCGCGTTGAAGAGCAGGTTGATGAGCACCTGCTTGATGCGGGTACGGTCGGCCTTGACGAAATAATCGGTCTCGAAGCGTGGGAAGTCCATGCTGATGCTGCGCTTATGCGCCTGCGGCTCGATCATGGCGCGGCACTCCAGCATGATCTCCGGCAGCGAGACCGGCTCCTCCGACAAGGTGGCCTTGCCCGACTCGATGAGCGCGAGGTCGAGGATCTCGTTGATCAGCTCCAAGAGGTACCAGCCGGCCTTCAGGATATGGTTGATGTTGCGCTTCTGGCCCGGCGACTGCGGCGAGATATCCGACAGCATGATCTGGGCGAAACCGAGGATCGCGTTAAGCGGCGTGCGCAGCTCGTGGCTCATGCCCGAGAGGAAATCCGTCTTTGCCACGTTGGCCTTGTCCGCGGCCGCCACTGCTTCCTTGAGTGCCGCTTCGTCGCGCTTACGGACGGAGTTGTCCGCGCCGATCAGCAGGTAGCCGATAAGCCCGGTATGATCGTCGCGTAGCGCCGTGATGGATACGCTCGCCGGGAAGCGGCTGCCGTCCTTGCGGATGTAGGTGAGATCATAGGTATCATCGATGGTCCGCGACGCTTTGTAGGCCAGGGCTTCGAAACCGGGGGCAATGGGGGTGTCGAACTCGAGGCTCAGTTCCTGCGCGCGAGCGCGGACTTCCTCCTGGTCATGGATGTCGCTGGGACTGATCTTGTCCACGACCTCGGCCGCCTCATACCCGAGCATGCGCTCGGCGCCGGAGTTGAACAGTTGGATGATGCCCTTCTCGTCGGTGGCTATGATCGAGAAATTGCCGCTGGTGAGGATCGCATGCTGCAAGGCGCCCTTCTTCACCACCGCTTCCGCTTGGCGTACGCGGGCATCGCGCTCCCCGTGACCGGCGAAATTTGAACGATTCCCTGCTTCAGGCATGGCAATTCCTCCGTGAAAAAAGGCCGTCCAGCGACACGCCTGCCGACCTGGACATCAGCATCGAGGGCAAGATGGATGCAGATGAGTCGGATCCCCCTTCAAGCCCGTATTGTCACCGCCATCCACGCCACTCTCTGTGCGGCAGCGCACATAAAGGGGGACCGGAGACACCGGATCCGGTTCAGTCGCATGCGAGAGCTTTGTGACGGCGATGGAAGGTATATCGCAGACTAGAAGCGATCATCGGTGCCGGAGATGGGCACCAAAGACAGGCAACGATATGCTGGCGCGGCCGGGAGGCCACGCGGAGAAGAGCGCTGAGGCGTCAGGCCTTCTTGGTCTTGGACGCTTTCGCCCGAGCGCGCGGGGGGACTTTCTTCTTTTGGTTCTTCTTCAGCTTGGTCTGGTTGTAGACGATGGCGGCGCGCACCAGACCCTTCAAAACCCGTGCATTGACCTTGTCGCCCTCGAAGAAATCTATCGATCGCCTGGCATTGCCGGCGAAACCGTCGTTGAAGAGCTTGTCCGGATCCTTGAGCCGCGCGCCGTGGGCGAAGGTGAGCTTCACCTTGCCCTTGTGTGCGTTGGCGACCGCGATCATCCCGTCGCAGGACCACACCGGGCTCCCCATCCACTTCCATTCCTCGACGATGCCCTTGTCGGCCGCGAGGATAGCTTTGCGGACGCTCGCGAAAGTCTCGCCGCGCCAGTCATCGATGCCGGCGATGAGCTTGTCTATGCGTTCCGATGGACCCATTGAGCCCTCCATATCTCAGGTTCCGGTGACACCGCCTACATTATCAAATGGCTCGCCCGCGGCGATAGCCGGTCACATGCGCCTGGCGACAGGCCTATACTCAGGTGGGGCCGCCATCCGGGAATAGGGAGACCAAGCGATGAATAAGTCGATCGCGATCACGACTGCCTTGCTGTTGCTTGCACCGCTCGCGTCCGTAGCCGATAGCGGTTGGGTGACAGCAGCGCCCGACAACGCCGGGTTCAGCGCAGAGTTCCCCGTCGCGCCCAGCCCCCAGGTGCAGTCGGGGCAAGGGTTCACCACGAGCATGTGGCTGGCGAAGTCCGCCGATGGAAACGTGCTGGTGCTCACCGGCGTGACGGACTACTGGGCGGACATCGACACAGACCAGGAACTGGAACTCGACCAGAAGAACTTCCTCAGTTCCGTGGGCGGCACCGCCAGTTCATCCAAACGGGACACCTACCCGGGAACGAAGCGTAAGACCAAACTCCCTTCCGTGGTCTTCGATTTCTCCACCGCCAGCGGCTGGAACGGCCGCTCCCGCGTGATAAAGGACGGCGACACGGTCTATCAGACCGCGGTGATGTGGAGACAGGGTTATGACGGCGGCACCGCGCTGGAACTATTCGAGAAGACCTATAAGCTGTTGCCGCGGGTGCGCCCGACTCCGCCGGCGGCGACCGCGGCCCCGGCAGCGGGCGGATAGATAAACCTCAGATTAATTCAAAAATAGACGAGGCCGGCTTTTTAGCCGGCCTCTCACTTTTTAAAGATGTGCGCGGGTGATCCACCCGAGCTGATCTACCGTTTTGGGATC
Organism: uncultured Gammaproteobacteria bacterium; assembly: GCA_964584665.1. GTDB lineage: Bacteria > Pseudomonadota > Gammaproteobacteria > Natronospirales > REEB76 > DASUBN01. The sequence goes on from CAZPAO010000011.1 coordinate 30,397, forward strand.
GGGATGTTGTGCCGAGGGGGCTTATTGGCCCAATCGCGTTTGTGCATCTCAGCGTAAGCCGGCGCGGGCTTATGGGACGGGATATGCATGGGCCCATGCTGGTCGTTGGGGTCGGCTAGCTGCGCCGGCTGCCCGCTGCCCGGCGGCACCGGCTGCGGGCGCGACGAGGGCGGCACGGGGCGCTTGTGGGCACGAGGCAGCGTGGTCTTCTTCGGCGGCGCCTTGGGCGCCGGCTTCTTCGCCGAAGCCTTCTTCGCCACGGCCTTCTTGGGCGCCGCCTTGCGGGCGGCGGTCTTCTTCTTAGGAGCGGCTTTCTTCTTCATGGCTCAAGCCTAGCACCGTACACGTGACTTGCGGAAGCGGCGACTTATCGTAAAAAAGGAGGGCCGCTCACGCGGCCCTCCCTTCGAGGCATCAGCCCTCCCGCATCAGGTGCAGGGCGGAGTCTCGCGCTTCTTCACCTCGTCGAAGGTCACCGGGGCCGTGGTCGGCACGGTGGCGAAGATGAAGGGGTGGGTGATGTCCATGGTCATGTTGTGGCAGTTGGTGCCGGGCTGGATCACCGTCAGGCCGACCGCGTAGCCGGTGCCCGCGGGCTCGGCACGGGTGACCTTCACGCTATAGCCGCCATGCTTCATCTCGCCGACGGAGTAATAGATCACCGTCTGCTTGGTGAAATCCACGCTCGGCAGCGCCGGCTTGCTGGACTGGTCCGAGTAGATCTTGTCCCAGGCGGCCTGGAAAGCGGCTTGATCATGGATGTCCTGCTGCTCCGTATCCTTCACGCCGCTGTGGGAACCAGCCTGCAATACGGTGACACCATTGGTGTCGGCGCCGGCACCGCCGCCGCCACTGGCGCAACCGGCGAGGAACGCGGCCAGGGCCGCGAAGGCGATCAGCAACTTCTTCATGACGTTTCCTCCGAGAGTGTTGGGAAGCTTCACTTGTTTATGCGGTAAAAGACCTGCACGTCGGCACCGATGTCTATGTCACCGTTCAGGTATTCGGGATCGGCCGCGGCCGACTTCGACAGGGACGCTGCCATCATCGGGCGCGGACCGCCGTAACCGCCCTGCTCGCTGATGCTGAACACAGGACCGACCGAGACCCCGGCGCTCTTGGCGAGGACGGCAGCCTTGTCGTGGGCATCCTGTACTGCGAGCCCGCGCGCCTGCTGCTGCAAGGCGGCCCGATCGCTGCGATCCAGGCTGACGCCGCCGAGGTCCGTGACGCCGGCGCTGAACAGGCCGTCCGCCAACTCGCCATAGCGGGAGAGATCATGCAGCGTGAGGCTGATGCTGCGGCTGACGTTATAGCCGATGAGCTTGTAGGCGCGCTTGCCGCTTGCGCTGCTGCTGATGCCGCCGCCTTCGCTGACCCAGCCGTATTGGGGGTAGACGGTGACCGCAGGCGCGACGATGTCCTTGTCGGCCAGCCCGAGCTTGCGGGCCAGCGCGATGACCTTGGCGGCACGGCCTTCCACGTCGGCACGGGCGGTCTTGGCATCGATATCGGTCTGCTGCAGGGTCAGATTGACATAGGCCATGTCCGGCGCCACGTGCAACTCGCCGTGGCCGTTCACCTGGATGTAGGGATCGCGCGGCGGGCCGTCGGCATGGGTCGCATAGGCGGGCAGCAGCAGCGAGACGAACAAGCCGGACAGCAGATATCTCAAGGGATCATCTCCAGGGTGCGCAGGATCGCGTCGGTATCGGCCACCTCGGCGAACTCCCCATGCAGGCTGGCGAGCGCCAGGGCGTGCACGGTCTCGGCGTCATAGGGGCGGCCATCATAGCCGGTCTGGGCGTTGGTGGCGCAGGCGTCCGCCGCCAGCAAGGCGCGGAAACCCAGGTTCCCCGCCATGCGCGTGGTGGTGGAGACGCAGTGGGCGGTGGTGAGCCCCGCGATGACGAGCGTGCTTATGTCCAGTGAGCGCAGCCGCGCTTCCAGGTCCGTGCCGATGAAGGCGCTATTCACCTGCTTGCCGATGACGGGCTCGCCGGGCAGCGGCCGGACCTCCGGCTTGATGTCGCAACCCGGCTGCCCGGGCCGGAGCGGCGAGCCCGGCGTGGTGGAACGATGCTGCACGTGGAACACGGGCCGGCCGGCAACGCGCCAGCTCGAGAGCAATCTCGCCGCGTTGGTTTCGGCCTGGGGGTTGTTGCGCGGGCCCCAATACTTCAGGTCATCGAAACCCTGCTGGATGTCGATGAGGATCAGCGCTGCGTTCTTGGGGATGGGCTGCATATCGGAGATGCGGCGCCCGCGGGCGCCGCTCTGGATCAACCTTCCAAGACGCAGGCGAAGATGAGCGGCGCCACGATGGTCGCGTCCGACTCCACGATGAACTTCGGCGTCTCGGCGGCGAGCTTGCCCCAGGTGATCTTCTCGTTGGGGACTGCGCCCGAATACGAACCATAGCTCGTGGTGGAATCGCTGATCTGGCAGAAGTAGGCCCACAGGGGCGTGGCTTGCTCCATGTCCTGCTCCAGCATGGGCACCACGCAGATGGGGAAGTCGCCGGCGATGCCGCCGCCGATCTGGAAGAAGCCCACGCCCGCGCCGCCGGAGTTCTTCCGGTACCAGTCGGCCAGGAACATCATGTACTCGATGCCGGTGCGCACGGTGTGCACGTTCTTGATGTCGCCCTTCATGCAATGGGCGGCGAAGATGTTGCCCAGCGTCGCATCCTCCCAGCCGGGGACGATGATGGGTATGTTCTTCTCGCAGGCCGCCACCATCCAGGAATCCTTCGGGTCGATCTGGAAGTGCTGCTTCAGCACGCCGGAACGGATCAGGCGGTAGAAGAACTCGTGGGGGAAGTAACGCTCACCCTTCTGGTCGGCGGCCTGCCACTCGGCCAGGATCGCCTTCTCGATGCGGCGGATGGCCTCGCCCTCGGGGATGCAGGTGTCGGTGACGCGGTTCAGGTGCTTGTCGAGCAGCTTCTGCTCGTCCGCCGGCGAGAGCTCGCGGTACTTCGGCACGCGCACGTAGTGGTCGTGGGCCACCAGGTTGAAGATGTCCTCTTCCAGGTTGGCGCCGGTGCAGGTGATGATCTGCACCTTGTCGCGGCGGATCATCTCGGCCAGGGAGATGCCTAGCTCAGCGGTGCTCATGGCGCCGGCGAGGGTCACCATCATCTTGCCGCCGTCCTTCATCAGCTTGATGTAGCCGTCGGCGGCGTCGATGAGCGCGGCCGAGTTGAAGTGGCGGTAGTGATGACGGACGTATTCGGCGACGGCTTTGGTATTGGTCACGGCCCCTGGACTCCCCGGATGGACGGTCTGAAAAGAGGGCAAATTGTAGCCTCAGGGGACCGCCGGGGGCCACGTTTTTCAGCCGGGTTTTTTGCTTGGCTCCTGCGCCGCCAGCAGAGCCGCGATATCCAGGGTGCTGACCGCGCCCAAAGATGCCTCCACCGCGCCCTCGTGGCAGAGCCCGCTGGCGGAAGCCTGTGCGTAGCCTTCTTTTGCAGCCTTGAGACAGGCGGCCCGCACCGCTTCAGCCAGGGCCTCTTCAGAAGTCATAAAACCCTCCCGGCATGGGCCCTGGCTGGCAAAGCGTAGCGAGCGAAGGCGGGGCTAGGCGCGCGAGGCGAGCAGGAGGGAGCGTACATTTCAGTACGTGACCGACTGCGAGTCCGAAGCGCAACAACGCCCTGCCGAGCGCAGCAGCTTTGCCGGTCACACGCATTCCCAAGAGAAAGTACCGATGGGCGCGCTGCTGATCTCGATGCGGTCGCCGGGGACGAGCGGGCCCACACCGGCCGGCGTGCCGGTATAGATGAGGTCGCCGGGCAAGAGGTGCCAGCGCGTGCTCAGGAACGCAACGATGGTGGCCACGGGGAAGAGCATGTCCCGGGTGTTGCCCTGCTGGCGCAGCTCTGCATTGACCGCGCAACGCATCTCGATGGCTCTGAGGTCCAGGTCGGCGGCGGGGACGAAGGCACCCAAGGCCGCCGCATCGTCGAAGGCCTTGGCCAATTCCCAGGGGCTGCCCGCGTCCTTCAGGCGCTTCTGCTCGTCCCGCAGGGTGAGGTCGAGCCCCAGGGTCGCCCCCTCGACGTGATCGAGAGCCGCAGACTCGGGGATGGCGCTCCCGCCTTTCCCCAGGACCACCACCAGTTCCATCTCATGGTGCACGGCGCCCACGCCCCGGGGCAGACTCAGGCTGGCGCCCTGCACCAGGCTGGTGATGGGCTTCATGAAGATGATGGGGATGGAGCCGGCAGCCGGCATGGCGTTGCCCAGTTCCTTGGCGTGGTCGGCGTAGTTGCGCCCGACGCAGAAGATGCGCTGAGATGCAGGGACGTGCTCGAGACCGACGAATTGCATGGCTGACCTCGGGATTGCTGGAGCGGCAGGCGCGACGGAGCGATCCGCTAGGTAAAGAACTGCCTAAACGCGGCGATGACTTTGGTCACGTCATCCTTGCTCACGTCCAAGTGGGTGACGAGCCGCAAGTTCGGGTTTGCCAGGATCACGATGCCCTGGTCCTTGAGATGCTTGGCCAGCGCGTGCACGCGCGCGGGTTCCATGGATGCGAACAGCATGTTGGTCTGCACCAGCCGGGGATCGAGGCTCAGGCCGGGGAGCCCGGCAAGGCCCTGGGCCAGCGCCTGGGCATTGGCATGGTCTTCCGCGAGCCGGTCCACGTGGTTCTCGACCGCATGCAGGCAGGCTGCCGCCAGCACGCCCGCCTGGCGCATGCCGCCGCCCAGCAGCTTGCGGATGCGGGCTGCCTGGGCGATGAGATCCTTCCGGCCCACGAGCACGGAGCCCACCGGCGAACCCAAGCCCTTGGAGAGGCACAGGGACACGCTGTCGAAGTGCCTGGCGATGTCCTTCACCGGGAGCTTCAGCTTCACCGCGGCGTTGAACACGCGGGCGCCATCCAGATGGAAGGCCAGGCCCCGCTCCCGGGCGAAGCGCGAGGCCTCCTCTATATAAGACATGGGCAACACCCGGCCGTTCTGGGTGTTCTCCAGCACCAGGAGGCGGGTCTTCGCGAAATGGACGTCGTCCGGCTTGATGAGCGCCGCAACCTTCTTCAGGTCCAGCGTGCCGTCCACCTCGTAGTCGAGGGGCTGGGGCCAGAGGCTGCCCAGCACGGCGGCGCCGCCCGCCTCGTACTTATAACTGTGGCCCAGCGCCCCGATGATGAACTCCTCGCCGCGGCCGCAATGGGCCATGAGCGCCGCGAGGTTGGATTGGGTGCCGGATGGGAAGAACAGCCCGGCCTCGTGGCCGGTCATCTCCGCCAGGCGCGCCTGCAGCGCGTTGACAGTTGGGTCGTCGCCGAACACGTCGTCCCCGACCTCCGCCGCCGCCATGCGCTGGCGCATGGTGGCGGTGGGGCGGGTGACGGTGTCGCTGCGCAGGTCGATCATGCGCGGCGAGGCCTCAGGTCAGTGGGTCGAAGCGGCCGGAGCGGGGGTCGCGGCGGGAGCGGGCTTGGGCTGGGAGGCCCAGTCCTTGTCCATCGCGACCGTGACACCGTTGGTGACGTCATAGGCATCGGTGACCGAGATCGCGCCCGGGATGCTCTTGGTGAGCAGGATGTCGATGTGGTTGTCCTTGGTGTACTGGGTCACCACCTGGCCGAGTTCCTGCTGCACGGGCTGGAGCAGCTCCTGCTGGCGCTGCTGGAGCAGCTGGCGGGCTTCACCCACGAAGTTCTGCCAGGCCTGGTCCGCATCGGTGAACTGCTTGAGCAGCTTGTCGTGGTCCGAGGACTTGGCATCGGACTTGTCCAGCGCGTCCTTCATGGCCTTGCGCTTGTTGTTGAGGTCGTCGGCCTGGGCCTGCAGCTCGTTCTGCTTCTGCTGCAGCACCTGCATGGCATCCTGTCCGCGCTTCGACTTCTGGATGACCGCCTGCAGGTCGATCACCGCGATCTTGGGGACGCCGGCGCTCTTGGCGGAGGTGCTCGTGGCGGCCTGGGCCGGGGAAAACGCGATCAGGCCGGCCACGATTGCCGCGGCGGCGATGAATCCTTGACGCATGATCTGATACTCCTGGATGGTAGGGCCCCGGCCCCCTGGGACCGGGTACAGTCAAAAACCGCACCAGGATACCCCGCGTTGACGGCCCCGGCCACCCTGACCCCCAGTTTGACTGGTCCCGCGGGATGGATGAGTATCCCAGCCCCCGGCGGCAGACCTGGAACCTAAGCCTGCCCGACCGGTCCGATACAGCACGGCTCTATATAAGTATGCAGTCCCTCAGAAAGAACCCCTAAGGAGATTCCCATGTCCCGGCGCATTTCCATCCTGCGTCACGCGGCCTGGTTCGCGGCCCTGACCCTAAGCCTCGGCGCCCTCGGGCAAGCCCGGGCCGACGCGACCTTCACCCGCTTCCCGTCGCTGAACGGGAACAGCATCGTGTTCGAGGCCCACGGCAACCTCTGGAAGGTGGACCGCAAGGGCGGCACCGCCCAGCGCCTGACCTCCGAGCCCGGCTACGACGTGATGCCGCGCTACTCGCCGGACGGCAAGTGGATCGCCTTCACCGGCCAGTACCAGGCCAACACCGACGTGTACGTGATCCCCGCCGCGGGCGGCCAGGCCCGCCGCCTCACCTTCCACTCCGATGTCGTGGACGGCGCCCCGGAACGCTGGGGACCCGACAACATGGTGCTCGGCTGGACGCCGGACTCGAAACAGATCGTGTTCCTCTCGCGCCGCAGCTCCATGAACAGCTGGTTCGGCCGCTACTTCACCGTGCCGGTGGAAGGCGGCGAGGAGAAGCTGATGCCCCTCGACAAGGGCGGCGTGTTCAGCTGGAGTCCGGATGGCAAGTCCATCGTCTACAACCGCATCTTCACCAACTTCCGCACCTGGAAGCGCTACACCGGCGGCATGCACCAGAACGCCTGGATCCACAACTTCGAGACCGGCCACGATGAGCTGGCGGTGGACTCGAAGGGCGCGGACCTGGACCCGATGTGGTACGGCAAGACCATCTACGTCGCCTCAGACCGCGGTGCCGACCACCGCTTGAACCTGTGGGCGATGGATACCGCCACCAAACAGATGCGCCAGGTGACCCATTTCTCGGACTACGACGTGGACTGGCCGAGCCTCGGATCGGACGGCATCGTGTTCCAGCAGGGCGGCTCGCTCTACGTGATGGACCTGCCTTCCGAGCAGCTGCACAAGCTGGACGTGGACGTGCCGGATGACGGCATGCAGACCAACCCGCGCTACGTGGATGCGTCCAAGTACATCCAGAGCAGCGACCCGGCGGGCGGCCCGAACTTCGACGTCTCCCCCAACGGCAAGCGCGCGCTGCTGCAGGCCCGCGGCGACATCTTCACCCTGCCGGCCGAGAACGGTGCGACCCGCGACCTGACCCAGACTTCCGGGGCCAAGGAAGAGAACCCGAGCTGGTCCCCGGACGGCAAGTGGATCGCCTACGCGACCGACGCTTCCGGCGAGGATCAGGTGGCCATCCGCCCCTCCGAGGGCGGTGCCGAGCAGGTGCTCACTTCCTTCAAGACCGGCTACTTCTACAAGCCGGCGTGGTCCGCGGACAGCTCCAAGCTCGCCTTCAGCGACAACGAGCACCGGCTCTGGTGGCTGGACGTGAAGTCCCACAAGGCCACCCAGGTGGACCAGGACAAGCGCAACGAGATGCATGACTTCACCTGGTCCCCGGACGGCAAGTGGCTGGCCTACAGCAAGCAGCGGGACAACCAGGTCCCCGGCATCTGGCTCTACAGCCTGGATTCCGGCAAGAGCACGCTCGTGAGTTCGGCCTTCGACGCCGACCTCAACCCGGCCTTCGACCCGGACGGCAAGTACCTCTACTTCGTCTCGGCCCGGCACGAGAACCCGGTGTTCACCCAGAGCGAGTTCAACATCGCCACGCTGCAGATGTTCGGCCTCTATGTCGCAACCCTGGACAGGGACGATCCCTCGCCCTTCGCGCCGCGCTCCGACGAGGGCGTGCCGGAGAAGGACGGCAAGGGTGACAAGGACGGCGACGACAAGTCAGGCAAGGGCGACAAGGCCCCGAAGGCCCTGCACATCGACCTGGACGGCCTGATGAGCCGCGCCGTGGCGCTGCCGGTCCCCTCCGACAACTACGCCGGACTCACCGCCGTCTCCGGCCACGTGCTCTACCTCACGCAGGCCAACTTCAGCATCGACGGCCCGCTCACGGGCAGCCATGGCGGCCTGCACTCCTTCGACATGGAGAAGCGCAAGGACAAGGAGATCGGCCCGGACGTGGGCGCCTACGCCCTCTCCGCGGACGGAAAGACGCTGCTCGTCGCCGGCCAGGACGGCAAGTTCTCCTTCATCGGCGTGGACGGCGGCGACGACAAGAAGGACCTGGACACCTCGCAGATGCTGATGCGCATCGAACCCAAGGCCGAGTGGGCCGAGATGTACCACATGGCCTGGCGCCTGGAACGCGACTTCTTCGTGAACACGAAGATGAACGGCGTGGACTGGGATGCGATCCACACGAGCTATGCCAAGCTCCTGCCCTACGTGGGGCACCGTGAGGACCTGAACTACGTCATCGGCGAGATCCAGGGCGAACTCTCCAACTCCCACACCTACGTGGGCGGCGGCGACCTCAACGATGACCGCAGTCTCCTGGCCACCGGCCTCCTGGGCGCGGACTACGGCCTCGACGCCAAGTCGGGCCGCTGGTTCATCCAGAAGATCTATGCCGGCGACAACACCCGCCACGACTACCCTTCGCCCCTGACCCAGCCGGGCCTCGGCATCAAGGAAGGCGATTACATCCTGGCGGTGGACGGCCATGACCTGAAGGCCCCGACCGACATCTACAGCCTGTTCGTCGGCAGCCGCGGCCGCACCGTGGTGCTGACGGTGGCGAAGGACGCCGCCGGCACGGGCAAGCGCGACGTGAGGGTGGAGACCATCCACGACGAACTCACCATCCGCCAGGACGACTGGATCAAGCACAACCGCGAGGTGGTGGACAAGGCGTCGGGGGGCAAGATCGGCTACGTCTACCTGGACGACATGAGCGCCACCGGCCTCAAGCAGTTCATCGACCAGTTCTACCCGCAGATAGACAAGCAGGGCATGATCATCGATGAGCGCTTCAACGGCGGCGGATTCATCGACCAGATCCTGCTGGAGCGCCTGCGCCGGGTGCTGGCCGGCATGACCACCAACCGCCAGGGCGTGCCGGCGACCGATCCGCCGGTGCTGTCCAACAGCTACAAGGTCTGCCTCATCAACGCCTACTCGGCGTCTGACGGCGACATCTTCCCGTACTACTTCCGCAAGTACGGGCTGGGCCCGCTCATCGGCATGCGCACCTGGGGCGGCGTGCGCGGCATCCGCGGCAACTGGCCGCTGCTGGACAACGGCTACATCACCGTACCCGAGGGCACCAACTACGGGCTCGACTCGCAGTGGGTGATGGAGAACCACGGCGTCGAACCGGACATGGAAGTGGACGACATGCCGGGCGACCTCGTGAAAGGCAAAGACGCGCAGCTGGATGCGGGCGTGAAGTACCTGATGGACAAGATCAAGGCGCATCCGCTCGACCTGCCGCCGGTGCCGGCGCTCGATCCGGCTTATCCGCCGGCGGGTCACGAATGACATCTAGAATCAGTGTCTAGCAACATTTAACGGCGGCCCTCTGGGCCGCCGTTTTTTTGCGCCTGAAATTTGTTCCAGGACATCGCAACGGTTTGGCGTGCCCGCGCATCGAATGTGTGCAGAGAACGAAAACGGTATTAAGGAGTGTCCGCGCGGACACTCGAGCGGACACGGACAGATGTCCGGACCGCGATGGAGACGGGGCAGAGACCGCATCCGACAGGGGAAAACCCCGGTCCCGCGCGGTCTTCGCGAAGAAGAAGTGGATTGGCACGGGGCTTGCTAGGTAACAGGCATGAACACCAACAACCCGCAGAAGATAGTGAAGATCCGCGACACCTCAGGTCAGGACATCGCGGTGGACAACGCCCCGGCTCAGCGCAAGCGCCGCCGCTGGTATATCGGCGCGGCCGTGGCGGCGGTGGTGCTCATGGCGCTGGCCTTCCCGGCGCTGCACCGCTGGGCCAAGGCCGAGCGCACCGTGTCCCTGGACCAGGTGCGCCTCGCCAAGGTGAGTCGCGGGCTGTTCGTACGGGACGTCTCCGTCGATGGGCAGACCGTCGCCGCAGTCAGTCCGACCCTCTATAGCGACGTGAACGGCACCGTGACCCTGAAGTCGGTGGCGGGTGACGCGGTCAAGAAGGGCCAGGTGCTCGCCGTCATCGACAGCCCCGAACTCACCAGCAGCTACCAGCAGGAGCAGTCCACCCTGCTCTCCATGCAGACCGACCTCGAACGCACCCGCATCAACTCCAAGAAGGCGGCGCTCTTGAGCCAGGAGAACGTGGACCAGGCCGGCGTCACGCTGGAGGCCGCCAAGCGCGAGATGAAGCGCGCCGAGGCCGCCTGGGGTTACAAGGTCATCAGCGAGCACGACTACGCCAAGGCCAAGGACGACCTGGCAGCGGCCCAGCTCAACTACGACAATGCCAAGGCCAACACCGATCTCGACAAGGAAGGGCTGAACTTCGACGTCAAGAGCAAGGAGCTGCAGGTCAAGCGCGAGCAGCTGCTGGTCGCGGACCTCAAGCGCCGCTACGACAACCTGACGGTGCGTTCGCCGGTGGACGGCATGGTGGGCAACATCGCGGTGCAGCAGCGCACCAACGTCACCCCCAACCAGCCTCTCCTTACCGTGGTGGACACCACCCAGATGGAGATCCAGGTGCAGATCCCCGAGACCTACACCGACGGCCTCGCGCTCGGCATGGGCACGGAGATCACCTACGGCGGCAACAGCTACCAGGGCAAGCTCACCGCGGTCTCGCCCGAAGTGCAGAACAACCTGGTCACCGGCCGCGTGCGCTTCGCCGGCACTCCGCCCAAGGGCCTGAAGCAGAACCAGCAGGTGCAGGTGCGCATCGTCATGGATTCGCGCGACGGCGTGCTGATGGTGCAGCGCGGCCCGTTCCTGGATGCCGGCGGCGGCAACATCGCCTACGTCGTGCACGACGGCATCGCCACCCGGACCTCCATCCACACCGGCGCCACCAGCATCAGCCAGGTGGAGATCCTCGACGGCGTGCAGGAAGGGGACACCCTCATCGTCTCCGACACCGGCAGCTTCGAGAACGCCAACACGGTCTACCTGAAATAACCGAACCCTCAGACGGGAGTCATCACATGTTGAGCATGCAGAACATCAGCAAGATCTACCGCACCGACGTGGTCCAGACCCACGCGCTGCGCGACTTCAACCTGGAGGTCAAGGAAGGCGAATTCGTGGCCGTGATGGGCCCCTCCGGCTCCGGCAAGACCACCTTCCTCAACATCGCCGGCATGCTCGAGTCCTTCGACCACGGCACCTACATGCTGGACGGCGAGGACGTGAGCCACCTGGATGACGACGGCCGCTCGCGCATCCGCAACGAGCGCATCGGCTTCATCTTCCAGAGCTTCAACCTGATCCCCGACCTCAACGTGCACGACAACGTCGACGTCCCGCTGCGTTACCGCGGCTTCAAGTCCGCCGAGCGCGAGCGCCGCATCCAGGAAGCCCTGGAAGTGGTGGGCCTGGCCTCGCGCATGAAGCACCTGCCCTCGCAGCTCTCCGGCGGCCAGCAGCAGCGCGTGGCCATCGCGCGCGCGCTGGCGGGCGAGCCGCGCGTGCTGCTGGCGGACGAACCCACCGGCAACCTGGACTCGTTGATGGCACGCCAGGTGCTGGACCTGCTGGAGGGCATCAACTCCAAGGGCACCACCATCGTCATGGTCACCCACGATCCGGAACTCGCGCGCCGCGCGCACCGCAGCGTGCACGTGCTGGACGGACAGGTCATGGACCTGAAGGCCGTGCCGGACAGCGGCAAGCGCGAATCCACCGTCAAGGCCTGAAACTCCGGGAGTGATGCACATGTTCCTCTATAACCTGCGTCTCGCGCTGCTGAGCCTGAAGCGCGACCCGGTGCTGACCGCGCTGATGATCGGCGCCGTGGCCATCGGTATCGGCATGTCCACCACCACGCTCGCGGTGTTCCACTCCATGTCCGGTAACCCCATCGCCGACAAGAGCGACCAGCTCTACGCGGTGCAGCTGGACAGCTGGTCCCCCAACCAGGCCTATAGCGACCCCAACGAGCCCCCCACCCAGGTGACCTACCGGGACGGCCAGGCGCTCATGAAGGCAGCCAAGGCCAAGGACCAGGTCCTGAGCTTCACTTCGACGCTGGTGCTGCAGTCCGACAAACCGGACGTGAAGCCGGACCTGGTCGTGGCGCGCGTCACCTACCACGATTTCTTCAACATGTTCGAGGTGCCCTTCGAGTACGGCGGTCCCTGGAGCCAGGACCAGGACCAGAACGCCGAACAGGTGGTGGTGCTGGACCAGGAGTACAACCAGAAGCTGTTCGGCGGCGCCAACAGCGTCGGCAAGGAAGTCGTGCTCAACAACCGCCGTTTCCGGGTGGTGGGCGTGATCAAGAAGTGGACCCCCGTGCCGAAGTTCTACGACCTGGAGAACGACCAGTTCGGCGACCCGGAGGACGTGTTCATCCCCTTCAACCTGCTCACCTCCATGCAGCTGCACAGCAACGGCAACAACAGCTGCTGGGGTCCGCCGCCGCCCGACTCCAGTTTCGAGAGCAGGCTCAACTCCGAGTGCGTCTGGCTGCAGTTCTGGGCCGAATTGCCCACCGCCGCCGACCGCGACGACTATCACCAGTTCCTGGACAACTACACCCAGGAGCAGAAGAAACTGGGCCGCTTCCAGCGCCCGCTCAACAACCACCTGCGCGACGTGGAGGACTGGCTGAAGTACAACCACGTGGTCAGCCAGGACAGCAAGGCGCTCGTCGGTCTCTCGTTCATGTTCCTCGCGGTGTGCATGCTGAACACCATCGGCCTCATCCTGGCCAAGTTCCTGCGCCGTTCCGGTGAGATCGGCCTGCGCCGCGCCGTGGGTGCGAGCAAGATGGCGCTGTTCCGCCAATACCTCGTCGAGACCGGGGTCATCGGCGTGAGCGGCGGCCTGCTCGGCGTCCTGCTCGGCTGGGCCGGTCTCATCGGCGTGCGTCACCTGCTGCAGGACAGCGACCACATCGCCCGACTCGACTGGACCATGGTGGGCGCATCGCTCCTGATCGCCCTCGCTTCCAGCATGCTGGCGGGCCTCTACCCCGCCTGGCGTGTCGTGCGCATCCCGCCCGCCATCTACCTCAAGGTCCAATAAGGAGTCGCGCCATGGAGATCCGCCCCATCCTCAATGCCATGATGCGCAACAAGACCGGCGCCATCCTCATCGCGCTGCAGATCGCGCTGACGCTGGCCATCGTGTGCAACGCGGTGTTCATCATCCACGACCGCACCACCAAGCTGGCCCGACCCTCGGGCATGGATGAAGAGAACATCTTCATCATGAACGTGAGCGCCTACAAGCCGGACTACGACGCCGACAGCGCCATCAAGGGCAACCTCGACCTACTGCGCACGCTGCCGGGCGTGGTGGACGCCACCTACACCCAGTCCATCCCCCTGAGCGGCGGCGGCTGGAGCGATGGCGCCACCGCCAAGCCCGATCCGAACCCCAAGTCCACGGTGGGCATGGGCGTCTACCACATGGACGACCACGCCCTGAACGCGCTGGGCGTGAAGCTGGTGGAAGGGCGCAACTTCACCCATGAGGAGATCACCTATATCGATGGTGACAAGTACACCACGCCCAAGCTCGCCATCGTCACCAAGGCCTTCGGCGAGAAGGTCTGGCCGGGCCAGGACGCGCTGGGCAAGGACTTCTATGAGGGCACCTCGGCGGTGACCGTCATCGGCGTGGTGGACACCCTGGAGGGCACCTGGCCGCACTGGGAGGGTTTCGAGCGCCAGATCATCTTCCCCACCGTGCTCGAGAGCGAGTACACACGCTACATGGTGCGCACGCTGCCGGGACAGCGCGACGAAGTCATGAAGGCCGCCGAGCAGAAGATCATGGATGCGCACACCGGCAACTTCGTGCGCAGCATGCACCCGCTGACCTACTACCGTGACAACACCAACTCCGGCGACCATGCCATGACGGTGATGCTCACGCTGGTGACGGCGCTGATCCTCTCCATCACGGCGCTCGGCATCGTCGGCCTGGCGAGCTTCAGCGTGCGCCAGCGCACCAAGCAGATCGGCACGCGGCGCGCCCTGGGCGCCCGCCGCATCGACATCGTGCGTTACTTCATGACCGAGAACTGGCTCATCACCACCATGGGCGTGATACTGGGGAGCGCGTTCGCGGTGGGGCTGAACTATTGGCTGGTGAACCTCTATGACCTGCCGGCGATCTCCTGGTACTACATCCCGGTGGGCATCGTGTGCCTGTGGGTACTGGGTCTCCTGGCGGTGCTCGGGCCCGCACTCAAAGCAGCGGCCATTCCGCCGGCCATCGCCACGCGTAACGTATGAAAATGCGTCTTTTGCTCCCTGGCGTTGTTGCGCTTCGGGCTCGCAGTCGGTCACGTACATCAAGAGTACGCTCCCTCCTGCTCGCCTCGCGCGCCTAGCCAGGAAGCAAAACCCGCTATTTTCACTCCCGCGCGGATTAAGAATCCGGCGACAGAAAAGGGGTAGAAAGTGTTCGGATACTACTTGCGCCTGGGGACGGCGAGCCTGCGCCGCACGCCGGTCATCACCGCTCTCATGGTGCTCGCCATCGGCCTCGGCATAGGCGCGAGCATGACCATGATCACGGTGCTGCACGTCATGTCCGGCGATCCCATGCCGGAGAAGAGCGGCGCGATCTTCTATCCGCACCTCGACCCCACCCCGCTCGACAGCCCGGACGATGATCAGTACGGCGCCGCCAACGACTTCACCTGCCCCGACGCCATGGCAATGCTGGAGCACGGCCCCGCCGCGCACCAGGCCGCCATGGCGGGCGGCTCCCTCCTGGTGCGGCCGGAGAGCAATGACAAGCAACCTTTCTATAGTGACGGCCGCTACACCACGCCGGACTTCTTCTCCATGTTCGGGGTGCCGATGCTGGAAGGCACAGGCTGGTCCGCGGCGGACGAGACGGCTCGCGCGCGGGTGACGGTGCTATCCAAGAAGCTGGCGACACGCCTGTTCGGCAGCGCCCACGCCGTGGGCCGCAGCGTGCGCTTCCAGGACACGGACTTCCGCGTCATCGGCGTCACCGCCGACTGGCGGCTGCATCCCAAGTTCTACACCGGCTACTCCTACAGCATGTTCGGCGACCCAGACGGCTACTTCGTGCCGCTGCACACGGCGCTCGAGCTCAAGTTCGGCGTGAACGGCAACGTGGATTGCTGGGGCGATGCGGACTCTGACGCCATGTACACGAGTCCAGCCTGCACCTGGCTCCAGGTGTGGGTGGAGCTCAATGACCCCGCCGCGGTGGCGGCTTACGCACAGTTCCTCAACGGTTATTCGGCGGAACAGAAGAAGGCCGGCCGCTTCCAGCGCCCACCTTCCAGCGCCCGCCTCGACGGGCTGCTCCCCTGGCTGCGCGCCAAGAAACTGGTGCCGGAGGACGTGCAGTTGCAGCTCTGGCTCGCGCTGGGCTTCCTGGCCGTCTGCCTCACCAACATCGTGTGCCTGCTGCTGGCCAAGTTCCTGCGCCGCCGCGGCGAGATCAGCGTGCGTCGTGCCCTCGGGGCACGCCGGCGCGACATCTTCATCCAGTTCTGCGTCGAGGCAGGGCTGATCGGCCTGTCCGGCGGGCTGCTCGGGCTCCTGCTGGCCCAGCTCGGGCTGTGGAGCGTGCGCCAAAGGCCGGATGATTATGCCCAGCTCGCGCGCATGGACCTGCCGCTACTGCTGGGGACACTCGGCCTCGCGGTGGGCGCGAGCCTGCTCGCCGGCATCGTCCCCGCGTGGCGCGCCAGCGGCGAAGCCCCCGCCGCCCTGCTCAAGGCCCAGTGAGGCCCGCCATGCCCATCCATCCGATACTCGCGAGCCTGCGCCACCACAAGCTCACCAGCATGCTACTGGTGCTGCAGGTGACGCTCACCGCCGCCATCGTCTGCAACGTGGCCTCGCTGATCGCGACGCGCATGGCCAATGTCTCGGTGGTCACGGGCGTGCAGGAAGCGGGTCTGTCGGTACTGAACGTCAACGATGTGGGCCCGGCAAGCGACACGCAAGCGCGTCATACCCGCGATCTGGCGCTGCTGCGGGCTGTCCCCGGCGTGCAGGCCGCCGCCGCGGTGAGGAACTCCCTGCCACTCAACCAGAGCAGCTGGAACAGCACCACCTGCGACAGCAAGGCGGACGCCGACCGCATGCACCAGCTCCACAGCAGCAAGGCGCCGGGCTGCGGCCAGGCCAGCATCTACCACGGCGGGCCGGGCGAATTGGCGATCCTGGGCCTGAAGCTCACGGCGGGACGCGACTTCGACCCCGCCGAGTACGTGCTGCCCGGCCACGACGACAGCGGCCCGGTGCCGGCCGCCATCCTCAGCCGCAGCCTGGCCGAGCGCATCTTCCCGAGACAGGACGCGGTGGGTAAGGACATCTACCTCAACAGCAAGACCATCCGCGTGGTCGGCGTGGTGGACAGATTGTTGCGGCCCTACCTGTCCCAGCCGGACACCGATGGCGATGACATGCTCCTGCCGGTGCTGCCCGACCGCTCAGGCGTGATATACCTGCTGCGCAGCGACCCCAAGGACCAGGTGGAGGTGCTGCGGGAGGCCAAGGCTGCGCTGCTGAAGGCGGACCCGCAGCGCGTCTTCGAGAACGCCCAGACCTATGCCGAACTGCGTGGAGCCTATTTCCAGCGCGACTTCACCATGATCGGCCTGCTGCTCGCCTCCGCGCTCGGTCTGCTCACGGTCACCGCCATCGGCATCGCCGGGCTCGCGGGCTTCTGGGTGCAGCAGCGCACGCGCCAGATCGGCATCCGCCGCGCGGTGGGCGCGACGCGACGCGACGTGCTCAGGCACTTCCAGCTCGAGAACTTCCTCATCGTGGGCACCGGCATCGTGCTGGGCCTGGGGCTGGCGGAGCTGCTCAACATGGTGCTGGTGCGCAGCTACGGCGTGGCACCGCTGCCATCACTCTACCTGCCGGTGACGGCGCTGCTCCTGTGCGCGCTCGGCCAGTTCGCGGTGCTGAACCCTGCTTTGCACGCAAGTCGAATTCCGCCGGCCACGGCAGCCCGTAACGTCTAGACCAAAAACAAACTTGGGGGTCACAATGAACATCCGTATCTTCGCGCCCATCATCTTCGCCGGCCTGTCGGCGGCGCCCTACGCCCTGGCCGCCGACCCGCCCGCCGCCACCGACCCCTTGTTCGACACCGTCTCGGCGCTGGACAGCGCGGTGTTCGATTCCTTCAACAAGTGCAGCGATCCGGCGCAGCTCAAGATCCATGCCAGCTATTTCGCGCCGGACGTGGAGTTCTACCACGACAAGGGCGGCGTCACCTGGACGCGCCAGGACATGCTGGCGAACACGGCCAAGAACGCCTGCGGCAACTACCGCCGCGAGTTGGTGCCCGGCACCCTGCAGGTCTATCCGATCCCCGGCTACGGCGCCATCGAACAGGGCGTGCACCGGTTCTGCATGGTGAAGACGGGGGCATGCGAAGGCATGGCGGACTTCGTCATCGTCTGGACCCACCAGGGCGACGAATGGAAGATCACCCGGGCCTTGAGCTACGGGCACCGTGCGATCCCGCAACCCTAGAAGGCGACGGGTGCGGAATCGGGCATGAACGCTTAGACTGGAAGTAGGCGGTGCCCGCGCTGCCCGCTCCTCCATCGGGGTAGGAATTTGGCCAACATCCTCGTCATCGACGACAACCGGGCCATCGGTGAAGCCCTCTCGGTCCTGTTCGACCTGCACGGTCTGCGGAGCCTCGTGGCGCTCTCCCCGGAGGAGGGCCTCGGCCTGCTCGCCCGCGAGGACGTGGACCTCGTCATCCAGGACATGAACTTCAGCGGCGACACCACCTCCGGCGAGGAAGGCACCCGGCTCTTCGCCGAGATCCGCCGCGATCATCCGGATCTCCCCATCATCCTGCTCACGGGCTGGACCCATCTCGAGCACGCGGTGGGACTGGTCAAGGCCGGCGCCGCCGACTACCTGGCCAAGCCCTGGGACGATGCCAAGCTCGTCACCACCGTCAACAACCTCTTGGCCCTGGGTGCGCTGCAGCGGGAACGGCGCCAGCAGGCGGAGGAACGGCGCGCTGCCCGCGAGAAGCTCGCGGACCGCTTCGACCTCTGCGGCATCGTCTACGAGAGCGCCGCCATGCAGCAGTTGGTGGGCATCGCGACGCAGGTCGCCCACGCGGACGTGCCGGTGGTCATCACCGGCCCCAATGGCGCCGGCAAGGAGAAGATCGCCGACATCATCCACGCCAACTCCACGGTCAAGGCCGGCCCCTGCATCAAGGTGAACATGGGGGCGCTGCCGGCGGAACTCATCGAGAGCGAGCTGTTCGGCGCCGAAGCGGGCGCCTACACGGGCGCCCAGAAGGCCCGGGCCGGGCGCTTCGAAGCGGCGGATGGAGGCACCCTGTTCCTGGACGAGATCGGCAACCTGCCGCTGGCGGGACAGGTGAAACTCCTGCGCGTGCTGCAGACCGGCGAGTTCGAGCGCCTGGGCTCGACCCAGACGCGCCGCGTGAAGGTGCGGGTGATCACCGCCACCAACTCGGACCTCCGGGCCGCCATCGCCGCGGGCCGCTTCCGCGAGGACCTCTTCTACCGCCTCAACGTCATCGAACTGCACGTGCCGTCCCTCGCCGAGCGGCGCGACGACGTGCTGCCACTGGCGCGCGCCTTCCTGGGCGCCGTGCACCGCCTGAGCCCCGAGGCGGAGAAGGCGCTCCTGGACCACCTCTGGTCCGGCAACGTACGGGAACTCCAGAACTGCATGCGCCGGGCCGCCCTGCTGGCCCGAGGGCCGCAGGTGAGCGTGGCGGACCTGGGACTGCCGGCGGCACGGCCGGCGGCTGCGGCCCAGCCCGAGCCCGCCGCGGAACCCACCCGGGCCGACATCGAACGGGTGCTGGCGCGCCACCAGGGTGTCATCGCCACCGCAGCCCAGGAACTGGGCCTCTCGCGTCAGGCGCTCTATCGCCGCATGGAAAAATTCGGCATAGCGAAAGGCTGACCTCCTCCGGTTAAACTTGGCCGGTGAGATTCAGGCAATCATTCGAAGGCAAGTTCGCATCCCTGGCCGTGCTGCTGGTGGTGTTCACCGCGCTCGCTGCCGGCGTGGCAGCGCACTTCCTGGATTCCGTGCTCGGCGGCGCCTGTGCCGCCCTCATCGTGGCGCTGCCCTTCTCCGTCTACGCGGTGCGCCGCTTCATGCGGCCCGTGAACCGTCTCATCACCGCCCTCGACGACGGGGTGGCGAGCTTCCAGGACGGGGACTTCAGTGTGAGCCTGAATGCCGGCCGCGACGACGAGCTGGGCGCCCTGGTGCGCCACTACAACGCCGCCGGCGACGTGCTCCGGGCGGAGCGCCACGACCTCTATCAGCGGGAACTGCTGCTGGATACGGTGATCCAGAGCACCCCCTGGGCGCTGGTGCTCACCAACGCCAACGAACGGGTGGTATACAGCAACGTGGCCGCACGCCAGCTGTTCCAGCAGGGCCGCCGCTTCGAGGGCCGCGCCTTCAGTGAGGTGCTGGCCGGCGCTCCCGAGGCCTTGCGGGAAGCGGTGCAGGCCGGCTCTGATGGCATGTTCAGCGTGCGCCGCCCGGACGAGGATGAGATCTACTACCTCTCGCGCGAGCACTTCACCCTCAACGCCCAGCGCCACAGCCTCTATCTCTTCAAGCAGCTCACCCGCGAACTCAACCGCCAGGAAGTGGCGGTGTGGAAGAAGGTGATCCGGGTCATCAGCCACGAACTCAACAACTCGCTGGCGCCCATCACCTCGCTGGCCCACTCCGGGCGCCTGCTCTCGCGGCAACCGGACCCGGCGAAGCTCGAGAGCGTGTTCGGCACCATCGAGGAGCGGGCCCAGCACCTCAAGAGTTTCATCGATGGCTATGGGCGCTTCGCCAAGCTGCCGGCGCCCAACATCGAGACCGTGGCCTGGACGGGCTTCGTCGCCTCCTTGAGCGGCCTCACGCCCTTCACGCTGGAGGGCGCGCTGCCGGAGAGCAGCGCGCGCTTCGATGCCACCCAGATGCAGCAGGTGCTCATCAACCTCCTGAAGAACGCCCACGAGTCCGGTTCGCCACCTACAGAGGTGAAGCTCGCGGTGCGCCAGAACGGCCAGGGCCTGCGCATGGACGTGATGGACGCGGGACCGGGCATGAGCGAGAGCGTGCTGGCCCAGGCGCTCTTGCCCTTCTATTCCACCAAGCAGTCCGGCACCGGCTTGGGGCTGCCCCTCTGCCGCGAGATCGTGGAAGCGCACGGCGGCCGCATCAGCCTCGCCAACCGGCGCGAAGGCGGTCTGCTGGTCAGCGTGTGGCTGCCGCCGCTCTAGATAAGTGCCTGTATCCAAAGGGCCGGGCGGCCCGGCCGGCCGGCGCTTCACAAGCCAGCGGCAACCGGTTTAGTGTTAACGCCCTGCGCCAGGCGCGGTCATATCCATCAGACATACCTAGAAGGGGGAGAAGGCCCATGCTGAAGAACAAGACGATCTCCGGGACCCGCATGCTGCGTCCCATGCTGGCGCTGGCCGCGTTCGGCGCCATGGCGCCGGCCTTCGCCGACACCCACATCACCTTCGTGGACGACAAGGGCGCCACCGCCTCGCAGATGTACGTGAAAGGCGACAAGGTGCGCATGGACATGGGCGGCAACGGCCAGGGCTATGCCATCTACGACGTGGCCAGCAACAGCATGAAGGTGATGATGCCGGCGCAGAAGAAGTACATGGTGTTCGACCAGCAGAGCGCCGCGCAGATGGGCGCGGCGGCGAGCAGCGCGCAGCAGCAGGGCCAGGCGGCCGGCGCCCAGGCCCAGGCCGAGATGGCCCAGCACCAGGCGGAGATGGACGATGCCAACAAGAAGATGGAGACCGGCATGGCCAACATGACGCCGGAACAGAAGGCCATGGTGGAGAAGATGATGGCGGCCCAGTCGGCCCGCACCAGCAGCGCGCTCGGCGCCGCGCAGAACGGCGGCGGCGTCCAGGTGGAGATGAAGGAGCTGGGCACCTCCGAGACGGTGGCTGGCCACTCCTGCAAGGACGTGCAGATGGTGGTGAACGGCAAGCCCAGCGCCAGCATGTGCATCGTCGATTCGCCCGCCTCCCTCGGCATACCGGCGGCGGACCTGAAGACCCTGGAGGCCATGCGTGACGGAATGCAGAAGATCGTCTCGCAGATGGGCCCCATGGGCCAGGGCATGTCCTCCATGATGGCGCGCGGTTTCGCCATCAAGACCACACGCCAGACCTACCAGAACTTCAAGCCCACGATGGAGACCGACACGCTGAAGTCCGTGAGCACTTCGAGCGTGGACGCCGGCCTCTTCACCCTGCCCTCCGGCTACACGCAGACCTCCATGCAGGAGATGATGCAGGGTGGCCACCAGTAAGCGGCGCTCCAGACGAACCAAAGGGCGCGGCTCTCACGAGCCGCGCCCTTTTTTCGTCCTGCCGGTGGTGGCTTAGCGCGGGCCCTGCTGGCCCTTGACCGTCATGTCGTTGGTCACCGACTTCACGCCGTTGACGCCCTCGGCTGCGTCCACCGCCAGGGCGATCATGTCCTTGCTGTCCAAGAACCCGCTCAGCTTGACCACGCCCTTGAAGGTCTCGACCGTGATCTCGGTGGAATCCACACCCTTCGTGTCGAGCAGCGCGGCTTTCACCTTGGCGGTGACGGCGGAATCGTCCACGTAGCCGCCGGTGCCCTCATGGGTGGCGGTGGCGGCGCAGGCCGAGATGGCGCCGATCGAGACCGCGCCCAGGAAGGCAAGCGCGAAAGCGGCGGTGTATCTGAGGGATGATTTCATGATGTTGCTCCGGGTCTATTGAAAGGTTGCGGTGGGGTGTTATGTGAATCGGCGGGGATGGGGAGGTCCCATCCCGGCAGCCTACGGGGAACCGGGCGGTTTCACTGTGCGCCAGCGCGCTTAGGGCCGGAGGCCCAGCCGGCGCGGACCTCCGGCATCCCCTATGTACCCTGCCGCACAGAGGGATGCGAGGCAGGCGAGTAGCTTGGAGCGATGCTTAACACGATGCAGGGAAGATTGACCCATGCGGACGCGCTGACTGCGTGGTTCCGCGGCTCGGCGCGGGCTCCGCCCCGACCCAACGGGGGACCTTGCACGCAAACCTGAAAGTGATGACCGCCACGTCGGACGACAAGCTCATGCATATCGCGCATATGGCCCTTGGGAACCTGCATTTCGAGATGCGGGACACGCGTGATGGCGAGACCACCCTGCGCGCCATGCGGCAGGAGCGCCCGGATCTCCTGATATTGGACGACGCGATCCCCGGCACCGGCGGCGTGGCCTTGTGCCGCCGCGTGCGTGAGAGCCCCCTCACCACCAGCCTGCCCATCATCATGGTCACGGATGCCGGCGACGATGAACGGCACATCGAGGCCCTCGACAACGGCGCGGACGACTGCCTGTCGCGCCCCCTGCGCGTCGACATGCTGGTCGCGCACATCAAGGTGATCGCCCGCCGCCTGTCGCGTGCGCTCCCGGTGGCGCGCCTGCTGGTCGGGCCCATCGACATGGACCTGGAGCGCTGGATACTGAAGGTGGCAGGCGCGACGGTGGACCTCACCAACAAGGAATTCAGGCTCCTGCAGGCGCTGCTGGAGGCGAAGGGTCGCACCCTCAGCCGCGACGTGCTGCTGCAGCTGGCCTGGGCCCACGATCCCGGGCTCGCGCTTGAGTCCCGCACCGTGGACGTCCACATCGGGCGCCTGCGTCGCAAGCTGGGCGCCTCCATGGGACGCTGCCTGATCACAGTGCGCAACGTCGGCTTCCGTTTCGAGGTGCTGTCGGAGTGGCTGGTGGGCCACGAGGCCGGGGGGACTCCCGCCCCTGAACCCACATGATCGACCTCACCCAGCATCTCGCCTCGGTCCCGCCAGCCGTGTTCTTGCCGGCCGCGAAATCCATGCTCACGGTACCCATCCAGGTGATGGGCGACATCGTCACCGCCCGCCAGCACGGCCGCCGGTTGAGCCTGGAGATCGGCAGCGGCGCGGGCGATTCCACCTTGATCGCCACCATCATCTCGGAACTGGCGCGCAACGTGATCCTCTACGCCAAGAGCGGTGAGATCATGCTGGGGAAGATTGTCAACACGCA
The DNA here is from genome assembly GCA_964584665.1 of uncultured Gammaproteobacteria bacterium. GTDB lineage: Bacteria > Pseudomonadota > Gammaproteobacteria > Natronospirales > REEB76 > DASUBN01. The sequence continues at coordinate 53,682 of CAZPAO010000011.1, forward strand.
CCAGCACGGCATCGAGATAGTGTGCCGCGACAGCGGTCCGGGCATCGCGGAAGTCCAGCGCGCGTTGTTGGGCGGCTATTCCACCTCGGGCGGTCTCGGCATGGGCCTGAGCGGAGTGCGCCGGATAGCGGACACGTTCCACATCGACACCGGCCCCGGCACGGGGACCACCATCAAGTTGACGAAGTGGCTGCGTTGAGGCGCTGCACCGCCGCAAGGCGCTTCAGAGCCGGATGACCTCGCCGCCATTCTGGGGCATGCCCCAGGTGGCGTTGCGGGTATCCACCACCAGCGAGGCTCCGTCCACCACGTCCTGGTAGTCGAACTCCACGTGGTCGGTGAGTATCAGCACGCAGTCCGACTCGCGCACCGCGGCCGCATCGGCCGATATCGCTTCCATGCGTACCCCACCCACGTCCACTGCCGGCACGTGCGGATCCGCATAGGACACCTTGGCGCCCTTCTGCAGCAGCTGGTCTATGACCTCCAGCGCCGGTGACTCGCGGATGTCGCCCACGCCGCGCTTGTAGGCGACGCCGAGCGCCAGGATGCGGGCGCCGCTGAGCGAGCGCTCGCGCCGGTTGAGCGCCTCCGACACCAGCCCCACCACGCAGGCCGGCATGCCCTTGTTGATCTCCTCGGCCAGGTGGATGAAGCGGGCGTCGTAGCCGTTCATCTTCATCTTCCAGGCGAGGTAGGCGGAATCGATGCCGATGCAGTGGCCGCCGACGCCGGGCCCGGGGTGGAAAGCCAGGAAACCGAAGGGCTTGGTGGCCGCCGCATCGATGACCTCGCGCGTGTCCACGCCCAGGGCGCGGCACATCAGCGCGAACTCGTTGGCCAGCGCGATGTTGACGTTGCGGAACACGTTCTCATAGAGCTTGGACATCTCCGCCACCTTGGGGCTGGAGACCTGCGTCACCTTGCCCACGATCTGGGAGTAGAGCAGGGCCGTCAGGCGCGAGCACTCGGCGGTGACGCCGCCCACCACCTTGGGGATGTCGCGCACCTTGAACGTGGCGTTGGCCGGGTCTATGCGCTCCGGCGAGAATGCCAGGAAGAAATCCACGCCGGCCTGCCCTCCCTTGTCAGAGAACAGGGGCAGCAGCAGCTCTTCCGTGGTGCCGGGATAGGTGGTGGACTCCAGGATCACGAGCTGGCCGGGATGCAGGTGCTCGGCCACCTCCGCCGCCGCCGCCATCACGTAGGAGATGTCCGGGTCCTTGCTCTTGCTGAGCGGCGTCGGCACGCAGATGATCACCACGTCGCTGTCCTGCAGCACGTCGGGGTTGCTGCTGGCGCTGTAGTGCCCGCTCGCGCGCGCCGCCTGGAGTTGCGGGTCCGGCACGTCCGGGATGGGCGAATGGCCGCCGTTGAGGGCGGCCACCCGTTCGGGGCTGGTATCCAGACCGGTCACGTCGAAGCCGGCCCCGGCGAACTCGATCGCGAGCGGCAGGCCCACGTAACCCTGGCCGATGACGGTGATGTGGGCGGAACGGCCTTCGATGCGGCCCGTGAGCGTCTGTGCGTTCAAAGTATGTCCCTGTGGTGGGATGCAGTGGATAAGGAGATGCGCCCCGCGCTGTCAGATGGCGACGACCATGCCCCGGTTCACCTTGACCGCCAGGCTGCGCCGCAGCATCTCTATGGACAGCACCAGCAGGCCCTTGCGGGCGTCGGTCTTGACGAAGAAGCCTTCGACGTCGGTCAGCGGCCCCTTGGTGATGCGCACCCGCTGGCCTTCCTGCAGGTAGGCATGGGGCACGCCCGGCGTATCCGACTCATGCACCTGGCGGATCGCCTCGATCTCCCGGTCCGGCACCGTGGCCAGCTTGTCCCAGCGCTCGCCCAATATCCGCACCATGCCGCGGGTCCGTGAGATCTCCGTGTAGCTCGTCCGGTCCACCGCCTCGCGCACGAACAGGTAACCGGGGAACATCGGCGCACGGAACGGCACGCGCACATGCTTGCGACGCGCCCACTTGTCCAGCATCGGCAGCCATAACTCGAAGCCCTGGACGCTCAACTGCTCGTACACCAGCTGTTCGCAGTTGCTGCGGGTCCACAGCACGTGCCAGCGTAGCGTCGGCTCGCGGAAATCGCTGGGGCCGGCATGCTCGGCCAGGGGCAGCATCAGCCGCGGCGGATAGGCGTCCATCCGCGGGACGATGCCGCCCGGGTTCTCGCTTGGGATCATAGGAAAAGACCTGCACACCGGTAACAGTCGAGTACCGGCGATTACGGGATCGGATCAGGGACATTAGTCGCTTGGGTGTCCGATCTCTGTTCGTTGCCGCACATTGGGTCACGTCAGCAGACCAAGATGCAGCGGTCTCCGTCCAGAGTCGCCCTTCAGCGGCGCCCGCTCCAGATGATGCCGAAGATCGCCAGGATCACGAACAGCACGATGAACAAGGCCTGGCCGATACCTGCGACTACCGCGGCCGGCCCTTCGTAGACCAGCGCCGTCGCTACCGACGCGAAGGCCAGCAGCCCGATGGCCCAGTACAGGGGCTTGAGCGCCCTGTGCTTCGCGGCCAACCATTGGCCTGAGATGTCCTTGTACAGCTGCGCGGGGCTCCGCTCGGCGTGGGAATAAGGTACCAAATCCCTTTCAGGCCGCAGCAACTCCGCTTCCTCGGGTTGGAAGCGGTCATGGGCGTCCCGTACCGCCGTTGTGGGATGGCCGTTGATCTCTATCGTCATGGCATGCCTCCTGTGATGCTGCCAGAGCGTCGGATCCCTCGCCGCACGACGCGGATTCCTCGGTTCCTAAGGTATGCAATGGCGCGCGGCCGCTTCTGTGCGGTAACCCACTTAGGGCAGGCCCGATGCGCGAAAAAGCCGCAGCCTCGCTCTCCGTGCGCCTTCCGCCCGTCGCAAAGCAGACATAATCTATGTAACTCCTTGGAATCAGTGAATATCGGCGTATGCTGGGTAACGATCACGTAACGTCCAGGCTGATATCCGCAGCCTCTCATCCTACGAGGCGCAGAACCTGAGCAAGAATCCATTATCGAATTACGATGTGTCACCGCGGCAGAACTACCTGCTGGCGGCGCTGCAGCCTGAGGTCTACGCCCGCGTGCTGCCCAACCTGGAATTGCAGAGCTTCGAACTCGGCGAGGCTCTGTATGAATCCGGCGGCGCCCAGGGCTATGTGTTCTTCCCCACCACCGCCATCATCTCCTTGCTCTACGTGATGGAGGACGCCGCCTCGGCGGAGATCGCCATCGTCGGCAACGAGGGACTGGTGGGCATCGCGCTGTTCATGGGCGGCGAGAGCACCCCCAGCCGCGCCGTGGTGCAGAGCGCGGGCGAGGGCTACCGGCTCAGGGGCGGGCTGCTCAAGACCGAGTTCACCAAGGGCGGCGACCTGCAACACCTGCTCCTGCTCTACACCCAGGCGCTGATCACGCAGATGGCCCAGACCGCCGTGTGCAACCGCCACCATTCGCTGGAGCAGCAGCTCTGCCGCTGGCTGCTCCTGAGCATCGACCGCCTACCCTCCAACGAACTCACCATGACCCAGGAACTGATCGCGAACATGCTGGGCGTGCGCCGCGAAGGCGTGACCGAGGCCGCCGGCCGCCTGCAGGACGCGGGCCTGATCCACTACAGCCGCGGCAAGATCACGGTGCTGGACCGCCCGCGGCTGGAGCAGCGCGTGTGCGAGTGCTACGCGGTGGTGAAGCGCGAATACGACCGGCTGCTGCCCTATGTACCCCCCCCCCGCCCGCGTGACTGACGACTCAGCCTGAATGAAAAAGCCGGCGACTTCCGTCGCCGGCTCTTCCATACCTGACCCGCGCTTGGAGCCGCGGACCCTTATCGGTCAACGCGTCGCGGGAAAAGTGCCGTCCGCATCGGAGATCACCACCTCGACCCGGCGGTTCTGCTGCCGGCCGGAGGCGGTCTGGTTGCTGGCGACCGCGAAGTCCTGGCCGAGGCCCTTGGTGGTGGCGCGCTGGGCATCCAGGCCGCCATCCACCAATGCGGAACGCACCGCATCAGCGCGGCGCTGGGACAGGTCCCGGTTGTAGGCGGCGCTGCCGGTGCTGTCGGTATAGCCTTCCACCCGCACGTTGCGCTTGGGGTTGTCACGCAGGAACTGCCCGAGCTTGTCCAGGCTGCGTTCGCCGCTGGCATTGAGACTGGCATCGTTGCTGTCGAACAGCACGCTGCCGAGCGTCAGCACCATGCCGCGATCGGTCTGCTTGGCATTGAGCGCGGTCAGCAGCGCCGCGTTCTGCTGCTGCGCCTGATCCGCCTGGGCACCGGCGCTGGCGGCCTGCGCATCGGCGTTGTCCGCCCGGGCGTTGGCCGTGGCGGCTTGGTTCTGCGCGCGTTGAGTCTGCTGCTGGCTGGCCTGCAGCATCATCTGGCTACGCTGGCTGCCGGCCTGCTTCACGTAGGCCTGCGAGGCATCCGCCTCAGTGAGCTGCCGGGCAGTCACCACCTGGGTGGTGGCGAGGCGGGCGTAATGGTCCACGTCGGCCTGCGGTGCCTTCTGCTGTTGCAGCGCCGTGGCTTCACTCAGGTTGGCGGAGGCCAGCCGGAGCTGCTCCGGCGCGGCTCGCGTCACCTGCGGGTCGTTGTTGGCCGCGGCGTAGTCGCTGCGCGCCTGGTCGAGTTGGGCGTTCCGTGCCGGCGTGCCGGCGCAGCCTGTCAACAGGGTGCCGGCGAGGAGGCCGGCCGCGAGGCTGCCGTGACGTATGTGTGATGTGTTCATGATCGTGCTCCGTGATTTGATGTGAGAGGCCGCGCTCAAGGCTGCGGCGGATTGCTTGAGTCCACCTGGTTCTGCAGCGCCTGGTTGCCCTGCTGCACCTGCCTCGCGGCTTCCGCGGACTTGCCGGCCTGGGTCCTGGCCAACGCCAGTTGTGCGTCCACTTCGGCGTCTTCAGCCTGGTAACGCGCCTGCTTGTAGTCGCCGCTGGCCTGGGCCGTATTGGCCGCCTGCAACTGGGACTGGGCGTTATTCAGGTCCATGGGCGCGTACTGGCCGGCGCCGGCGAGGGTGGCCTGGTCGATGGCGGTCTTGGCGCGCACCAGGGAATCGTCGGCCTTGGGCGGCTGCCCGCTGCAGCCGGCGAGCAGGAGGATCGCGGACAGCGCGGCGGCCGCGGTCCCGATGGAGGCGATGGGTCTCATCTTCATGGCGTATCTCACTTGTGTTTTCCCGAAGCCGGGTCTTGGGCATGGATCATCGGGATCTGGAAGGGACGGCTAAGGGTGCCCGGCGATGGCCAAGGCAGCCGGCCTTGCGGCGCGGCTGCACTTGCCCCAGAAAGACCGTGATGCTTCCGGCCCGAAGCCACGTCGGGCTTGGGGTCGGTGACCCGCACCGATGGATGGGCGGGACGGACGCCAGTATCGCCTTCGCCGACGGATCGGTCGGTGCGCTGGCTAACATACGCGGGCGATGCGCGCAAAAAAAAAACCGGCGACATGGGTCGCCGGTCGCGCATCCCTGCACTCAGGCGATCAGCTCGCGGGCTTCGCCGAAAGCTTCGACGTAGCACCGTCGCTAGCGCCATCGACGGATCCTTTCGCCGAATCGGTCTTGGCGTGGTTCGCCGCATCCGGCTCGCGCACCGCACGGTGGGTGTCGTTGGCCGCGGTGTGGCCGCCTTCGCTGACCATGGTTTCGCTGTTGGTCTTGTCGCCGGAAGCGGCACCGTTGGTCTTCGGGCTCGAGGCGTCCGCGGAGGCATGCACGGCAGGCTTGGCTTCGTTGCCCTTCTCCGCCTGGGCCGGGTCACGGCTCTTGTTCAGGTCCGGGTTGCTGGAGGACGGCACCGTCACGGTGGCCTTGTTGGCGTTCTGCTTCGGATCCAACTTGGAATCGTATTTGGACTGGTTCATGGGGAGTTCCTTGCTGTCGGTCTGATCGGCACAGGCGGCGACGATGGGCACGTGGCGCCATCAGCGTGTCTGCTTCGCACTACGGCATCGACAGCGGCGGGATCACGCTCAGGGACTTAAGGTCCGCAAGAACGATGGAGACGGTGTGGCTGCTTCAGCGGGTCCCTACGGACGGCGCTGGGTGTATTGCGTCGACGGAGTATACGCGCGCCTGGATGAGACTATCTAATCGCCGCGTCGTGATGCGACGTTTCCCGGATACTCAAGATCGATCTTGCGCCTCAGGTCATCTTGGATGACAAGGTCTGAGATGAAACCTACGCAAAGGGGGAGGAGGCGATCAAGAACGGCCTCAGGCCCATCGACAATCAGCCCGAAGTGCCAAGCGTCCTGACCCATTCGTTTTCTGCAGCTCCTGGCGCCAGCGAGGCCTGGGAGTACGAAGGTCCATGGACGGAGGACGCCTTTCCTGCCGGCAATGCTTCTGGCGGAATCGTCGTCCTGAACGTCCCCGGCGTCCTGGTGGACCCCGTCAACCTCAAGAAGGAAAACTTCCGCTACATCTACGATTACAAGACAAAGCAGTTCAGCCGTGATGCCATTGAGAAATCGAGCACCATGCTGCTCCGTCCCATCGTTGCCGATCAGCTCAACGGTCAGATCCTTAGAATAGCTGACTACCGATTGGACAAAGCGTAGGGCTCTCGATCCAGGCCTAATGCCCCCTCACACGTCCGACCTCTTGGTATTGTCGCGATTCGACAATCCGTGTCTTGTCTGCGCTACGAAAGTATCCGATATGCTAGCCAGCGCACGGAATCAACCTCGGGACGCGACCTATCGTTAACGAATCGAGAAGACTACCCGTTTCGAACCAAGGACAAGTGTCATGCATGAGAACCTGCCGACACCGGTGGAACACTCTCCCCGGAAAAACCTCATTCTCGCTGCTCTACCGACAGCGACGTACGAACGAATTTTCCCAGACCTGAAACTCGTGCGGGTTAAACTCGGCGAAGTTATCTATGAGCCCGGAACCCGCCTGGAATACCTGCTATTTCCTACCACAGCTGTCATCTCCATGCTCTTTGTCTTGGAGAACACCGAAACGGCTGAGATCGCCATGGTCGGTTTTGAAGGCGTGGTCGGTGTGTCCCTATTCATGGGTGGCGAGACCACGCCGAGCCGCGCGATCGTGCAGAATGAGGGATATATGTACAAGCTCAAAGCGGCTGCGATGTTGAAGGAATTCGAGCGTGGCGGAGCGGTCCAGCATCTACTCTTGCGTTATACCCAGGCGCTGATCACGCAGATGACTCAAACGGCAGTTTGCAACAAGCACCATGATATTGATCAGCAGTTCTGTCGCTGGCTGCTCCTGAGCCTGGACAGATTGCCCGCAGACGAATTAACGATGACGCAAGGTCTCATTGCCAATATGCTCGGCGTACGCCATGACGGCATGACCGATGCCATCGATCTTCTGCAGTCATCGGGGTTGATTCACTATAAAGACGGCACCATCACCGTACTGAACAGATCGAAACTGGAGCAACGCGTTTGCGAATGTTATGCCGTCGTGAAACGTGAATATGACCGATTGCTTCCAGCCTTGGCAGCCGGCGTTCAGCCGCTTCCAGATACATCAATTTGATGTGGCAGGTGTGGTTCCAAGTGGTAGACGCTAGCCGGCGACCATCTTCCCCCTGACGGCGCCGACTTTCTTATATCGTAAGCTCTCCACAGCATGGGCGGCCCAAGCGACAAAGGATGAAGCCCCCGCCTAAAATGAAAACCCCGCCATAGAGCGGGGTTCGTGCTTATCCGCACTATTCAGCTCAAGCCAGCAGTTGCTTGACTCGCAGGTGCAAGGGGCTCGAGCGAGGAAAATGCGCCAACAGGAACTCCATCTGGTCCGCGAGGATGCGCCGGCCCTTCAGGAAGATGTACTCGGCATGGTTGGGCGTGAACGGGATGGCGAGCAGCTGCATGCGCGCCTCTTCCGGCGTGCGCTGGGCCTTGTGGTTGTTGCAACGCTTGCAGGCCGCCACCACGTTGGTCCAGGCATCGTGCCCGCCGCGGCTCAAGGGCGTGACGTGCTCGCGGGAGAGTTCACCGGAGGAGAACCGCTTGCCGCAGTACATGCACACGTGCGCATCGCGCTTGAAGAGGGTGTGGTTGTTGAGCGGCGGCACGTAGTGCTTGCGCGCCTTGGCGAGGGCATGGTTGTTGCCGTAGGTGGCGATGATGGAATTCACTTCGATGACGCTGCGCCGGCCGCTCTTGGCGCAGATACCGCCGTGCAGGCGATACAGCAGGCTGCCGTAGCTGTACGCCACCTGATCCAGGTGATACAGCTTCACCGCATCCTGGTAGTCGATCCACTCGAGCGGCATGCCCGCCGCATCGGTGCGCAGTACTTCTTGCGAGAGGTCGTACACCGTGTCCCCTCAAGGCACTGAATATTCAAGGCAAAATATTGCAGTAATAGGCTTAAAAAGCAACGACAAGCCCAAGACGATCCGGGGAAAGTCCCCCGCCCCGGCGGGGTGGCAAAACCCCCCCGGCACGCTACACTGCTCCCGGCCCCAAAAGACGGGAAAAACATGGCCATCAAGCTATTCGTGCCCCTGGAACAGAGCGGTGGCGAGCGCCGCGTGGCCCTCTGCCCGCCGGTGGCGGCCAAGCTCAAGGCCCTCGGGGTGGAGCTGATGCTGGAGCCCGGCGCCGGCGATTCCGCAGGTTTCCCCGACAGCCTGTTCCCGGACGCGCGCTTCCTGAAACCCCCTGAAGCCATCCCGCAGGCGGACCTGGTGTTCCGTGTCACCCCGCCGCCTGTCGCCAACGTGCCGCACATGCGCGCGGGTTCGGTGCTGGTGGCGTTCCTCGCGCCCCATAAGGATCCGGACCGCATCAAGGCTTTGCGCGATGCACGCGTGACCGCCTTCTCCATGGAGCTGGTGCCGCGCATCTCCCGCGCCCAGGCCATGGACGCGCTCTCCTCCCAGGCCGCCGCCGCCGGCTACAAAGCCGCGCTGCTCGCCGCCGAGAAACTCGGCCGCTTCTTCCCCATGCTCACCACCGCTGCCGGCACCATCCGTCCGGCCAAGGTGCTGGTGGTGGGTGCCGGTGTCGCGGGCTTGCAGGCCATCGCCACCGCACGGCGCCTGGGCGCCATGGTGGAAGGCTACGACGTGCGCGCGGCGGCGCGGGAACAGGTGGAATCCCTGGGCGCGAAGTTCGTGGACACGGGCGTCTCGGCGGAAGGCGCCGGTGGCTACGCCCGCGAACTCACCGCCGAAGAAAAGCAGAAGCAGCAGGACGCGCTGGCGAAACACGTGGCGCTGGCGGATGCGGTGATCACCACCGCCGCCATCCCGGGCCGCCCGGCGCCGAAGATCCTGACCCGCGCCATGGTGGAAGCCATGAAGCCCGGCGCACTCATCATCGACCTCGCCGCCGAGACCGGCGGCAACTGCGAACTGACCCAGCCCGGCGAGGACGTACGCCACGGCCACGTACTGGTGTCGGGCCCCCTGAACCTGCCGAGCCTGCTGGCCGAGCATGCCTCCGACATGTACGCCCGCAACCTGCTCAACTTCTTCACGCCGCTGGTGAAGGACGGGAAGATCGCCATAGATTGGAACGACGAGGTCTATGCCAAGAGCGCCGTAACCCATGACGGGAAGATCGTTCACGAAGCCACGCGTAAGCTAGTCGAAGGAGCCTGAACATGATCGACGGCTTTATCGCGCTCTATATATTTATGCTCGCGGGCTTCACCGGCTACGAGGTCATCTCGCGGGTGCCGGTGATCCTGCACACGCCCTTGATGTCCGGTTCCAACTTCGTGCACGGCATCGTGCTCGTGGGCGCCATGGTCGCCTTGGGGCAGGCCGACGGCCCCGTGGAACAGATCATCGGTTTCGTGGGCGTGGCGCTCGCCGCCGGCAACGCGGTGGGCGGCTACGTGGTGACGGAGCGCATGCTCGAGATGTTCAAGGACAGCGGCGGCAAGAGGGGCAAGGCATGAACCTCTCTCCCGCCTTCACGGACGACCTGATCCAAGGCGCCTATTTCCTGGCGGCCCTGCTCTTCATCGTGGGGCTCAAGCGCATGAGCAGCCCCAAGGGCGCCCGGGTTGGCATCCTGTGGGCCGGCGCCGGCATGCTGGTGGCCACCCTCATCACCTTCCTCTGGCCGGGCATGCACAACTTCGGCCTCATGCTCGCCGCCATCCTCATCGGCGGCGGCGCGGCCTGGTGGAGCGGCAAGCGCGTGGCCATGACCGCCATGCCCCAGATGGTGGCGCTCTACAACGGCATGGGCGGCGGCGCGGCGGCGGCCATCGCGGCGGACGAACTGCTGCATCCGGAAGGGCTCGGGCGCGCGGCGCTCACGCTCGCGGTGGTGGGCGCGTTCATCGGCACCGTCTCCTTCAGCGGCAGCCTCATCGCCTTCGGCAAGCTGCAGGGCCTCATCAACAAGTCCTGGCGGTTCAAGGGCCAGCAGCTGGTGAATGGCCTGGTGTTCCTGCTGGCGGCGGGCCACGGCGTGATGATCGCCTTAGGCTATGGCCACGGCATGGGGCCGGTGGTCTTCTTCTTCCTGCTCTCGCTCTTGTTCGGCGTGCTCATGACCGTGCCCATCGGCGGCGCGGACATGCCGGTGGTGATCTCCCTCTACAACGCCTTCACCGGCCTCGCGGTGGCCTTCGAGGGTTTCGTGCTGCAGAACCCGGCCATGATCATCGCCGGCATGGTGGTGGGCTCGGCGGGCACGCTGCTCACCCAGCTCATGGCCAAGGCCATGAACCGCTCCATCGGCAACGTGCTGTTCAGCAATTTCGGCGAGACCGCGGCGGCGGGCGGCGAGGTGAGCGGCAGCCTGAAACCCATCGATGCCGCCGATGCGGGCGTGATGATGGCTTACGGCGCCAAGGTCATCATCGTCCCTGGATACGGGATGGCCGTTGCCCAGGCCCAGCACAAGGTGTGGGAACTGACCCAGCTCCTGCAATCCCGCGGCGTGACCGTGAAGTTCGCCATCCACCCGGTGGCGGGTCGCATGCCGGGGCACATGAACGTGCTCTTGGCTGAGGCCGGCGTGCCCTACGACATCATCGCGGACCTGGAGGAGATCAACGCCGAGTTCCCCACCGCCGACGTGGCGCTAATCATCGGTGCCAACGACGTGGTGAACCCGGACGCGCGCAACCGCAAGGACAGCCCCATCTACGGCATGCCCATCCTGGACGCGGATAAGGCCAAGAACGTGATCGTCATCAAGCGTGGTCAGGGGCGCGGTTTCTCCGGCATCGAGAACGCGCTCTTCTACATGGACAACACGCGCATGCTGTACGGTGACGGTCAGGAAGCCGTCGCCCGTCTGATCCAGGGCATCAAGACCCTGGATTAGCCCTCCCTGGCGCGAGCACGCGCCTCTACGTTCCCCGGCCCGCACATCCTAGTGCGGGCGTTCGCGCTTCGCCGCTGACTCGCGGCATCAAGACCCTGGACTAGCCGCCCCTTCCGTACGGCAACGTACAGAGAATTCAGGTATATGCACGTAGAGTCTCTGGATCACTGACCCATAAGATACAGCGCATTTTTGTGCGAATGGGACCAGCTTCCGGCGGAGATCGGGGCGGTGACCGCCTTTCTCGCGTCGTCGGACAGCAGCTTCATGACCGCCAGCGACATCGCCGTTGACGGCGGCCTTGCGCAACTCTGACGCGCTACGCCCGGCCAGGCGCTCCATTCGATTATTCGTAGCGCCGTAGTGCGTGGTGAACCCAAAGAGAATACGTAAAGGAGACCCCGATGTACGACCCATCCAAGCTATCCGAGTTGATCCGGTTCGCACGAGTCGATGCGGGCTCCACCGTCATCGACGTTTACCCAGGCGACGGCGACTGGACCCGTCTCTTCTCCGACATCGTGGGACCCGAAGGACGTGTCTACAGTTTCGTGCCGGCCGAAGTCGCCCACTTCAAGAACGATCCGGTCGGCCGCATGCAGA
>CAZPAO010000012.1:0-65043 GCA_964584665.1 uncultured Gammaproteobacteria bacterium
CCGTCGCCGCCAGCCTGTTCGTGCTGGCCCCCCTCGCCACCGCCGCTGACAGCGCCGCTGCCACCGGCAAGTGCGTGGGCGGCAATGCTTGCAAGGGCAAGAGCGCCTGCAAGAGCGCGGACCATGCCTGCAAGGGTCAGAACTCCTGCAAGGGCAAGGGCTTCGCTGTCATGACCAAGGCCGACTGCGACAAGGCCGGCGGCAAGTTCGAAGGCGGCGGCAAGTAATAGCTCCGTCGAGACTTGAATGGGACGGCCCGGTTGTCGCGAGACAGCCGGGCCTTTCCTTTTCGGTATGGGTAGAATCCTGACGTGAGCAAACAAGACTCCAAGTCGCGTCCCTATCTCGGGTTCGGCCTCGGGCTGCGCACCGAGCACTACGACGCGATCCTGAGCGAGAAGCCGGCCATCGACTGGCTGGAGATCATCTCCGAGAACTACATGGTGGACGGCGGCAAGCCGCTCCACTATCTCGACCGCATCCGTGCCTCGTATCCCATGGTCATGCACGGCGTATCCCTGTCCATCGGCAGCGGCGACCCCTTGGATAAGGATTACCTGAAGCGCCTAAAGGCGCTGGCGGCCCGCGTCGAACCCGAGTGGATATCCGATCACCTGTGCTGGACCGGTGTCTCGGGCAAGAACCTGCATGACCTCATGCCGCTGCCCTACACCGAGGAAGCGGTGCATCACGTGGCGGCGCGGGTGCGAGAGGTGCAGGACTTCCTCGGACGGCAGATCCTGCTGGAGAACGTCTCCAGCTACGTGACCTACACCCAATCCGCCATGAGCGAGTGGGAGTTCCTTTCGGCCATCGCCGAGGCGGCGGACTGCTTCATCCTGCTGGACGTGAACAACATCTATGTGAGCAGCCACAACCACGCGTTCGACCCACGCGAGTACCTTGGCGGCGTGCCGGCGGCGCGGGTGCGCCAGTTCCACCTGGCGGGCCACACGAACAACGGCAACATCATCGTGGACACCCACGACCACCCGATCATCGGCGGCGTATGGGACCTCTATGCCGAGGCCCTGCGCGTCTTCGGTCCCGTCTCCACCATGATCGAGCGGGACGCCCACATCCCGCCCCTTCCCGAGCTGATGGCGGAACTGGACCAGGCGCGGCGCATCGCAGCCCCCATACTCAAGGATGCCGCCCAAAGTGGAATGCAACCGCGCCGCCAAGGCGCGCATGTAGTGACACCATAAGATGGCCGCACTCCTCAAGCTGGAACAGGATTTCAAGGACTGCATGCTCGGCAACAGCCTGGACATGCGGGGCCAGGTGGCGGGCGATGCCCGTGCCAGCGCCGAGGAGCGCATCCACATATACGTGGAGGGTTACCGCCTGCGGCTCCTGGAAGCGCTGCAGGATACGTACGACGGCCTGCACGCCTTCATGGGTGATGAGGAGTTCGACAAGCTGGGTCGTGCCTACATCGACGCCCATCCCTCCACCCATCCTTCCGTGCGCTGGTTCAGCCGGCACCTGGCGGATTTCCTGGAGCGCACCGCGCCCTACGACACGCACCCCTTCCTCGCCGAGATGGCCGCTTTCGAGTGGCACCAGGGTTTGGTGTTCGATGCGGCGGATGCGGAACCTCTTGGGTTGCAAGCCTTATCGGCGGTCCCGGCAGACGCCTGGGGTCAGGTGCGCTTCACGCTGCATCCCTCGGTCCGCCGTCTCGATCTCACGTGGAACGTGCCGAAGGTCTGGCAGGCATTGGATGCGGAGACGGATCCGCCGGATGCGGCCGAAGCACCCGCCTCCTGGCTGCTGTGGCGCTCGGATCTCACGACCCGCTGGCGTTCACTGACCGAAGACGAGGCCTGGATGCTGGATGCGGCCTCAGACGGCCGGAACTTCGGCGAGCTGTGCGAAGGGCTGTGCCAGTGGCACGCGCCGGAAGCGGTGGCCATGCAGGCAGCGAGCTATCTCAAACTCTGGCTGAACGACGGTCTCGTGACCGGCATCGGAACAGATTGAACCTCAAGACCTTACTGCTGGCGTCCCTGTCGGTGCTGCCTTCTTTGGCACTTGGCGCCGTACCCGCACCCGCCCTCGGCACCCACATGGGCCCGGTGCGGGTGGACTACCAGGCTTCCGGGCTCACTGCGAGTGAAGACGATGTGCTTAAGTGGATCGACACGGCCCGGCGCGCCGTGACCCACTACTACGGGCGCTATCCCGTGGATGAAGTGGACATCCAGGTGAACGCCCGGCCCGGCCGAGGCGGCCCCTCCGGCACCACCTATGGCGATGAGGATGGCGCGCTCATCAAGCTCGGCATCGGCACGGACATGAGCGCCGCCGACCTGCAGGCAAGCTGGGTCATGACCCACGAGATGGTGCATCTAGCTTTCCCACGTGCGGATGACAACCAGCATTGGGCCGAGGAAGGCCAGGCCACCTACGTGGAACCCATCGCCCGCGCCCAGATCGGGGATTTGAGCGTGGACTATCTCTGGCAAGAGACCATCGAGGGCATGCCCAAGGGCCTGCCTCAGCCGGGCGATGAAGGCTTGGACCACACCGCCACCTGGGGCCGCACTTACTGGGGCGGCGCGCTCTTCTACCTGATGGCGGACGTCACGATCCGCGAGCGCACCCACAACAAGTACGGGCTGCAACAGGCCCTGGCCGCGGTGGTGGCGGCCGGCGGCAACGTCACGGTCTCCTGGCCGCTGGAGAAGGGTTTCGCCCTGGCCGACAAGGCCGTGGGCGTGCCGGTGCTGGAAGAACTCTATGCCCAGTGGAAAGACAAGCCCGTGGACGTGGACCTGCCGGCGCTGTGGAAGAAGCTCGGCGTCTCCCTCAAGGACGGCACGGTCAGCTATGACGACTCGGCGCCGGACGCGGCGATCAGAAAGTCGATGACCGCTCCGGTGCGATAGCCTTCAGAAATTCCAGGCCACGAATACCGCGTTCTCGCCCACGTTCGAACCACGCAGGCCGCCGTTCGAAAGATGACGCACGCCCAAAGACCAGTTGTCCTTGTGGTAGCCGAAGGTGGTCATGAACTGGTACTGGCTCGTGAGGGTCGAGGTCTGGTGTGCGATGAGTGCCGGACCGAAAGCCGCGTAAAGGTGCTGGTCCACGATCTCGTAGGACGCGGCCACCCAGGAGGTGTCGCGGGTCTGGGTACCGTGGATGGTGCCGGCGGTGAAATCCCAGGGACTGCCTTCCGGGACGTAATCCAGCATCAGCACCTGGCCGCGCTGGGCATCATGCTGACCGGTGTAACCGACGGAGATTCCGGTCTGGGCCGCTGCCATGCGCGGCATCACCGCCGCCGACAGGAGCAACAGACCCAGGGACAAGAGTGATGAGGATGATGTGCTTTTCTTCCACGAGATGCTGTTCACGACGGAAACCTTTTCCCATCCCGCCCCGCATGGTTCCTGGTGTTTCCCTTGCTTGAAGCGGCCCTACTTCAGGCGGCCGCCTTCGATAGTTCAGATACCGTGATGCCGATCTGCTCCAGGGCGTCGTGGCGCGAGAGCGCCGCCGCCTCCTCGCCATAGAGCTGACGGTCCGCACGGATCACGCTGATGTCCTTCAAGCCGATGATGCCCAGCACGTGCCGCAGGTAAGGCTCCTGGAAATCGAAACCCGCGGTGGGGGAACCCGGCGTGTACTGGCCGCCCTGCGCGAGGAGGAGCACGAGCCGCTTGCCCTGCACCAGGCCCACGGGCGGCCGCACGCTGAAGTCCACGGTTTTGCCCTGGCGGATGATCATGTCTATCCAGGCCTTGAGCGCGGCCGAGATTCCGAAGTTGTACATGGGCGAGCCCAGCACGATCACGTCGGCGGCCTGCAGTTCGGCGATGAGCTCCTCGGAGAGGGCCAGGGTCTCGCGCTGCTCTTGGGTCTGGCTGGCGGGATCGGTGTCCCGTGCCTGCACCCAGCGGTCCGTGACGTGGGACAGCGGCATGGCCGACAGGTCCCGTTCCACCACCCGGCTCCCGGGATTGGCAGCCTTCCAGGCAGTGGTGAATCGCCCGGTCAGTTCCCGGGAGACCGACAGGTCGCGCCGGGCGCTGGAATCCAATCTCAATAACTGCATGGTTCTGCTCCGTCAGTGCCCTGGGTTCTAGTGTGGTATATTTTAGTAACTAGCTTGATAATCACAAGTAGGTACACTAAAGTAACCATATGGATACCCAACGGAAACCGGGCTGCACCGCCGCCCCCAACGATACCGATACCCCCATGCACCGCATGCTGGGCGTCCTGGCAGGTCCCTGGACCATCTATCTCATCTGGGTGCTGTCCACGGAGGGCCCCATGCGCTTCGGCGCCCTGCGCCGCCGCATCGAGGGCATCTCCACCAAGATGCTGACGGAGCGCCTGCGGCTCTTGGAAGCGGAAGGCTTCGTGACCCGCCACTACGAGCCCACGGTGCCGCCCCAGGTGACTTACAGCCCCACCCAGCGCATCTCGGAACTCTTGCCGGTGCTCCGGACCTTCTGCGACCTCTCCCGCAAGTGGTACAGCGACAGCCATCCCGAGGCGGCGCAGAAGAGAGAGAAGGCGGAAGCCTGATCCCACCCGGACCGCACCAGAAAACGAACGGGGCCTTTCGGCCCCGTTCCTTTTGCGGTCAGGCTTTCGAAGGCCTGAGTCGCGGGAAGAACTTCATCAGCAGGTAGTCCAGGGAAAGCTTCCCCGGGCCATACACGAAGGTGACCAGCAGCATCAGGCCCCAGACCTTGTGGTCGGTGAAGCCATCGCCGAAGAGGCCGTTCCAGAAGCCATCCGGCCAGAGGTCCGGATAGGACAGCACGCAGATGAGGTTGTAGGCGAACATGAAGCCGGCCGAGAGGCGCCCCAGCAGGCCGAAGGCGAGGAACAGCGGCACCACCAGCTCGATGCCGGTGCCGAGATAGGCGGCGAAGTCCGGCGGCAACACCGGCACGTGGTACTCGTTCTCGAACAGCGCGATGGTGGAATCCATGTTGTGGGCCTTGACCAGGCCGGCGCGGAAGAACGCCACCGCCACCCACAGCCGGAGGGCCAGGTCCACCACGGGCGCGGCATACCCCAGGCAGGCGACGAGTCTGTAGTACAGGTCATGGGCCTTGTTGAAAAGCTTCATCTCGAGACACCCCTTCTTCTATAGATGGAAACCGGTGAGGATCTCTTCCTGCACCAGCGTTGCGAACCTCTCCTGCACGTCGAAATCCGGTTCCTGCTCCAGCGCTGCCCGGCAGGCGACGGCGAAACTCTCGCCCCGGCAGAGGGCCCTGAGGAAGGCGTATTCACCCGGGGAGACACGGCGCATGTGCACATCCAGCGCGGGCCGGGAGAAGAGCACGCATTCGCCGCCCTGCTCCAGGTCCAGCTCCCCTTCCGGGTGCGGGTCCTGGCAGAACTCCCAGATGCTCAATACCGGGAAGCGGGAATCGTAGGCGCGCGCCGCGGGCTGATGATGGAAGCGCAGCTCCGGCAACATCTCCTCCGGCACTTCCGCCAGGGCCTTGAGGTCCATGGGCTGATGCGGCGCGGCCACGGCGGCCTGCAGGCGGCGCCACTCGAGGGCCGCCACGTCGCCGAGATAGGGCACGGGAGCGGCCGGGGCGTAATCGTTCAGGAACAGCGGCAGGGCGCCGCCGTAGTCCTGGATGTTGCCGCTGTGGGAAGGGTTGGCGGCGACGTAATGCGCGGCCGCGGCGGCGAAGAACTCCTCCCCCACCAGCCGCTCGGTGACCGGATACACGGCGCGCAGGGCCGCGAGCAGCGCGCTCTCGTAGTTGTGCCGGTAGACCTGCAGCCGGCGTTCGCCGCTGAGGCCGTGGGCGCGCAAGGGCAAGGCCTTGCCGCGCTCGCCGCGCAGGGCATGGGCGAAGCCCCGTTGCAACTCAGGCAGCGGCAACATGGCGCCGTCCCAGGCGGGCATCGGCCTTGGCGGCCTCAGCCAGCAACACGTCGAATGCCGGAAGGTCGCTGTCCCACTCGATGAGCGTGGGCTTCGGCCCCAAGCGCTCCAGCGCGTGCGCATACAGCCCCCACACCGCATCGGAGACGGGGCGGCTGTGGGTGTCGATGAGCAAGGCCGTGCCTTCGATGTCCTTGGTGACGTGGCCGGCGAGGTGGATCTCCTCCACGTCCCGGGCCGGGATGGAGTCGATGTAGAGGCGCGCATCGAACCCGTGGTTCACGGCGCTCACATGGATGTTGTTCACGTCCAGCAGGATGCCGCAGCCGGAGCGCGCGGCGGTCTCCCGCAGGAACTCCCATTCGGGGATGGCGGAATGCTCGAACTCGAGATAACTCGACACGTTCTCTATCAGCAGGCGCCGGCCGAGGTGCTCCTGGGCTTCCGCGATGCGCGCGCTGACGTGCCGCAGGGCCTCTTCGGTGTAAGGCAGGGGCAGGAGATCATGGAAGTGGCTGCCGCCGCCCGCGGTCCAGCACAGGTGTTCGGAGACGAGGCCGGGCGCGTAGCGCTGGATGGCCTGCTTGAGGTTGCGCAGATGCGCCGCATCGAGGGGCTCGCTGCCGCCGAGGGACAGCCCGACGCCGTGCAGGCTGAGGGCGTAGTCACGGCGGACCAGGTCCAGTTCCGCCACGGCGCGGCCGCCGGGAGCGAAGTAGTTCTCGCTGTGCACCTCGAACCAGGCCACGGCGGGCCGGTCCGCCAGCACTGCCTGCACGTGGGGCGCCCGCAACCCTATCCCCGCACGCGCGGGGATAGGGCCGGGACGGGATGCCGCGGTATCCACGGCGAGGCCCCTAAGCGGACCTCAGCCCTTCTTGGCGGGAGCGGTGGTGGTGCCGCCCGCGATCTTGGTGCACAGGCCCTTCGGCAGGTACACGAAGGCGTCCGCCTGGCGGTCCTTGCCGGCGCTGCCGGCGCAGGAGTTGTTGGCCGTGGCGCAGTCGTTCTGGTGCGCGGCGGCGACGCCGAAGCACTTCTCCTGGGCCGGCTTGTCGGCGGCCAGGGCGGATGCGGCGGCGAAGGTCACCACGCCGGCGACGGCGGCGGTGATGGCGAGTTTGATGTCTCTATTCATGTCCAATCCTCCACTCGGGTTGAAGACTCTAGAAATTTCCCCGCATCCAGACTACTCGAATCGGGCCTGGACGGAGGCAGGCTGGATAGAGGCAGCTGGGGGGCGGCCTGGGGCTCCTCCCAAGACCCGGGCACCCCGGGTTTTGTTACGCCGGGGGGCTGTTCCCGACTGATTTCATTAGGTAATCCGCCCCGGACCCCGTATAATGGCTCCCGAGTTTGGTGGCACGATCCGGTCTCAAGTCCCCCAAACCTGTCGCGGTATACCTTCCGTATCCCCGTCCCAACGTAACCCTCTCATGCCTGGACCGGCAGAGCGCCTAAGTGCGCCAGCAGGCTTCTCCAGGAGCTTAAATGTCATTCGATACCCTCGGCCTTTCGGCCGAATTGCTGCGTGCTGTCAAAGAACAGGGCTATAACGAGCCCACTCCGGTGCAGACACGCGCCATCCCCGTGGTCATCTCCGGGCGCGACCTCCAGGCCGCCGCCCAGACGGGCACCGGCAAGACGGCGGGCTTCACCCTGCCCCTCTTGCAGCGCCTCCAGACCAGCCCCGGCCCGAACGGTGGCCACCGCCACCCGGTACGGGCGCTGATCCTCACGCCGACCCGCGAACTCGCCGCCCAGGTGGGCGAGAGCGTGCAGACCTACGGCAAGTACCTGCGCTTCTCCACCGCCATCATCTTCGGCGGCGTGAACATCAACCCGCAGATCGACAAGCTGCGCCGCGGCGTGGACATCGTCATCGCCACCCCGGGCCGCCTGCTGGACCACGTCGAGCAGCGCACCATCGACCTCTCGAAGGTCGAGATCCTGGTGCTGGACGAGGCTGACCGCATGCTGGACATGGGCTTCATCCGCGACATCCGCCGGGTGCTGGCCCTGTTGCCGAAACAGCGCCAGAACCTGATGTTCTCGGCGACCTTCTCCGATGACATCCGCGGCCTCGCTGCCGGCATCCTGAAGGACCCGGAGACCATCGACGTGGCGCCCCGCAACTCCACGGCAGAGCGCGTCAGCCAGCGCATCTACCCGGTGGACCAGGGCCGCAAGCGCATGCTGCTGGCCAAGCTCATCACCGAAGGCGATTGGAAGCAGGTGCTGGTGTTCAGCCGCACCAAGCACGGCGCCAACCGCCTGGCGGAGCAGCTCGGCAAGGACGGTATCCAGGCCGCCGCCATCCACGGCAACAAGAGCCAGGGTGCGCGCACGCGTGCGCTCGCGGACTTCAAGGCCGGCCGGGTGCGAGTGCTGGTGGCGACGGACATCGCCGCCCGCGGCCTGGACATCGACATGCTGCCCCACGTGGTGAACTACGAGCTGCCGAACGTGCCCGAGGACTACGTGCACCGCATCGGCCGCACCGGCCGCGCCGGCAGCTCGGGCGAGGCCATCTCGCTGGTGGCAGGCGCCGAGCGCAGCTTGCTGCGTGACATCGAGCGTCTGCTGCGTACCGAGATCCCGCAGACCATCGTGCCTGGCTTCGAACCGGGCCAGGCTCCGTTGCATGAGCCGGATGCGCGCCCTGCGCGCAGCCACGCGCCACGCCGCCACAACGGTGGCGGCCAGGGACGACAGGGCGGCCACAGCCGTCCCGGTTCCCGCGACCATGGCCATGGCAACAGCCAGGGCCGCAGCCGCAGCAATGGCAACGGCGGCGATCGCAACGGCAATCGCTAAGATATAGAGCTTAGATGGATGGCCCGCGGTGCGAGAGCGCCGCGGGCTTTTTCATGCGCGCCTGAGCTTCGCCTCGAGCGCCAGCTTCACCGAGGGCCACTCGTCATCCAAGATGCCGAAGTACACGGTGTCCCGCATGCGGCCGCTGTAGGTCAGCGTGTGGCGCCGCAGGATTCCCTCTTGCTTGGCGCCGATACGTAGGATGGCATTGCGGGACTTATCGTTGAGCCCGTCGGTCTTCAGTTCCACGCGGGTGCAGCCCAGGCTCTCGAAGGCATGGCGCAGCATCAGGAACTTGGCCTCGGTATTCACCGGGCTGCGCTGCCACGGCTTGCCGATCCAGGTCCAGCCGATCTCGAGCCGTCCGTCCACGCGGCTGACGTTGGCATAGCGGGTGCAGCCCACCACCTGCCCCGTCTCCCGCAGGAGGGTGGCGAAAGGCAGGCTCACGCCGCGCGCCTGGTCGGCGAGCGCGGACTCCACGTACTCACGCATGCCTTGCGGATCCAGCACCCGGGTGGGCACCCACTGCCAGAGTTCCGAGTCCAGGCCCACGGCGCAGAGGCCTTCCAGATGGGAGAGGCTCAGGGGTTCAAGGCGCACGTGGGCGCCTTCGAGGGTGACGGGCTTCAATTCTGGCAGCATCGGAGACGGTCTCAGAACGTGGCGCCGGGCATGACCTTCTGGGCCAGGAAGGACTCCAGTTCCTTGGCGCTGGAGATGTCCACGCCGATCTCCCTCAGCATGCCGTTCTGCAGGCGGTAGACCCAGCCGTGCACCGTCAGCGGTTGGCCGCGCTTCCACGCGTCCAACACGATGGTGGTGCGGCACACGTGAAGCACCTGCTCGATGACGTTGAGTTCGCATAGCCGGTCGAGGCGCGTCTCCTGGGTCGGACGGTTGGCGATGTCCGCCTCGTATTTCTCCTTCACGTCCTTGACATGGCGGAGCCAATTGTCGATGAGGCCGAGAGAAGCGTCGCCGTAGGCAGCCTGCACGCCGCCGCAACCGTAGTGACCACAGACGATGACGTGCTCCACCTTCAGCACGTCCACCGCGTACTGCAGCACCGAGAGGCAATTGAGGTCCGTATGCACCACCACGTTGGCCACGTTGCGGTGTACGAACACCTCGCCGGGCATGAGGCCGATGATCTCGTTGGCGGGCACGCGGCTGTCGGCGCAGCCGATCCACAGATACTTTGGATTCTGCTGACCGGAGAGCTGCTGGAAGAAGTCAGGCTTGAGGCGTACCACCCCTTCAGCCCAGGCGCGGTTGTTGGCGAAGAGTTCTGGAAGCTTGCTCATGCTTTCCCCTTTGATGGGTTCAATCGGCACCGTAGCGGAAGGAGCCGAGGAACGCTCCGCTGCGTGCGTCGGCGGCGAGAGCCTGGTCTATGGGATCGGTGCTGGCACTGGCTTGACCCGTCGGCACCGGCTTGCAGACCGAGCAACCCACGGGCCACTCGGCCCACAGCATCGCTACCTTGCCCTGCTCCGCCGTGACGTACATCAGTATATAGGCGGTGTAGTCCTCGGCCATGCCTAAGTTGCCCAGCAGAACCTCGGTGGGCACCCGCTGGGTATAGAGCCGCAAGAGCCCCGTGGTGGCGCCCGCATGCCAGGGGCGCTCCTCCACGAGGTGCAGAGGTTCTACCCGAGCCTGCACCAGTTGCTTGCCGAAGAAACGCATGGCCCCGTCCGCCACCTGCCCCATGTCAGGCACCACATGACCGCTGGCGGGGAAATCCTCCATGTAGGCCCGGTAATACTCACCGGGCTTGTCCAGAGGGATGAAGCTGGCGTAGCCGATATTGGGATGGTATTCCTCGCCCACGCTCATGTAAGCGTAAGTCGGGTCAGAAGGAGAGATGGGGCTCGCGATGCCGAACCAGCCGCGCATGTCATGGTAGATCCCCTGCTCCAGGCGGCCCTGCAAGGGCCCCGTGGCGTAGTACGGATGCGGCGGCGCGACAGGCGTGGAAGCACAGCCCGTCAGCAGCAGCAGGCAGAAGCCGGCGATTCTCAAGATGGGATATCTCAAGCGGCCGCGCCCGCGCATTTCGGGTTGTGCACCCGCTTCACTGAAGGGGGATGTTTCTCCAGAAGCTTCGCCGGGCGCACCGGCCGCGCCTGGAAGTTGCCGCCGCAATTGGGGCACACGCCCTGCAAGCGCTCCTCGACGCAATCGCGGCAGAATGTGCACTCGAAGGTGCAGATCATGGCCTCGATGGAATCCGGCGGCAGATCTTTGTCGCAGCACTCGCAGTTGGGGCGCAGTTCGAGCATGGCTTCATCCTCCGGAAGGCTGGGGGACCGGCGCGGTGATGGCTGCTGGCACGGGTATCACGGGCAAAGGCATCGGAGTCAGGGGACGGGCGGCGTCCAGCGCCAATCCGACCCTGGGGTTGGCACACAACAGGTGTTCGGTGGGATAAGGCGCGAACGCATCCTGCGCATAGTCATAGGCCCAGGCACCCTCGAAATGATCGAACCAGGCCTCACCCTGATCGTAGTCCGCCACCGCCACGATGCGTGAATTGGGCACCTGATCATCCATGCAGTTGCCCATGACGATGATCTGGCCCTGATGAAGCAGCGGGATGTCCTGCACCGCCACCACCTTCCAGACCTGGGTCAGTTTGTTGGGCGTCGTGTTCTCATCCGCACTCACCACGTAGTGATCGCCCTGCCACACCAGGGACATCCCCCAATCGACACTGGGCTTGGACTCATCGAATTGCATGGTGTCCTGGTCCACGAGATAGAGCGGGCCATAGACCAGCTTCGGATCCTGGCCGATGAACTGGTTGATCTCCTTCGGCACGCAAGCCGAGAGCGCCGTGAGGCAGACCAGGGACAACAAGGCGGATATACGCGTCATGGCACCCATTCTAGCGTGGCCCCGTGCGCGGGTCTTGGGCCAGAGACTTGACAGGACGTCAGCCAGCTATAAGATAGCCGCCCCATGAGAACCCATAGCCTCCACAGCATGCTGCATCAAGTCAGCCGACAACCTTAAAGGTCCGGCTCGGGCACGTTCGCCCGCATGTTTTCAGCAGAAAACCGCCGGATTGGCGGTTTCTTTTTGGGTTTCGGTATCAGGAGGATGGGACATGCACTTCGATCTTTTCGCACGTGGTCTCGTGATCGGCTTCGCCATCGCGGCACCGGTTGGCCCCATCGGCATGCTGGTGATCCGCCGCACCCTGGCGGAAGGACGCTTGCTAGGCCTGCTCACGGGCCTGGGGGCTGCCGTGGCGGACTCTCTCTATGGCTGCGTGGGCGCCTTCGGCCTCACCTTCATCTCCAGCTTCCTCATGGGCTATGCCTTCTGGACGAAGCTGATCGGCGGTGCTTTCCTGGTCTACCTCGGTATCACGACCTTCCGCAGCAAGCCGAAGGAAGAGAGCACGGGCAATACCAAGGCACGCTATGCCAGTGCCTTCTTCACGACGTTGCTGCTCACGCTCACGAATCCCGCCACGATACTTTCATTCATGGCAGTGTTCGCGGGTCTGGGCCTGGGGACCAGCGGCGGGGACTACGGCGCGGCGGCGATAGTCGTGGCGGGCGTGTTCGTGGGCTCGGCGCTGTGGTGGCTGCTGCTCTCGGGCGGCGTGTCACTGGTGCGGCACAAGCTCAAGCCCGGCACCATGAAGTGGATCAACTACGGCTCAGGTGCGTTCCTGTCTGCGTTCGGTGTCTATGCCTTGTTGAGCCTCGCGTTCTAGTGCTTCTTCGGCGCATAGAGATCGGTGATGGTCCCTTCGAACACCTCCGCCGCAAGCATCACGCTCTCGTTCAGGGTGGGATGCGGATGGATGGTGAGGCCGATGTCCTCGGCGTTGGCGCCCATCTCGATGGCGAGCGAGAGTTCGCCTATCAACTCACCGGCGTTCACGCCGACGGTGGCGGCGCCGATGAGCCGGTCCGTGCCTTCCTCGAAGATGAGCTTGGTCATGCCGTCGGTGCGGTCGATGGAGCGGGCGCGGCCTGAGGCCGCCCAGGGGAACACGCCCTTGCCGTAGGCGATGCCCTGGGCCTTGGCTTCGATCTCCGTGAGGCCGACCCAGGCCACTTCCGGATCTGTGTAGGCGACGGAGGGGATGACCCGCGCATCGAAGAAGCGCTTGTGCCCCGCCGCCACTTCCGCGGCCACGTGGGCCTCATGGCTCGCCTTGTGGGCCAGCATGGGATTGCCGATGACATCGCCGATCGCGAAGATGTTGCCGGCGCTGGTGCGCATCTGCCGGTCCACGGGGATGAAGCCGCGCTCGTCCACCGTGACGCCCGCCTTCGCCGCGTCCAACATCTTGCCGTTGGGGCGGCGACCCACCGCCACCAGCACGCGGCCGTAAGTCTGGGGTTCCGGCGCGCCCTCGCCTTCGAAGTTGGCCTGGATGCCTTGCTTCGTCGCCTCCAGCTTCGCAACCTTCACGCCGAGCAGGATCTGCTCGTAACGCTTCTTGATGCGCTGCTCCAGGGGCCGCACCACGTCCCGGTCCGCGCCGGGGATGAGGGTCTCGGTGAGTTCGACGACCGTGACCTTCACGCCCAGGGCGTCATACACGCAGGCCATCTCCAGGCCGATGATGCCGCCGCCCACCACCAGCAGGCGTTCCGGCAGGTCCTTGAGTTCCAAGGCGCCCGTCGAGTCCATGATGCGCGGATCGTCCGGCAGGCCCGGGATACGCGTCACCTCGCTGCCGGTGGCGATGATGCACTGTCCGAACTTGATGACGGTCTGCTTGCCGTCCAGCTCCGCCGCGATATGGTGCGGGCCCAGGAACTTGGCGCTACCCTGCACCAGCTGCACCTTGCGCTGCTTCGCCAGCATGGCGAGGCCGTCGGTGGACTTCTTGACCACCTTCTCCTTGAAGCCGCGGAGCTTATCCAGGTCGATCTTGGGCTTGCCGAACACCACGCCGTTCTCGGCCATGGCTTCCGCATCCTCGATGACCTTGGCGGCATGCAGCAGTGCCTTGGAGGGGATGCAGCCCACGTTGGTGCAGACGCCGCCGAGCGCGGCGTAACGCTCCACCAGCACCGTCTGCAGTCCCAGGTCCGACGCGCGGTAAGCCGCGCTGTAGCCGCCCGGGCCGGAGCCGATCACCACCATCTGGCACTCGATGTCATGCTTGCCGGAGTATTCGGGGACATTCGCCGCAGCGGGCGCCGGCTTGGGCGCTTCAGCCTTGGGCGCAGCCGCGGCAGCAATCGGTGCAGCGGGTTTTGACGCTGTAGCCTTCGGCGCCTCAGCCGTCTCACTCACTTCCAGCACAGCCACCAGGGTGCCCTGGGAAGCCTTGTCACCCTTCTTGAGTTTGACCTCTTTCACCGTCCCCGCCGCGGGCGATGGCACGTCCATGGCGGCCTTGTCCGTCTCCAGGGTCACGAGCCCCTGCTCCTTGGTGATCGAGTCGCCGGGCTTCACCAGCACTTCGATGACTTCCACATCCTTGAAGTTGCCGATGTCCGGGACTTTGACTTCGAGGGTCTTGGCCATGGTTATTCTCTTGTTTCGATAGATGGGACTGGGTTCAGCCCCAACGGTTCGCATTCTTGGGGAAACCGGGGCGTTGCACACGCACCACGCAGAAGCGCTGGCCGGTGGGGGCCTGCATCACCACCCAGCGGGGCAGTTCCTGCACCACCGTGGCGCCGAGATGCTCCAGGCGCTTCACTTCGGCGGGGATGTCATCGGTCTCGATGTCGATGTGCACCCGGCTCTCGTGGTACACCTTCTGGATCTCCACGATGGGCTCATCGGGCGGGGTCTCCAGCATGCGGTAGTTGCCACGGCTGCCGCTGTGGCCCATGTCCACCGGGCGGCCCAGCGCCTCGCCCCAGAAGCGGGCGGCTGCATCCACGTCTTCGGCTTTGCAATCTATGAGCACAGCACAGAGGCGGGAATGGTGCATGCCAGAGCCTCAGATAGCGCCGTTCACTTGAGCATCGACGATCTTTCGCTGGTCCGGGTCGTATTCCAAACCAAACATGTATGGCCCGCCATCACAGATGATTACTGGTTTCTGAGCTTCGTTGTTGGCCGGATCGTAATCGAGATCGTAAAAATTGCCGTAGATCAGACGCTTTCCATTTACGACTATACCCACATACTGACGATGATAGCGAGCAAGCTTTCCCGGAGGAGTACCCCTCCGCTCAGGTGGGCGCCATGAAGTGAAGAAATCATCTATACGGCGTTCGAGAGCGTCAATTTGCTCTGCGGTAGGCGTCCAGAACTCGGAAACGTTCTGAGGGGTATCCCTGGAACACTGCTTCAATAAATCTGGGCCTGCACTTATGGGAAGGATGAAGGCATTCTTGGACAAAGGTTTATCGGTTGCGTACACAGCCGATGCCACAAGAAGAAGTGACATCAGTAAACTTATGCGCAGGATGCGATGCATACCAGCAGCTACAAAACCAAGCCCCGAGCTTCCGACAGGATCTTCGAGAGGAAGCTGGTGAAGCGCGCGGCAGCGGCACCGTCTATGACCCGGTGATCATACGAGAGGGAGAGCGGCAGCATGAGCCGCGGCTGGAAGGCTTTGCCGTCCCACACGGGCTTCATGGAGGACTTGGAGACGCCGAGGATGGCCACCTCCGGCGCGTTCACGATGGGCGTGAAGGCGGTGCCGCCGATGCCGCCCAGGCTCGAGATGCTGAAGCAGCCCCCCTGCATCTCCTCACCCTTGAGCTTGCCGTCCCGGGCCTTGGCCGCCAGCTCGCCCAGTTCCTTCGCGATCTCGAACACGTTCTTCTTGTCCGCATCGCGGATCACCGGGACCACGAGGCCGTTGGGCGTGTCCGCAGCGAAGCCCACGTGGAAATACTTCTTCATCACCTGGTTCTGGCCCGAGGGGTCCAGAGATGAGTTGAAGTCCGGATATTCCTTGAGCGCGGCGACGGTGGCCTTCACCAGGAACGCCAGCGGTGTGAGCTTGGCGCCGATCTTCTCGGCGTCGGACTTCAGTTCTTTGCGCAGGTTCTCAAGATCGGTGATGTCCGCCTCATCGTGCTGGGTGACGTGGGGCACGTTGACCCAGGCCGCCTGCAGGCGCGGGCCGGAGATGCGCTTGATGCGGGAGAGGGGTTTGACCTCGACCTCACCGAAACGCGCGAAGTCTACTTCGTGCACCTTGGGCAGGCCGCCGCCGGCGGCCGCGCCGCCCTGCATGACGGCCTTCACGAAGACCTTCACGTCCTCGGGGGTGATGCGTCCCTTGCGCCCGCTACCGTTGACGCGGCTGAGATCCACGCCCAGCTCACGCGCGAACTTGCGCACGGAAGGGCCCGCATGGGCCTTGCCGAAACCGGATTCGTTGATGGGCGGCAGCGAGGCCGGAACCGAAGCGCGGGGCGCCTGGGCCACCGGAGCGGGCTTCGCAGCGTCCTTAGGTGCCGCAGCTGCCGCGGCCTTCGCGGGCACGGCCACGGGTTTGGCGGCCGCGCTCTCTTCCTGGGCGTCCATGACGAGGACCAGGGAGCCTTCCGAGACCTTGTCGCCTTTCTTCACATTGAGGGACTTCACGGTGCCGGCATAGGGCGCGGGCACGTCCATGGCGGCCTTGTCGGTCTCGAGGGTGATGAGGCCCTGTTCCTTGGCGACGGTGTCACCGGCCTTGACCATGATCTCGATGACTTCGACATCCTTGAAGTTGCCGATGTCCGGTACTTTGATTTCTTTTTCTGCCACGGCGCTTCTCCTTACACCGTGACCGGGTTGGGCTTGTTCGGATCGATGCCATATTTCTTCATGGCTTCGACCACCTTCTTCGCATCCAACTGGTTCTCATCTACAAGTGATTTAAGCGCGGCGATCGTCACGTAGCGGCGGTCCACCTCGAAGAAGTGGCGCAGGCCGGTGCGGGTGTCGCTGCGGCCATAGCCGTCGGTGCCCAGCACCGTGTAGCGGCGCGGCACGAACTCGCGGATCTGGTCGGCGAAGAGCTTCATGTAGTCGGTGGCGGCGATGATCGGACCCGTGGACTTCGCCAGGGTCTCGGTCACGTAGGGCACCCGCGGCTTGTCGCCGGCATGGAACAGGTTCCAGCGGCTGCAATCCAGGCCCTCACGGCGCAGCTCCGTGAAGCTGGTGGCGCTCCACACGTCCGCCGACACGCCCCAGTCCTTCTCCAGCATCTCGGCGGCGGCCTCCACTTCCCGCAGGATGGTGCCGGAACCCAGCAACTGCACGCGCAGCTTCTGCTTGCCGCCTTCCTTCAGGAGGTACAGGCCCTTCAGGATGCCCTGCTCCGCGCCCTTGAGCATGGCCGGCTGCAGGTAGTTCTCGTTCATGCAGGTCAGGTAATAGAAGACGTTCTCCTGCTCCTGGAACATGCGGCGCATGCCGTCCTGCACGATCACCGCGACCTCATACATATAGGTGGGGTCGTAGGACACACAGTTGGGGATGGTGGAGGACAGGATGTGGCTGTGGCCGTCCTCGTGCTGCAGGCCCTCGCCTTCCAGCGTGGTCCTGCCTGCCGTACCTCCGATCAGAAAGCCCCGCGCCTGGATGTCGCCCGCCGCCCAGGCGAGATCGCCGATGCGCTGGAAGCCGAACATGGAGTAGTAGATGTAGAACGGCACCATCTGGATGCCGTGGTTGCTGTAGGACGTGGCCGCCGCGATCCAGGATGCCATGGAGCCGGGCTCGGTGATGCCCTCCTCCAGGATCTGGCCGGACTTGTCTTCCTTGTAGAACATGAGCTGGTCAGCGTCGGCCGGCTCGTAGAGCTGGCCCACCGAGGAGTAGATGCCGATCTGGCGGAACAGGCCTTCCATGCCGAAGGTGCGCGCCTCGTCCGGCACGATGGGCACGATGTGCTTGCCCAGGCCCTTGTCCTTCACCAGCGCAGTGATGATGCGCACGATCGCCATGGTAGTGGAGATCTCGCGGTCGCCGGTGCTCTCGAGGAAGATCTTGAAGAAATCCAACCCGGGCACAGGCAGCGCCTTCGCCTCGTGGCGGCGCTGTGGCAGATAACCGCCGAGCTTCTCGCGGCGCGCCTTGAGGTACTTCACCTCTTCGCTGTCTTCCGGCGGGCGGGTGAAGGGGACCTTGGCGATCTCCTCGTTGCTCACCGGGATGTTGAAGGTGTCACGGAAGCCCTTGAGGGCCTCCTCATCCAGCTTCTTCTGCTGGTGCGCGCCCATCTGGCCCTGGCCGGACTTGCCCATGCCGAAGCCCTTGACGGTATGCGCCAGGATCACGGTGGGCTGGCCCTTGTGCTCGACCGCCGCCTTGTAGGCCGCATGCACCTTGCGCGCATCGTGGCCGCCGCGATTCAGGTTCCAGATCTCCTCGTCGCTCATGTTGGCGACCATCTCCAGGAGTTCCGGATACTTGCCGAAGAACTTCTCGCGGACGAACTTGCCGTCCTTGGACTTGAAGTTCTGGTACTCGCCGTCCACGCATTCCATCATCAGGCGCTTCAGCAGGTCGCCATGGTCGCGCTCCAGCAGCGCATCCCAGCGGGAACCCCACAGCACCTTGATCACGTTCCAGCCGCTGCCGCGGAAGTTCGCTTCCAGCTCCTGGATGATCTTGCCGTTGCCCCGCACCGGGCCGTCCAGGCGTTGCAGGTTGCAGTTGACCACGAAGATGAGGTTGTCGAGCTTCTCACGCGACGCGAGGGAGATGGCGCCCATGGATTCGGGCTCGTCCATCTCGCCGTCACCCAGGAACGCCCACACCTTGCGGTCGCTCTCGGGGATGAAGCCGCGGTGCTCCATGTAGCGCGAGAAACGAGCCTGGTAGATGGCCTGCAGTGGCCCCAGGCCCATGGACACCGTCGGGAACTGCCAGTAGTCCGGCATCAGCCAGGGGTGCGGATAGGAAGTGAGGCCGTCGCGCTCGACTTCGCGCCGGAAGTTCAGGAGCTGCTGTTCGGTGAAGCGCCCTTCGAGGAAAGAACGCGCGTAGATGCCGGGGGAGGAATGACCCTGCACATAGACCATGTCGCCGCCACCGTCTTTGGTGGGCGCGCGCCAGAAATGGTTGAAGCCCACTTCATATAAGGTGCCGGAAGAGGCGTAGGTGGCGATGTGCCCGCCGATGCCGCTGTTCTCCTTGTTGGCATGCACCACCATGGCCATGGCGTTCCAGCGCAGGTAGGCCTCGATGCGCTTCTCGATGGCGCGGTCGCCGGGGTACGGCGGCTCCTGGTTGGCGTTGATGGTGTTGACGTAGGCGGTATTGGGGCTGTACGGCAGGTACGCGCCGGAACGGCGCGCTTTATCTATAAGCCGTTCAATCAGGTAGTGGGCCCGCTCGGCGCCCTCCGTCTCCAGCACCGAAGCCAGCGCATCGAGCCATTCGTGGGTCTCGATCGCGTCGATGTCCTGCATGTCCGTCGTGTCGTTCGCCATGGCAAGAGATGCCCTGTGGTTGGTCTGCGTCGTACGGGGAATAAAAACCCCGCCGCCGCGGGGTGTACGGCCGGTCCGGCCGTCCCGATGCCTCGATCTCGCTTTCGGCGGGGCCGGAAGCCCTATATCATGACTCCCCGATATCACCCGGGAAATCAGATGCCATCCAAGCTGCCGCGGTACCCGAAGCTCGATATCCGCCAGCCTCTCACGGCGGCGGACGCGGCCCGGGTCGATGCCCTGGACGCCATCATTATACTTCTACCGGAAAGCGCACTCCAAAAGCGCTGGCCGGAATTTGCCCACTCCGAGCGCTTGAAAAAGCGCCTGGAGGGTAAGAAGATTCTCGCCCCGACGCGGGTCGACCTGCCCAATGCCCGTGGCACTGTGGCGGTGCTGGCCAGTTATAAGGCCGGTGCATCCGCCTTCGACCTCCTGACCCTAGCCCGCCGCTGCATCGCCAAGGTGCGCGAGACCGAAGCCCTGCATCTAGGCGCGATCCTGCCGGCAGCCGATGAGGCACAGCGCCCGCTGCTGCTGGATGCGCTGGTATCCGCGGTGGCCGCATCCAACTTCGAGGCGCCCCAGTTCAAGAAAGAGGTCCCCGAATCCCGCCATGTCCAGAGCCTGACGCTGTTCGACGGCAAGAAGCCGCTGGATTTCAGCCGCCGCCTCGCCGAAGCGGAAGGCAATGCGCTGGCCCGCTGGCTCACGCTGCTGCCGGCGAACCACCTCACGCCCGCGGTCTACCTCGCCTATGCGAAGGAACTCGCCCGGCGCGAGGACTGGAAGCTCGAATTCCTGGACGAGAAGAAGCTCGCGCGCCTCGGCGCCGGCGCCTTCCTGGCGGTGTCCCAAGGCAGCGACAGCCGCGATGCGGGCGTGCTGCGCTTGAGCTATAGGCCCTCCAAGCCGGCGCGGGGCGTGAAGCCCGTGGCGTTGGTGGGCAAGGGCATCTGCTACGACACCGGCGGCGTGAACCTGAAGTCCGCCAAATCCATGTTCGGGATGCACGGCGACATGCAGGGCTCGGCGGTAGCCCTGGCTACGCTGCTGGTGCTCACGCGCCTGAAAGTGGCATTCCCGGTCGACGCCTGGCTCGCCCTCGCCCGCAACCATATCGGTCCGAAGGCCTACACCCAGAATGACGTCGTGCGCGCCAGCAACGGCATGACCATCGAGATCGTGCACACTGACGCGGAAGGCCGCATGGTGCTCTCGGATACCCTGGCGCTGGCGGGCCGTCACTCGCCTGCCCTGATGCTGGATTACGCGACGCTCACCGGAAGTTGCATCGTAGCCCTGGGCAGCCGCTACGCCGGCGCCTTCAGCAACCGCGCCGAACTCCATCCCTCCATCCTAGCCGCGGGTGTCCACAGCGGCGAGCGCGTCTGGCCCATGCCGGTTGACGCGGACTATGACGAGCCGCTGGAGAGCGCCGTCGCCGACGTAAAGCAATGCATCATCGAGAGCGAAGCGGACCACATCCTGGCGGCGCGTTTCCTCGGCCGCTTCGTGCCGGACTCGGTACCCTGGGTGCACGTGGACCTCGCCTCGGCCGAACACAAGGGCGGGCTCGCCCAAGTGCCCACCGACGTGACAGGCTTCGGCGTGCGTTTCACCCTCGACCTGCTCATGGATCAGGGACTGGCGCCGAGATGACCGAACTCAGCCTCACCCGCCCGGACGACTGGCACCTGCATCTCAGGGACGGCGACCTGCTGCGGGACGTGCTGCCCCACACAGCGGCGCGCTTCGGCCGCGCCATCGTCATGCCCAACCTGAAACCGCCGGTGACCACCCTGGAGCTGGCCCTGCAGTACCGCGAACGCATCCTGGCGGTGATACCGAAAGGTTCCGATTTCACGCCGCTGATGACGCTCTATCTCACCGAGAGCACGCAGCCGGAGGAGATCCATAAGGCCAAGGCCAACGGCCACGTGCACGCGGTGAAGTTCTATCCCGCCGGCGCCACCACCAACGCGGACGCGGGCGTGCGGGACATCACGCGCTGCCAGAGGGTGCTGGAGACCATGGCGGAGGTGGGCCTGCCGCTCTTGGTGCACGGCGAAGTGACGGATCCCGCGGTGGACGTGTTCGACCGGGAGACCGTGTTCATCGACAAGGTACTGGCGCCGCTGGTGCAGCGCCTGCCGAACCTGAAGGTGGTGTTCGAGCACATCACGACGAAAGGCGCCGTGGAGTTCGTGAAGTCCGCGCCCACCAACGTGGGTGCGACGATCACGCCCCAGCACCTGCTGCACAACCGCAACGCCCTCTTCAAGGGCGGCATACGTCCGCACTTCTACTGCCTGCCGATCCTCAAGCGTGAGCAGGACCGGGACGCCCTGGTGAAGGCGGCGGTGGGCGGCAATCCCAGGTTCTTCCTGGGCACCGACAGCGCACCCCACGCGCAGCACCTGAAAGAGAACGCCTGCGGTTGCGCCGGCATCTACAGCGCCCACGCCGCCATCGAACTCTATGCGGAAGTCTTCGAGCAGGCCGGTGCGCTGGACAAACTGGAAGGGTTCGCCAGTTTCCACGGCGCGGATTTCTACGACCTGCCCCGCAACCGCGACCGCATCACGCTGGTGAAGAAGGCCTGGACGCCGCCCGCGAGCTACTCCTTCGGCGAGAGCAAGCTGGTGCCGTTCCGCGCCGGCGAAGAAATCGCCTGGACCGTCAAGTAAGCGTATCTTCCGCCTGCTGCTTGCTTTATCCTGATTCGATGGACCACAGCTCCGCTCCGCATCCCTTCTCCCAGCGTTTCCGCGGTTTCTTACCCGTGGTGGTGGACGTGGAGACCGGGGGCTTCAACCCGCAGACGGATGCGCTGCTGGAAGTGGCCGGCGTGCTGCTGGAGATGGACGATTCAGGCCTGCTGCACCGCGGCTCGACTCACAGTTTCCACGTGCAGCCCTTCGAGGGCGCCAACATCGAGCCGGCGGCCCTCGCCATCACCGGTATCGATCCTTATCACCCCTTGCGGCCGGCACTGCCGGAGCGGGAGGCGTTGCGGCGCCTGTTCCGCGAGGTACGCACCGACCTCGACCGCTACGGCTGCACCCGGGCCGTGCTGGTGGGGCACAACTCCTTCTTCGACCTGAATTTCCTCAATGCCGCCGTGACGCGCAGCGGCGTGAAACGCAATCCCTTCCACCCCTTCTCCAGCTTCGACACCGCCACCCTGGGCGGCGTGGCCCTCGGTCAGACGGTGCTGGCGCGGGCTGTGGAGGCCATGGGCTTGAGTTGGGACAGCGCTGCGGCCCATTCCGCCTCCTATGACGCGGAGAAGACCGCCGATCTCTTCTGCGAGATCGTCAATCGTTTCCAGGACATCTACCAGGCTTCCCTGCGCCGCTGAAAGAGAAACGGGGCCGAAGCCCCGTCTCCATGTCGCGATGCCGTGACGGTTCAGGCGTGCTTGATGCCCTTCTCATCGAAGAGTTTCTTAAGCTCGCCAGACTCGAACATCTCCACCGCGATGTCGCAGCCGCCGATCAGCTCGCCCTTGACGAAGAGCTGCGGGAATGTGGGCCAGTTGGAATAGCGCGGCAGGGTGGCGCGCACTTCCGGCTCGGCCAGCACGTTCACATGGCCGAACTCCACCCCCAGGCTCTTCAATACCTGGGTGGT
Source organism: uncultured Gammaproteobacteria bacterium (assembly GCA_964584665.1). Lineage (GTDB taxonomy): Bacteria > Pseudomonadota > Gammaproteobacteria > Natronospirales > REEB76 > DASUBN01. The sequence continues at coordinate 22,714 of CAZPAO010000012.1, forward strand.
GCGGGCTGAAAAGCCACACTGCGGGAAGTCCGGCGTGCCCTTCATGAAGAGCACCACCGGCTTACCCTCGATCTCACGCTTGATGCGTTCCACCACCTCGTCCATCACTCCCTCCGGAACCGCTTAAGGTTGATACGTTAAGGCTTCACGTCGATGTTCGAGACCACGTCTTTCACGCCATCGACGCTCTTGGCCACGGTCACCGCCTGGTCGCGCAGTGCCGTGGTCGGCAATGTCCCGCTCAGCACTACCACCTGGTTGCTAGTCGCCACATGGATATCGAAAGATTTGAGGCCGGTATCGCCCAACAATTTGGTCTTCACGGCCGTGGTCAGATAGGAATCATCCACGTATGTGCCTGCGCGCTGTGCGGGCATGGGCTTGTCGCTGGCGCAGCCGGCGACGATGGCGGTACCCGATACGGCGGCCAGCAGGGCGATGGCGCAAGCGGTTCTCTTCATGTCCATTGTTGTCTCTCCTCGATTATTATTGCCGCGCGGACGCCACCTTGGCGCGCCGCGATGGAAGTTCATCGAGTATACGACGTCGTTCTTCGTCGGATAGCCGCATCCAGCCCGCGATCTCGTTTATGTGACGCATGCACCCGTGACAATAATCCTCGTCATCCAGGGCGCAGACTCCGATGCAGGGCGAGGCCGGGAGCTGGGACACGGGGGTGGGCATGGGGTCCGATGGCATGGCTTACGGGAAGTATTATACTAGAGCGCATAATGCGATTGGACGTAATGCCGTCCGGCCGCAGGCCTCAAGGGCTCCGGGCAAGAATTCAAAACGAGGAGTACGCGATGAACCCCCTGAACAGCATCAAAGGCACGCTCACCCTGGGCTTCGTGCTCGCCATCGTGGTGGGCCTGATCGTCAGCATGGGCCTCGGCGGCCTCAACTGGCTGGTCCTGATCCGTTGGTTCCACATCCTGGCGGGCATCACCTGGATCGGCCTGCTCTACTACTTCAACTTCGTGCAGACCCCGGCTCTGGCCGAGGCGGCTGCGGACAAGGGTGGCCCAGGCGGCGCCGGCATCAGCAAGTACGTGGCGCCCCGCGCCCTGCTCTGGTTCCGCATGTCCGCGGCGGTGACCTGGCTGATGGGCTTCATCTACCTGGCCTGGACCGGCAACCTGGGCGCGTTCGCCTTCGGCCTGATGGGCGGCTCGGTGAACGTCTACCAGCTCACCATCGGCATCGGCGCCTGGCTCGGCACCATCATGCTCTTCAACGTGTGGGTGCTGATCTGGCCCAACCAGAAGAAGATCCTGGGAATAGCGCCGGCCGACGACGCGCAGAAAGCCAAGGCCCGCAAGATCGCGGCCATGGCCTCCCGCACCAACACCATGCTCTCCATCCCGATGCTGCTATGCATGGCCTCGGCCTTCCACGGCGTGCCGTTCATCCACGGCTGACGGGGCTCTGCCGCCGCACCAGGAGCCCGGCCGCAAGCCGGGCTTCTCTTTTATAATAGGCGGGTCCCTACAACCTTCCGGCGCTCCATGTCCGCCCTGCCTGCCCTGCCATCGGATATCTCCGTCACGGTGAGCCGTGCGCTCGCCGAAGACATCGGCGAGGGCGACCTCACCGCGGCTCTCGTGCCAGCAGATGCCCGTGCCCAGGGACGGGTGATCTCCCGTCAGGAGGCGGTGCTCTGCGGCACCGCCTGGTTCGAAGAGGTGTTCCGCCAGGTGGACGACGCCATAGCTACCCATTGGCAGGCACGGGATGGTGACCCAGTCACCCGCGACCAGGTGCTCTGCCGCCTGGAAGGCCCGGCACGTGGACTCCTCACCGGCGAACGCAGCGCCCTCAATTTCCTGCAGACCCTCTCGGCCACCGCCTCCGAGGCCCGCCGCTATGCCGACGCGGTGAAGGGGACCCACGCCACCATCCTGGACACGCGCAAGACCCTGCCGGGCTTGCGCAACGCGCAGAAGTACGCGGTGCGTTGCGGCGGGGCGAATAACCACCGCATGGGCCTGTATGACGGTATCCTTATCAAGGAGAACCACATCATGGCCGCCGGCGGCATCGCCGCCGCGGTGGGGGCCGCCCGCTCAGCCGGAGCGCAAGTCCCGGTGGAAGTGGAAGTAGAGACGCTGGAACAGGTGCGGGAGGCGCTGGCTTCAGGCGCTGACATCCTGCTCCTGGATAATTTCGACCTCGCAGGCATGCGCGAGGCGGTCAAGCTCACCGCCGGGCGCGCCAAACTGGAAGCCTCGGGCGGTATAGACATGGAAGGGCTGCGCCGCGTGGCAGAGACCGGGGTGGATTACATCTCGGTCGGCGCGCTCACCAAACACGTGCACGCGGTGGACCTGTCACTGCGCTTCGAATTCGGAAAGACCTGATCAACGTGCCGGACGGCCTGTGGCCGCCGGCGTCATCGAGGGATAAGCATGTCGGCACTCATCTTCGCACTCGTGGTCATCGCAGCCCTGTGGGCGCTGGCCTACTTCGCCGCACCGCTTTGGGCATGGACCCTGGTCGCGGCAGCCGCTCTCGGGGCCGATGGTTATCTCTGCCACTCCCAACCTGTGGTGGCCTGGATCATGTTCGGCATCCTGGCGGTGGTGCTGAACGTCTATCCGGTCCGGCGCATGCTCATCACGGATCACTTGCTCGGCTGGTTCAGGAAGGTCTTGCCGCCCATCTCGGAGACCGAGCGCATCGCCATCGATGCCGGCAACACCTGGTGGGATGCCGACCTCTTCACCGGACGCCCGGACTGGAACAAGCTCCTGGCCGTGCCCGCCGCTAACCTCAGCGACGAGGAACAGGCGTTCCTGGACGGCCCCGTGGAGGAGTTCTGCAAGTCCCTGGACGACTGGCATATCACCCACGATCTCAACGACCTCACGCCGGAAGCCTGGGAACATATCCGCAAGCACCGATTCTTCGGCATGATCATCCCCAAGCAGTATGGCGGCCTCGGCTTCTCCGCCCTCGCTCACTCCACCGTGGTGATGAAGATCGGCACCCGCAGCACCAGCGCCGCGGTAACGGTGATGGTGCCTAACTCGCTGGGGCCAGGCGAACTCCTGATGCACTATGGCACTGACGCGCAGAAGGACTATTACCTGCCGCGCCTTGCTCGCGCCGAGGAGATCCCCTGCTTCGCCCTGACTGGCCCCTATGTGGGCTCCGATGCGGGCGCACTGCCGGACACGGGCATCGTGTGCAAGGGCACCTATCAGGGCAAGGAGACGCTCGGGTTCCGTGTGAGCTGGGACAAGCGTTACATCACCCTCGCTCCCATCGCCACCATCCTGGGCGTGGCCTTCAAGGCCTACGACCCGGACCATCTCCTGGGCGACAAGATAGACCTCGGCATCACCCTGGCCCTGATACCCACCAACTTGCCCGGAGTGGAGATCGGCACGCGCCACAACCCGCTGAACTCAGCTTTCATGAACGGGCCGACCCGGGGCAAGGACGTGTTCATTCCCTTCGACTGCCTCATCGGCGGCACCCAGTACATCGGCAAGGGCTGGATGATGCTCATGAACTGCCTGTCCGTGGGCCGGGCCATCTCGCTCCCGGCGCTCGGCACCGGCGCAGGCAAGCATGCCAGCCGCGTCACCGGCGCTTACGCGCGCGTGCGCAAGCAGTTCCGCGTGTCCATCGGCAGGTTCGAGGGCGTGGAAGAGGCGTTGGCACGTATCGCCGGCTATACCTATCGCATGGAAGCTGCGCGGCGCCTGACGGCGGGCGCCCTCGACCGGGGCGAGAAGCCCTCGGTGCTCTCCGCCATCCTCAAGTTCCATTGCACCGAGGGCATGCGCCTGGTACTGGCGGACGCCATGGATATCCACGGCGGCCGCGGCGTCATGATGGGCCCCCGCAACTACCTGGCCCGCGGTTACCAGGCGGTGCCTGTGAGCATCACCGTGGAAGGCGCCAACATCCTCACCCGTAGCATGATCATCTTCGGCCAGGGTGCCATCCGCGCCCATCCTTACCTGCTGAAGGAGATGGAAGCAGCCTCGAGCCCAGACCATGCCAAGGCCGCAGTGGACTTCGATAGGGCGTTGTTCGCCCACATCGGCTTCACCATCAGCAATGCCGCCCGCTCCCTGTTCCTGGGGTTCACCGGCGCACTGTTCATCTCCGCGCCCCGCACCGGGACCACACGACGCTACTTCCGCCAGCTCTCGCGCATGAGCGCCGCGTTCACCTTCACCGCGGATGTGGGTCTCCTGATGCTTGGCGGCGAGATGAAACGCAAGGAGAAGCTCTCGGCCCGCTACGGCGATATCCTGAGCCATCTCTACATGGTCTCGGCGGTGCTGAAGCAATATGAAGACCAGGGCCGACCGGAAGCGGACCTGCCGCTCGTCGAATGGGCTTGCCAGGACTCGTTGTACGCGATGCAGCAGGCACTCGAAGGACTGCTGCGCAACTTCCCCTCGCAGTCCATGAGCAAGCTCATGCGCTTCGTGACCTTGCCCTGCGGCAGACCCTATGCCCCGCCCAGCGACAAATTGGGCCACAAGGCCGCGGACCTGTTGCTGCAACCATCCGATGCCCGCGATCGCCTGACTCGCAATGCCTTCACCTCCACCGATCCCAAGGACCCGGTGGGCCGCATGGAGCATGCACTGAAGCAGACGCTCGCCTCGGAACCGGTGGAAGATAAGCTGCAGGCGGGCCTTAAGAAGCGCCTCGCCCCGGCGAACTACCTGAAGCTGGTGGACGAAGCCGCCGCCAAAGGCGTGCTGGATGCCCGCGAAGCGCAACTGCTGCGGGACACCCATGCGGTGGTACGGGATGCCATCGATGTGGATGAGTTCGGCGAGATGCGGAAAGGCTGAGCCCTTAGGCAATACGGACTGACTGGATCGGCTCCGGGAACGGGGCCGATTTTTTTATATCTCGAGATCCGGCGCACCGCGGAGCAGACGGTCGCACTGGTCCGCCGGCAGGGGCGGGCTGAACAGGAAGCCCTGCATCAGATGGCAACCTTCCGCCATCAGCTGCTGCATCTGCTCCACCGTCTCCACGCCTTCGGCGATGACTCGGAATTTCAAGCGGTCCGCCAGCGTCAGGATCACTCGTGCGATGGCCGCATCGTATTCGTTGACGGCGATACCCTGCACGAAGGCCCGGTCGATCTTGATGATGTCCACCGGCAAGTGCTTGATGTACATGAGCGAGGAGTGGCCGGTGCCGAAGTCGTCGAGGGCGATCCGCACGCCCAGGGACTTCAGGTCCTCCAGGATGCGGATGCTGGCTTTCACGTCCTGCATGATCAGGCTCTCGGTGATCTCGAACTGCAGCGCCGAAGGCGGCAGGCCCGAGGTCATGAGTGCATCCTCGACCACGCGCTTAAGGTTCTGCATGGTGAACTGGCGCACCGAGAGATTCACCGCCACGTGCAGGCGCTTGGCGCGGGAGGACTTGTACCACTGACCCACCTGACGGCAGGCCTCCTCCAGCACCCATTGGCCGAGGGGGACGATGAGCCCGGTCTCTTCCGCGAGCTGGATGAACTCACCGGGCGGCACCAGACCGATGTCGGGATCCTGCCAGCGCACCAACGCTTCCACGCCTACGATGCCGCCTTCCTTGATGTCGAACTGCGGCTGGTAGTGCAGCACCATCTCGTTGTTCTTGAGGGCGCGACGCAGGGCGTTCTCGCTCGAGAGCCGCTGCATCGCCTTGGCATGCATGTCCTGGGTGAAGAACTGATAGTTGTTGCGGCCGCGATCCTTGGCCTTGTACATGGCGCTGTCGGCATTCTGCAGCAGCGCCTGCACCGTGGTGCCGTCGCTCGGGTACATGCTCACGCCGATGCTGGCGCCGAGGTTCACCTCGGTACCCTCCAGCAACATGGATTCCGACAAGGAGGCCAGTATCCGCTCGCAGGTCAAGGTCACCGCCTGGGGTTCGATGCAGTCCTCGATGATCACCGTGAACTCATCGCCGCCGAGCCGCGCCACCGTATCCGACGTGCGCACGCACTCGAGCAAACGCTGGCCGATCTGGTAGAGCAGCTGGTCGCCGACGTTGTGGCCCAGCGAGTCGTTCACGCTCTTGAAGCGGTCCACATCGATGAACAGGAGCGCCATGGGCTTGCGTGATCGGCGTGCCCGCGCGAGTGACTGTTCCATGCGATCCAAGAACAGGGTCCGGTTGGGAAGGCCCGTGAGGTGATCGTAGTTGGCGAGCCGACGCATCTCCTCCTCCGCCTGCTTGCGGTCAGCGGCGGAGAGGGCGAGCGCCATGAAGTCGGCGAGCGCGCTGGCGTAGTTGATCTCCTCGGCGGTCCAGGGTCGCACGCCCCCCACCCACTCGTGGAACACCACGCCGCGGACCTTGTAGCCGTGGCGGAACGGCACGAACAATACCGAACTGACGTTGGCCGGCTTGAAATAGTGGTGCCAGACCTTGGCCAGGCCCGCATCACGTTGCAGATCGGGCACCGGCACCGCGCGGCTCTGCTGCAGGTCCTCGAACAGCTGCGCGCACTCATCCTTCTCGATGTTGGCCCGCGACTGGGTGGAATGCTCGCCGCGCTCGTATATGTGCACGCACCGCATGGCGGTACCGATGGAGTTCATCAGCCAGATGCTGATGCGCTCGCACTGGGTCGCCTGGGTGGAGCGGGAGCTGATGACTTCGAAGGCAGCGCGCAGGTCGCCGGTGGAGATGCTGGGATCGCGGGTCAGCTCATAGAGCTGGGAATCCTTGTAGCGGGTCTTCTCTTCCTCCCGCTTGAGCCGCGTCTCTAAGCGCGTGCGCTGGTTGACCTCGTTGTCCAGTTCCTCCGCCACCCCTTCATAGGAGAGTTTGATGCGCAGGCGATCCGCAATCTCTCCCTGCTGGGTCCGGGCCACCAGGCACAGGGTCACCATCACCACCGCGGACACCGCCACCACCACCAATCCCGCGTAACCAGGCTCCAGTGCGAGGCGGACATCGATGGGCAGGAACAGGACCGTGAGATAGGCGGCGTAGAAGTAGACGTTGCCTGCGAGCATGGTCGCCGGCAGCGCGCCCATAGCCACCAGCAGCACGAGCAGCGTCGCCTGGTGCTGCAGGGATCCCGCCTGGAACATCATCCAACCGGCGCTGCCCCAGGCCAACCCCAAGAGCACGGTGAGCACGAGGAAGAGTTTCTGCCAATGGGTGGCGCTGGTGATGGAGTCGATGTCGGTGTCGGTGCGCCAGCTCAGCCAGATGCGGATGCCGCTGACCAGCACCATGCAGGCGAGCCAGGCAAGCATCGCGAAATGGTTTATCTCCGCCCAAGAGATGACCGCCGCCACCACCGCGGCACAGATCACGGCCACGTCGGTCCAACGACCGAATTTACGGAGCGCATTGACCCTAGCCAGCTGCACATGCTGGTCGAAGGACATGAATTTTTGAACTGGCTGCTCTGCCGCCACGCTTCCAACCCCTGAAGCGTTAGTGTGCCCCATGCTCAGGCCGCCTCCCAGCAAGCTTGAGCACATAATGTCTAAGACATTATGTCATGTAAGGATGAGAAATCCAGTGTAATAATTTACTTCGTGGGCGAACTATATCGCGAGATCCAAGATTCCCCGGAGCAGATGGTCACAATCCTCCTCCGTCAGGGGTGGGCTGAAGAGGTAGCCCTGCATGAGGTGGCAGCCCTGGGCATGCAGGCTCTGCATCTGGGCCACGGTCTCGACCCCCTCGGCGATGACCGCCAGTTTGAGGCTCTCCCCCAGGGCGATGACGGTGCGGGCGATGGCGGCGTCATATTGGCTCTTGTGGATGACATCCACGAACTCCCGGTCGATCTTGAGCACATCCACCGGCAACCGTTTGAGATACAGCAGCGAAGAATGCCCGGTGCCGAAGTCGTCCAGGGCGATGCGTACTCCCAGCACCTTGAGCTGCTCCAACACCCCGATGTTGTTCTCCACGTCCCGCATGATCAGGCTTTCCGTGATCTCCAGCTGCAAGGCGGCCGGCGGCAGGCCTGACTCCTGCAGGGCGTTGCGCACCACGTCCACCAGGTTCTTCATGCCGAACTGGCGCACCGAAAGGTTCACGGCGATGTGGAAGGGACGGCCCTTGGCGGCGTCATACCATTGCTTGGCCCGCCGGCAAGCCTGCTCCAGCACCCACTGGCCCAGGGGGACGATCAGTCCCGTCTCTTCCGCCAGTGGGATGAACTCGCCGGGCCAGATCAGGCCCAGTTCCGGATCATGCCAGCGCACCAGCGCCTCCAAACCCACGATGCCTCCCCTATCCAGGTCGAACTGCGGCTGGTAGTGCAGCACCATCTCGGTGCGCTGCAGGGCCTTGCGCAGGGCGTTCTCCCGCGACAGATGCAGCATGGCGCGGGCATGCATGTCCTGAGTGAAGAACTGGTAGTTGTTGCGGCCGCGCTCCTTGGCCTTATACATGGCGCTGTCTGCGTTCTGCAGCAACATGTCCCCGTCCTCGCCATCACCCGGGAAAAGGCTGATGCCGATGCTGCAGGTCAGATTCACATCCGTCTGGCCGAGAGAGATGGGCTCCACCACGGAAGCCAGGATCCGCTCACAGACCATCGTTATATATTCCGCATCCTGGCAATTCTCCAGGATCACCGTGAATTCATCGCCGCCGAGACGAGCCACCGTATCCGAAGACCGCACGCAGGTCAGGAGCCGCTTGGCGATCGAACGAAGCACCAGGTCGCCGGCATGATGGCCCAGGGAGTCGTTGATGCTCTTGAAACGATCCACGTCGATGAACAGGAGAGCCGTGCGCTGGCGGGCTCGGCGTGCCTTCGCCAGCGCCTGGGACAGCCGGTCCAGGAACAGCGAACGGTTTGGCAGGCCCGTGAGCCGGTCGTAGTTCGCCATCTCGCGCAGCTTGTCCTCCGCTGTCCGGCGGTCGTTGGAGGTTATGCCGAGCGAGACGAAGTCCGCCAGCGAACTCGCGAAGCTCGCTTCGTCGCGGGTCCAGTCCCGCACCCCGCCCTGGTATTCGTGTGTGATGATGCCACGCACCTTGTGGCCTTGGCGGAACGGCGCCACCAGCAGCGCGGTGATGCCATTGGGCTTCAGGTATTCCTGGCGCAGCTCACTTATGCGCGCGTCCGATGCGACATCGCTCACCGCGTAGGTGCGGGTCTCCTGGATGGAATGGAACAGCGTCGGGCTACGCCGCTTGTCGATGGTCTCGTTGCCTCCATTGCTGTGCTTCCCGTTGTGATAGACATGGACACACCGCAAAGTGGAGCCTGCCTCATCCAGGAACCATACGCCGATGCGCCGACAATTCATCGCCTGCGCGGCCTTCTCGCTGATCACCGTGAGCGCGCCCTTGAGGTCGCCACCGGATATGGTCGATTCCCGCGCCAGTTCCAGCAGCGACTGACTCTGGCGCCGCATGCGTTCCTCGCCTTCGCGGAGCTTGGTCTCCACGCGGGTGCGTTCCGAGACCTGGCCGGTGAGTTCCTCCACGATGCTGGCGTATGAGAAGCGGAGGTTTAGGCCCTCCATCAGCCTGTCGTTGGCGATCCGCGCGATGGCCGCCATGAGCGCGGCTGCAAATACCGACAGCACCAGTATCAGCAGCGCACTGCGATCGGCCGCGAACAGCAGCCGCAGGGCAGAAGGTGCGAGCACCAACGCGAGGAAAGGGAAATAGTAAAGCGTGCTGGCGCTGAGCAGTGGCAACGCGAGCGCGGCGACACTTGCCATGAGCAGCACCGGCAACGCGGCGCCGGACCAATCTCCCGGGAGCAGCAGGCTGGCACCCAATGCACCCCAGGCAGCGGCAAGCAGGAGCGTGAGCGCCAAGTAAGCGCGCTGCCAGGGCAGAGCCCGTTCCACACCGATGCTACGACGGCGGAATAGGATCCCCAATGCGATGCGCGACAGAGCGCACAAGCCCAGCGCGAAGGCGCAGCACGCACATAAGGTACCCCCCGCCTCACCCCAGAACACCCAGAAGAACACTGCGGCAGCAGCGGCACTGGGCCAATCAGCCGCCCAGCCGAAACGGTACAAGAGGTTCGTCTGCTCGGCTTTGACTTGCCGCGCGACCTCCTCGTTGTGTATCTCGGGACAGACCGCAGTGGTGATCGGCACGCTCGGAGTCTCTCCACGCGTTGCGTAAAATCAGGTTCGCAGGAACCCACCCTTTCGATTCGGCCAGCCCTGGCCGGAAAACACGCTGACCCCTGAAAGACGATATTAGTTAACTTAAAAACACTATACCAGCACCGTATTTTCTCGGGTGATTCCCCTAGTTACACATACATGCCTGCAAAAACTGCGGCGAGCCTCACAGACCCCGGCATGGTGGCGGGCGAGTATGCACACGCCTCATTTATAAAGAAGGGATTCTCCGATGTCTTTCCAAAGCATGTCTTCCCGGGCGCTGCTGGCAGCGGCGCTCGCTTCGCTGCTGGGACTCGCAGCCTGCGGTTCCGGCTCCTCTTCCGCTATCGCGGGTACTGGCGGCAACGGCAATGGTGGTGGAGGTACCGGCACACCCCCGCCCATCACCAATACCGATTGCGACAAGCCCACCACCAATGATGACGGCGGTTGTGCCTTCGTCAGCCTCACGGATGCGGCTGGCGACTTCCTGACCTACACCGTCGGCGTCACCAAGATCACCCTCACCCGTCGTGACGGGGCGGTCGTCAGCGTGTTGCCAAAATCCGCCACCGTGGACTTCGCCCAGTACACCGACCTGAGCGAGTTCCTCACCCTCAACGCGATACCGGTCGGTGACTACCAGAGCGGCGTCATCACCCTGGATTACCGCAATGCGGATATCGAGGACCAGGACACCAACGGCGATGCCGTCAAGCTCAAGCCGGTCGATGCCGGCGGCGCGGCGATCACCACGCTCGACGTCACCGTCAATTTCGATACGAATCACCCGTTCGGCGCGGTCAAGGGTGTCCCCCATACACTGGGCATCGATTTCAATCTCGATTCCTCCAACACCGTCAACAATGGCAAGCAGACCGTCACGGTGCAGCCGTTCCTCATCGCCCGGGTGGATGATGCGGACGGGAAAGAGCAGCTCGTGCGTGGTCCGCTCAGCAGCGTAGATATCACGGGCAAGGCCTTCACCTTGGGCCTGCGCCCTTTCCGTGCGAACTCGGATGACTACGGCAAGGTACCGGTACATACCACGGCCGCCACGACCTTCATCATCGACCAGAAGATCTACACCGGCAGCACGGGCCTGACCGCCTTGAAACTCGCGGGGTCGGATACCGCCGTGCTCGCCCAGGGTTCGTTCGACTTCAGCACCCATCGCTTCGTCGCCGACCAGGTGATGGCCGGTTCCAGCGTCGCCGGGGGCACGCTGGATGCGGCGGAAGGCGTCGTGACAGCGCGTAGCGGCAACACGCTCACTCTGCGTGGCGCGACACTGTATCGTACCGGTGCGAGCATCGGGTTCCATGATGCGCTCACCGTGGATGTCGGCAGCGGCACCACTGTGCGGGAGATAGACAAGCTCAGCACCCATCTCGCTGATGGCGACATCTCGGTTGGCCAGCACCTGCTCGTGTTCGGCAACCTTACGGGTAGCACCACCCTGGATGCCACCGGCGGGTTCGCGCTGCTCGAGTTCACCCGAGTCGACGGCAGCGTTCTCATCATCGATACTGCAGGCACCAATGCTTCGGTCACGCTCGATGTGCAAGCCATCGAGGGACATACCATCGGTGAATTCCACTTCGGTGGTACCGGCAGCGACCACTCGAACTATCAAGTAGAGTTGCCTTGCAGCTGCCTCAGCGAGGGAGTGAGCCTCAACGATCCGGTCCGCATCGAGGGCTTCGTTACGCCGTTCGGCTCCGCGCAGCCTGATTTCGAGGCCCAGACGCTCACGGACTACGAGAACGTCGATGCGCTGGTCACCACGACCTGGCTCGGTAGCGGCACCGCCGATGCCTTCACCAGCCTGGATACGGGCGGCCTTGCTCTCAACCTCGCCAGTTCGCCGTTCCTGCATCGGCTGCGCCAGGGCGGGCTAGTGACGGATCTCAACAGCCTGCCCAATTCCCCGGTCATCAAGGGCAAGGCCGTGGGGACATACGCCATCCTGCAGGGCGGCGTCGTGAAGACCTATTTCAGCTTCAGCCGCTTCATATCCGCCTTACAGGGGGATATGGCCGGCGGAGCCAAGGTACGTGGAGTATTCGCGACCGGTGGGTTCAGCACCACCACTGACGATCTGTCAGCCGATGGCATCGCTGTCGTGTTGCACTGACCGGCATTCTCGTTCCTTCGAAGCAGGCCGGCCCGCGCAAGCGGGCCGGCCTTTTTTCATGATGGTCCGGTGAACAGCGGCGCCCCGCTGCGCAACAAGGCCTCGATGTGCGCCGCCGTCTGGGGATGCGCGAACAGGAATCCCTGGCCCTGCTCGCATTCCAGGGTCTTGAGGTATTCCCATTGCGCGGCGGTCTCCACCCCTTCGGCGATCACCTGGATGCCGAGGCTCTTGGCCATGGCTATGATCGCGCGCACGATGGCCTGTTGGTGCTCGTCGTGGGGCAGATTGCTGACGAACGCGCGGTCCACTTTGAGGTAGTCCACGCGGTATTGGCGCAGGTAGTTCAGGGAGGAATAGCCCGTGCCGAAGTCATCGATGGCGATGCCCACGCCGAGATCATGCAGGGCTGAGAGCACCTCGCGGGCCCGTTCCGGGTTCTCCATCATGCTGCTCTCGGTCAGTTCCAGGACCAGGCTGCCCGGCAACAGGCCCGTCTCATTGAGCACCGCCACCAACCGGTCCAGGAAATCCGGCTGGCGCAGCTGCCGGGCGGACAGGTTGACCGCCATGTGCATGTCCTGGAGTCCTGCATCCTGCCATGCCCGCATCTGCAGGCAGGCGCTGCGCAGCACCCATTCACCGAGACGCACGATGTGGCCGGTCTCCTCCGCCATGGGGATGAACCGCGATGGCGGGATCAGTCCCAGTTCCGGATGGTTCCAGCGCAACAGCGCCTCGGCACCGCTGATGCGGCCCGTGTAGAGGTCGAAGTAAGGCTGGTAGTGGAGGAAGAGTTCGCCGTGCTCCACCGCGTGCCGCAAGCCGGTGGTGAGCCGCAGCGATTCGGCCGCATCGCTCTCGACGCCAGCGAAACTCTCGATGCTGCCGGCGCCACGCCGCATCGCCGCATGCATCGCATGGCCCGCGTGCCGGAACAGCGTCTGCGCATCCATGTCCGGCGGGACGGTGGCGATACCGATGCTCGCCGAGAGCGAGAGGTTCTGCCCCTGGCTCTCCAGCGGGGCCTCTAGGCTGGCCAAGATATTACGCGCCATGTCCTGCGCTTCGTTCTCGGAAGCGATCTGGGTCAATAGCACGCCGAAGCCGTCACTGCCGAGGTGGAAGGCCTCGCCCCAGCCCGCCACCGTCTCTTCCAGGCGCCGCGCCAGCTTGCGCAGCACCTCGTCGCCGATGGCCGTGCCGAAAGAGCGGTTCACCAGCGCGAAGTTGTCGATGTCGAGATACAGGAGCGCCGTCAGCCGGCCGTCCTGTCCCGCGTGCTCCACCGCCCGCGTCAGGCGTCGCATCAGCATGAAACGGTTGGGCAACCCGCTCAAGGTGTCGTGGCTTGCGAGGAACGCCATGCGATCCTCGTACTTGTGCAATTGGGTCATGTCCGTGACTACCGCCACGTAGTGCCCGGGATGTCCATGGCTTTCGCGCACCTTGCTCAGGCTCAGGAGTTCCGGGAACGTGGTCCCGTCGCTGTGGCGGTCCGTGACTTCGCCGCGCCAGTGGCCTTCGCTGTCAACGGTCCGCAGTATCTCCTTGTAGAGCACCGCATCCAGGCTCTCGGGCCTCAGACAATGGGGCACCTCGCCCGTCAGCACGGCCGGGCTATAGCCCGTGAGGCTGCAATAGGCGTGATTAGCCGAGATCACCCGCATGTCCTGGTCCAGGATCAAGAGACCCTCGGCGATGTTCTCCAGCGCCTCATGGGCCAGCCGCAGGCGCTTTTCCGCCTGCACCCGAGCGCTGACGTCGACCATGGCGCCCACCATCCTCTGCGCCTTGCCCGCGGCATCCCGCACCGCCTGTCCACGGTCCTGCACGTGGGCATAACTGCCGTCCGGGCGGCGCATGCGATAGCGTTCCTCCCATAGCCCAGCGCCTTTCTCCAGATAATCGTGCAGGCTGCCCTCCACCCGGCGACGGTCATCCGGATGCACGTTCTGGATCCACCATTCCGCGACGCTCAGTGTCTCGTCCTGGGGATAGCCGAACACCGCGCTGGCGCCTTCACTGTGCCAGGACTTGCCGGTCGCGAGGTTCAGATCCCACATCACGTCGGTGGCGACACTGGATATGAGGCGCAGCCGCTGCTCGCTCTCCCGCAGCGCAGAAGCCGAACGCGGATGTCCCTGGATGCTGTGGGTATGGGCGAAGCCCAAGAGCAGCGGTTTCGCGCCGGACTGGATGCGCTCGATGCGCAATTCGGCAAGCTTGCCGGCATCCGGGCCCGTCTGCAGGGTCGCCACGAAGCTGCTCTGCCCTTCCTCACAGGCCACAGCGACCGCCGCACGCACGCGCTCCCGGTCTTCGGCGATGAAACGCTGCGACAGGTCGCCACCGCTGCGGGTGCGGGTGCCGCTGATGGGATGCTGCCAGAAGCTCGTGGCACCGGAGGCGTCGCACACGAACACCAACTTCAAGGATTCCGTCGGCGCCGCGGGGCGCCGGTCCGAGTCTCGCTTGTTACTCAACGGGGTCCCTTCCGCGGCTTCCTGGAAGAAGCGCGCGCCTCGAGCGTGCACGGCTGATTTCATGGGTTTAAAAACCCACAGGGAGTATAGACGCTTATGCTTCGTGCACAAAGGGCTTCAGAAAAGACGACGCCCGCGATGGCCGCGGGCGTGTCTGGATAAAAACTCGCCAGTCTGAGCGCGCTTAGGGCGCGCTCTTACCGCTGGCGAAGCCAAGCACCGTGCCCTGGATATCGCTCTGCAGGTACTGCGCTACCTGGTCCATCAAGCGCTGCTTGGCGAGCTGTGGATCGGTGCCCGATACCTTGAGATCCCAACGGCGCACGCCGTGGGCGCGATTGGCGCCATCCAGAGTCACCTGCAAGGTGCCGCTGATCCAGTACCAGCCACCCTGAGGTTTGAGATCCGCATAGTCCAGCACCGCGGTCATGGTGTAAGGCGCCCCATCAGCGACCGTGAAACCGGAATCCGCCAGGGCGCCGGCCAGGATCTTCTTCACCGCCGGTGCGTCGCGCCCATCTGCCGCCACGCTGATCTGCAGCTGCTTGAGCAGCGCCGCACGGTCCGCCTGCAGCTTGCCGAGCGCCCATGAAGACGGCACACCAGTACCGGTCATGTCCACCACCTGCAGCTCTTTCTGCAGCGCCGCGCGTGTCTGCTGCGCGGTCACCGCCCCGCCGGCCGCCGTGATCTTGTCGAAGAGATCGTCGCTGTTCTGCGCCTGGTTGAGGTAGGCCGTGGTGCTCGCATCCAGGTCACCGATCTGCTGGCGCAGGGCCGCGGAAGCCTTCGTGCGCGAGAGGGTCGCCAGCGCGTAATACTGCTGAGTCTTGGGGTCCAGCCAGGTCTCGGAGATCTCCACTCCGGTCAACACTTGGTCCGTGCGGGTGTTGATGTTGCGGCTCACGTCCAGCGTGTTCTGCATCACCGCGCTGCCGCCAGCGTTGGTCTGGGAATAGGACGAAGCATCCTTGGACTGCTCATTCACGCTCACCGAGAAGACCTTGGCGAGTTCTCCACGGGCGAAGTCGTTCGCCTGCGCCTGCGTGCTCGCCTGGCCGTGGCCCGTGAGATAGGAGGAAGCCGGGTACTTGGCGCTGTTCCCCAGTACCCAGTCGGGGCGTCCATCACCGGGTTTGGCGCTGCATGCGGTGAGCAGCAACAGCGTCGCCGCTATCAAGATGATCCGCAGTTGTGTCTTCATGGCCGTACCCTCGTCAGTTTAGTGAGGTCCATTGCAGGGAAGCGAAAGTCATCTGGCCCGCCTGGATGGTCACGCCCTTCAAGGTCCGCGTGACGTTGCGTCCGCCCTTCAGTTGCACCGTCAGGTCGTAGGTCCCCGGCGGGAGTCGCAGGCGCGCAAGCTGGATGTTGTCCGGTAGCGTACCCCATATACGGGTGTCCGCCTGGTCCACGGCGGAAGCCACCAGGCTCATCAGGCTGCCCAGGCCCTGGGCCTTCTTGTCGGCCTGGTTGGCGGCAACGGCACGCGTCACGTTGCGCGAGAGTTCCGCGGCGATCAGCTTCGGCCGGTCAGCTGCCATCTGCTGCGAAGCGTCCGCGGCGATGCTCGCCACCCGCTCCGTCTCCGCCTGCTCTCCCCCCACCAAGACGGTGGCGCCAGCATAGCCCGGTATGCGGCGGCGCAATACCGGCAGCGAGACGCTGTAATAGTGGCCGTTGAAGGGGTCCGGCAGCAGACTGGACTGCGCCACCTTCACAGGGGCCATGCCGTCGCTGAACACGAACACCAATTGACCCTGCTCGGCCTGCTTGTCCACCGGCGCCCAATGCTCTATGCCGAAGCGCTTCTTATAATCGGCGAGTTCGTCGGAGAGTCCAAGGAACTCCGAGAAACGGCACAAGCTCGCCTTCAGGTCCTCAGGGATGGATTCGTCCGAGGCGCCCTGGGCCTTGTAGGACTTGTAGGCCTGGCGGTAGGCGATCATGGCATCGCTGTATTCGCCCATGTCCTCGTAGATCAGGCCGGAGAAATAGCGCGGGAAGGCATCGCCGCCGTTCGGGGCCGCATCGGCACCGGGATAGAGGCGCTTCAGCAGGTCATCCATCTGCGCCGCTTCCACCCGCGCCGAATCCGGCTGCCCGAGCTGCAGGTAGTTCAGGCCCTGGTACACATGCACCAGCAGTCGCTCGTACAGTGGTGCCTCATAGGCGCGCAGGTTCTCCGTGAAGGTGAACGCCGCCGCATTCTCGGTGACGCTCGCCGCCTCGAGATACTGCATCAGCGGTTTCGCCTGCTCAAAGACCTGGGCGCTGGCGGCGTAGTCGCCCGTCATGCGCAGCACCATCGCCTTGTTGAGCAGATACAGCGTCTGGTCCTTGCCACCGGACAGCTTGTCCAGGGCCTTGAGCGCCGCCTGTGGCTGCTGCGATGCCAGGTCCTTGTCCACCTGCTGCATCACATCCATGTAGGCCAGCGAGCAGCCGCCGAGCATGAGCAGCGCCGCGGCGGCGAACCACGGGCGCGTACGGCTGCGCCATGCCGCTCGCCAGCGGCCGGCGGCGTTCAGGGACGCCGGCATGGATCAGGCTCCGGTCAGGGACGGACGCTGCCGTTCTTGACCGTCTTCTTGATCTTCTGCTGTCCCACCCACGCGATCACGTTGTTGTGCATGTTGATGAGCCGCAGGTCCACCTGGTAGTACTTGACCTGATAGTCGCCGGCCGCATCGATGATGGTGTTGATGGTGCCCTGCATCATGTAGTCGGCGCCGATCTCCTGGCCCATGGCGCTCTGGGTCGTGCTGGTGGCGTTCAGGTCCTGGTCCTTGCGTTCCTTACGCACCGCGCCGCGCTGGTCCTGGCTGGCCACGAACTGCACCTTGCCGGAGTTGATCAGGTCGCGCTGGATGTCGTCGATGAAGGTCGAGGTGCTGATGTGCTCGGAGCTCAGGTTGGTGATCTGGCCCACGATCACCGTCGGTTGCTTGCCGGCGTTGGCGCCCTGGAAGTTGGCGAGCCACGGCTCGCCCAGCATCTGGCCTATCATCTGCTGCGCGGTGAGGTTCGCATCCGTATCGTTCCAGAAGCCGCTCACGTCAGTCACCTGATCCGGCGAGATGCGCTCGACCTTGGGCATGCTGGAGCAGCCCGCGAGCAAAAACAGGGTCGCGGCACCGGCGCCGAGGAGTTTCAGGGTCTTCATCAATGGTCTCCCTTGGGCATGCTGTCGAAGATGTTGTCGGCGTGCGCGCTGAAGTAATCGCGGAAGCCGGCGTTCATGTCCTTGGCGTTGGCCACGGAGGCCTTCACCTGGTTGAGGTCGAGTTCGGCGATCGCCCACAGGCTGCCGTCCTTGGGGTTGGGCCAATGCGTCAGGATGCGCACGCCGCTCAGGTTCTGGTCGGTGATGCTCTGGATCTGGCGCGAGGTGGACTGGTCCACCTGCTGGTCCTTGCCGGTGCCGGCGGCCGCGCTGTAGTTCTGCGAGACCACATGCATGAAGGAGTTCAGCACTCGCGCCACCTCCGCGCGGGCCCGGTCATCGGCCGTGGAGGTCTGCAGCGAGAGGTCCGGCATCGCGGGGGCCATGCCCACGCCGTGGAGCAGGTGGCCGCCCTTGTCATCCACCTCCTGGGTGCCCTTGTTGACCCAGTCCGGGGCGCCCTTGATCCCGAGGTCGCCTTCCAGCTTGTTACTGGAGCAGGCGGTGAGCAGGCTGGCCATCAGGACCAAGGCCCCGAGACCCACGACATATCTTGCGGATTTCATGCGGATTCTCCCTGTTTGACCGCGCCGGCCGCGGGGCCGGCGTCCTCTATATAGCTATGTTACGTGACTGGAACCCGCTTAGGGCGGGTGCACTGGATGTTATGGCAAGAAACGCGCCCCGCTCGTTCCGGTGCACCGCCACTACCCCCTCGCACCCCAAGGGGTTAAGGTATCCGCATGCGGCAGATGATCACCATCTTTCTCTTGCTGGCCCTGAGTGGCTGCGCGAGCTATGAGGCCCGCGAACACGCGCGCCTGCTCCAGACCGCGCTCCAGGACGACCGCAGTTGTATGGATAAGGGCTGGAAATTCCCCCAAGACCGCTATATCAGTTGCCGCATGCAACTGCAGGATGACCGCCTGCATCAAGATTGGTTAAACCTCCAGCTCATGCGTCAGAGCCAAGTCCAGCCGCAGAATGTGCCCGCGCCCTACACACCCCGCGAGATCTATCGACCCCTGGACCCGGCGCACTTCGGCTGCGCGCTCGTCACCGAAGAAGACAAGCGCGACTACATCCTCTGTGACGAGACGGATGAGCCCCAGAAGCCCTGAGTCGCAGGACTCCCTCTACACCCGCATCTATGCCTCCGTCCGCAAGATACCCAAGGGACGGGTCAGCACCTATGGCCGCATCGCCAAGCTCGCCAAGGCGCCGGGCCCGCGGGTGGTGGGCTATGCCATGGCCGCGCTGCATGCCGGCTCCACGGTGCCCTGGCAGCGGGTGGTGAACCACAAGGGGGAGATCAGTCTCAGGAAAGGCGGGGATGGAGAGATGCGCCAAAGGCGCCTTTTGGAGGCAGAGGGGGTCCATTTCAGTCTGCGTGGGCGCATAGACCTCCGGGTCTACGGTTGGCCGGGGGTCCGTAAAGTCACCCCAAAATAGGTCTTGCAATCTACTATTGTGTAGTCTACAGTATTATCAAATCGATAGTATTGAGCAGTACACAGTGTCAACAGAACCCGAAGACGAGGCCCTCCAAGGTCAGCAGCGCAAGTTCCAGAAGGAACTTAACGGCGGCATCGTCTCCCTCGTCCTGCTCTCCATAATGGCCGGCGCCCGCGAGCCCCTCTACGGCTACCAGATAGCCAAGCAGCTCGAACACGAAGGCACCGGCACCACCATCATGAAGCAGGGCACCCTCTACCCGGTGCTCCGCTCCCTCTGCGCCGCCGGCCTCCTCGACAGCAAGGTCGAGCCCTCCATCTCCGGACCGCCGCGCCGCTACTACCAGATCACCGAAGCGGGCCAGACCGTGCTCGCCCAGTGGAAGAACGCCTGGGATACCACCCGGGATTTCGTCGACTCCATCCTCAAGGGATCCAAGCCATGAGCAACCCCGTGCCCCGCTCCATCCAGGAGTATCTGGACCAGCTGCGTGCTGAACTCACCGGCGCCGATCCCGCGCTCATACAGGACGCCCTGTACGACGCCGAGGAATACCTGCGTGGTGAGCTGCACGCCCACCCGGACCGCACCGAAGAGCAGGTCCTCGCCGCCATCGCCACCACCTACGGCGCGCCGGAAGAGGTGGCGGAGGCTTATCGCAACACCGAAGCCAAGGTGCAGCTTGCGCTCCGCACGCCGCGACCCAAGAAGCGCAACTCCGCGATAGGCCGCTTCTTCAACGTCTACGCCGACCCGCGCGCCTATACCTCGTTGCTGTTCATGCTGCTGGCATTCGTCACCGGCATCTTCTATTTTGTCTGGGCCGTCACCGGCACTGCGCTCTCCCTCGGGCTCATGGTGCTCATCATCGGCCTGCCCTTCTGTCTCCTGTTCCTCAGCAGCACCCGCCTGCTGTCCCTGGTGGAAGGCCGCATCGTGGAAGTGCTGCTCGGTGTGCGCATGCCGCGCCGGCCGGTGCATCCGGGCGAAGGCAAGTCCCGCCCGCTCATGGAGCGTGTCAAGGAAGTCTTCACCGACCCCCGCACCTGGAGCACCCTGTTCTACATGGTCCTCAAGCTGCCCCTCGGCATCGTGGACTTCGTCATCTTCGTCTCCCTGGGCAGCAGCGCCCTTAGCCTCATCTTCGCGCCGCTCGAATGGGGCTGGAACCGCGATATCTGGTTCGACATCGACGGCATCAACATCCTCGGCGTGCCCTGGATAGTCACGCCCATCTTCACCGTCATCGGCATACTCCTGTTCACGCTCCTCATGCACACTGCCCGCGGCATGGGCTGGGTGCACGGCCATCTCGCCAAGGCCCTGCTGGTGAAGACCGGCTGACCCGTCGGGCAGGGCGGCGTCCCGCCGCCCTGCCCGCGTTCTGTGAACCACGCCCCGTTTTCCTGAAGTCTTCGGCGGCACACTGCCGCCGGGCGTCACTTTCAGGAAATACACGTGCGCAGACTCTGGCTCCCTTTGCTCCTGCTCCTCGGCGCCTGTGCCACCCAGGCTCCCATGCCCGCACCGAGCCCGGCCCCTCCAGCCACCACCGCCCCTGCCATCCCTGCCGGCAAGGCCTACGTGCATCTCTACCGCCGCGCCATCCCCTTGGGCCCCGCCGTCCTCTCTATATATGACTCAGGCCGCAGCGTCGGTGGCCTGCGGAGCGGCACCTACCTCAACTACTACGCCGACCCCGGCGCCCGCAGCCTCAAAGCGGTCGGTCCCGGCGCCGGCAGCCTCCCCTATGCCACCACCTTCAAGGCGGGGCAGACCTATTACTTCATGGTGTATTTCCTGGGAGACCAGGCGAAGGGGGATGCCAGCATCGCGCCCGTGGATGCCGCCACCGCCGCCCATGAGATGGCGGCGCTCAAACTCGCTGCCCCTTAGCGGGCCTGCTTCAGCAGGCGTTCCATATAGATGAGCATGCCCGGATTGTCGCGGAACACTGCCGCGAGTCCCTGCGCCAGAGCTGTGACTGCACGCTCTTCGCCGGCGCGGTCCGGCAGCCTGCGATCCGCCCAGATGGCATGAAGTATCTCGTGCAGAGTCGTATCCACCACCACGAATGGGGGCTGGGGATCATCTATGCGGATGATGCCTTTGGCGAGGTTCACCCGCCCGTAGTCACCGGGTAGATGTTGGTGGATGACGCTGTAGTTCCGGCGGCCTATCCTGAGCCGTCTCAACCTCATCAGCTTTTCCAAGCCTGGATGCACTTCTCGGCGGACCGTCCCATCACATAGCCGCCCAGACCCAGCTTGATCAGCGCCCACAGGTCCGGCGGCGTATCTAGCGAGACCGACCAGGAGAAGATCGCCTGCAGGTAGGGCGCCAGGATGTAGTTGTTCACCACGATCGCCACGAACACCAGCATCGTCAGCGGCCGCCAGTTCCGCTGCAGCCAGCTCTCCCCTTTCGCTTCGGCCGTCACCACCCCCGCCTGGGCCTCCAGCGCGGATGCGTCCGCCGAGAGCACCGCCGTCTGGATGCTCGCCTTGAGCTTCGCGCCCAGATCTTGGTCCGGGATCGCCTTGTCCACTTCCTTGAAGACTCCCGGCAGTATCAGGTTCGCCACCGTACCCAGCACGCTCATCTCAACCCCTCCACATAGGCATCCAGCCGGTCTACCCGGCTCAGCCAGCCTTTAAGGAATACCGCCTGGTCTGGATGCGCAGCCACCCTCACCTGATACCAGTCCCGCCTTAGGGCGTTGTAGCCGTGCCGCAACCCATCCTGATTACAGGTATCCATCGCTTCCTGGGTCTTAGGTCCCCACTCCCCGTCTGCTTCCACATGCAATGCCTCTTGCAGTGTACTGATGGCACTCTGCACCCCATGGTTCACGGCCCAATCGAAATGGCAGACAGCCAAAGCCGAAGCCATCGCTTCACAGTGCGCTGGCATCCAATACATCATCCCGTAGAGGCTCATGACTTCCGCTTGCTCGATCTCACGCACACTGCGGCAGACTTCTCCCTTGGCCATCCGCCACTCGTCATAGCTCGCCTGAGTGATGCCGCGGTTAGTTGATCCACCGTGGTCATGGGGTTCGTTCACGAATCCGCCCTCAGCAGGAAGGGTAAACGCCAGCGCAGCGTCGAATGGGGTCAATGCGGTCTCCCCAAGAACAAGCCCCCCATGAGGCCACCTGCGGCCAAGAAACCAGCCCACAGAAGGGCCAGCAATCTGATAGCACCACGTTGGCGGTTATGCGCTTCCAAGAGGGTCTTCACGTCAATTTTCGTCTCGGTGACATCCGCTCGTATAGCTTTGAGCTCTGTCTCTACTGCAGTAAGTCGCTCGCCTTGCGTAGGCATGGTTTCTCCGATATTTTGACTATTGAACAGTACGCGTATCACGCTGACAGCAGCGGGGGAAGCTGCAAAGTGCAAATGCACTCAGCGTTCTAAAACTGTTTAAAATCGAGAAGAGGGAATCGCGGAAATGAATAAGCTATGGATGGTATTGGTTCTGCTTTTGGCCGGTTGTGCCGGCGAAGTCACTGAACCGAACGTACTCATCATTGGAGACTCTATCTCCATCGGATACACCCATGGCGTACGTAACAAACGAAAGGGCGTTGATCGCTTGCCGGGCTTCTATATCAGGCACAACCCAGGTAACGCTGAGACTAGCGACCACACCATCATGCATCTGGATGAGTGGTTGGCCCCTCACCAATGGAACATCATTCACTGGAACAATGGCATCTGGGATATTCATCACTACTGGAGCAAAGACTTCACAGAAGCACGGACAGCTGACACCATCGCCACCTATCGTGCCAATATGGAATTTATAGCTAATCGCCTGGACAAAACCGGCGCCATCGTCATCATCGCTACGACTACTCCGATACCCGGGACCCCACCCGAGATAGAGAAGCGGTATAACCAAGTAATCTTAGACATTGCTCAGGAGCATGGTTACATCGTGGATGATCTCTACACGCTCATGCTGCCCTATCCCAATCTGCATCCGTTCCCCACTAGCATGCATTATGTGAACGAAGGTTACCGTCTAATGGGTGCTCAGGTCGCACAGACTATCGAACAAGCTTGGTATGACAGACAGAAACACAACTAGAGCCGCGCATCTGCGACGAATTGCCAAGTCAAGGCATGGTTTGCGGTCAGAGAACTGCCCGATGAATTCAGTAAGTCATAACCACGAATTGATGACGAGCCCGCCGTAACTGCGACATCAGCAGACCCATTGAGGTCGAACACGTTGCTAGTACTACCTGTGCTAGTGGAATAGATAGTGAGAGAGAAATTCGGTGCTGCTACCTTGGGTACCGCATATAAAATTGAATTACCTAAACCCTGCCCATTTCCCACTGCTGCAAAGGCCGTAGTCCGGATACGCCCCGCGGCCGTCGCAGTTCCTTCTTGTATCCCGTATGTATAACTCTGCTCGTAATACCGCATCGCCCGATTGACATCATCCTCGAACGTGGGCAGCGATACTTTCTGGGCCAGGGTCTTCGGGCAAGCCTGCCAATCTGTAGCGTAGAAGTTCTTTGCCGTCACAGCGCCGCAATCCAGCTCGAGGATGACTTCGATCCCGTTGCTGCAATCACCCATGCTCACGGCAGCGGTTACGAACGTATCGGTTCCGGTAGCGACAGATACAGTTACCCCCGTCGCAATGGTCACTGGACTGGAAAAATCATTGACCGCGCCGCCCTTGTTGACGGTCAGGAATCCATTGATACTGGAGCCCACATCGTGCCGGACCAGTACCGAGAATAGGACGATCTGATTCTTAAGCGAGATCGCGTCTGCGCTTTCTATCCACCGGCGCACGAACACCTTTCCGCTGCCGGTGATGGTGACGCCTGCAGCCTTGATAGCGTAAGGCGTGGCTGCGCTTGTGATGGTGCCCGTCGTGTCCTGAGTGAGGCTGCCGGCGCTCACGAGCGTTCCAGTAGCCTTCATCTGTACCAGATCCACGTTTCCGTATTTGTAGTTCGAGTTCAGGCCCTTGGCGCCGCTGTTTCCTCTCGAGGCGACGCGACAGCAAGGGTCCACGAAGAGATTCCTGCCGGGAGGCGCCGGATTCAGCAGGTTCCAGTTCGTCCCATCGTATTTCAGCAGGATAGGCACCCCGGCTTGCATCTCCCCTCCCGCCAAGGCAGCGCCATTGGTGAATATGGGGGCCGCGGCCAGGCCATCCGGTGCGAGCGTCGCCGGCCCCGTGTTGGCCGAGGCCGGATTGAGCACCTGCAACAGCCCGGCCACCAGGGCGCCGAAGGGGCGCCCGTTGGTCACCGTCAGCACATTGCTTGTCCCGCCGGCTGTCGGCAGCGCCACGATATAGGACGCGAGGTCCGCCATGATGTCCCAGCCCGCCGTCTTCACCGCCGAAGGGCGCATGCCCGTCTTGAAGTAGTTAGCCAGGTCGTTGCTCCCCGGCACCGCATTGTACTGATCTATGGACATGGGATGCTCCAAATGAGAAACCCCGCCGTAGCGGGGTTTCGATGTGTCTTGAATCGCCTGAGCCTAATGCTTGTCTGCCTTCTCCAGCTCCGGCAGCCAGTCGTGCCGCATGTCAACCCATGCGTTGGCGTTGGGGTCGTCAGACTCGATGTAGTGCTGGTCTCTGCTCAATGGCTCCAGGCTGGCATACTCCTTGGGATACATCCTTGCGGCTAATTCGGCCCCGGCCCGTCCTATAACGTAGTTGTGCGACTGCCAGATGAAGTAATGCAGCACCGCCTTGAAGGAAGTCTCATCCAGCGTCCCAGCCTTGAACCGTTTACGATAACCGTTTATGGCTTTCAAGCCTTCGTCACGGGCCTTCCGGCCGGCATAGGGGTTGTACTCCCAATCCTGTACTTGCTTGTAGTCCGTCACGACATCCAGTGCCTGATAGAGCTTCTCCTCACCCAGGCAGTCATGGAGCACGGCCGCGATCATGCCCGGGTCGTAGTCGCGGTCGATCATGCGGTCGGTGCCCTTGAAGCTCTTTTGCTCGACCACCAGCTTATGCACCGCGTCGCATGAAGTCTTCGCGTTCGTGAATACCGCCAGCTGGCTCTCCGGGGACGGCTGGTCATCCGCCCACGCTGTTGCGCCCGCTGCGAGGCAAGCGATGCCGAAGGTCACCAACAGGATGCCGAATCTCGTCATATCTACCCCCTTCGCGGGTCTAATAGACCCATCCCTTACGGGGTTGAGTATAGAACTTGAAGTGCCAGTCCCGCACCCCTGGGATGCTGGCCTGGGGATAGTCCTTCGAGAATTTCGGCCGGAGATTCCATAGTTCAAGCTGCGGAGCGTCTTTCAGGCTGGGGTCTATCGGGCCATCCATCCCGGGGATACCCGAGGGCTCGGTGCCGAGTTTCCTCAGTGCCGTCAGGTCATCGGAGACGCCCTGGCCGTGCACCAATTCCATCCCTCCTTCTGTATCTTGCTTGGGCCCATTCCAGGCTATGCCCGGTTTTGGCATGGAACGTGGAGAGTAGAAATGCGTGGCATCGGTGTTGCGCGCCAGTTGGCCCGAGAGCATCCGCAGTGCCACATCCTTCATGGGGTCCGTCGGATCTTTGTCCAGTGCGTAAGTGCCCTTGCTGGCGTCTGATACGCTATCAGTCTTGTCACGATCCATCCTGTTCATGATCGTAGACCCGACTCCTTGCAGTTCCGCTGGATTGCAGGTGCCGCCGCATTCAGACTGCAAGATTCGCGCGAACCTCTCGATGTTCTCCGGCGTGAGTCTCAGATTCGGAGGCTGGACAGGTCCCGAAGGTCCCACATCTTGATCTCCCATCATGGAGCTGCCAGCTCCGCTCGGCGGCCAGGCTGCGGCACTTGTGGCGCCGCTGTTCAGCATGGCCCCCAGCCCCTGCCCCACATCCGGATCGCCCAACCACTTCAACATCGCCGCGCCCAAGCCCAGCGGCATCGCACCGGTGCCATTCAAGTTTTCTGCCATCGCAGTCCTACTCCATCGTCCACGGATCAGGTCAAGACAAGGAAGGCAATGTCGATCCGCCGTCCCATCCCGTCCCCGTCATGGGTTGCGCGAAACTGTCCGGGAACGGAGGATCATCGTAAGTGGTGGGCGCGAGACTGCTTCCACCTTTGCCGCCGAATCCGTTATAGAGCTGCTGTGCCATCAGCGCCGTGTTCAACATGTTGCCGGTCGGGTTGCTGTAATAAGGGCTGGTGCTCTGGGAACCGGGCTGCAGCGCCGACAAGGCGTGCTCGAACATCTCCAGGTTCTGGTACGGCAAGTTCTGGTTGTAGTCGTATGCGGCCTTGCTCGCATCCAGCATCTTCTGGCTCTGGTTCTGGATCTGCTGGCCCGCGCTGCCCAGCGCGTTGCTGAGGCCGAGGCGCCCGCCCACCAGGTTCTGCGCGTTGCCCACTGCTCCCTGCTGCAAGCCTGCCAAAGCCTGGTTCGCTGCCAGTGCATTGGCCCGGTCCTGCGCATACGCGCCGCCATACATGCTGGTGGCCAGGTTGTTCAATTGCTCCCCGCGCAAGGGCGCTGCCGCCCCCATGCTCCGGCCCGCCCCCGCGAACTCGCTGCTGAGCTGGTTCTGGCTCGCGCCCGCCGCCTGCTGGAACATGGAGTCGAGATAGGGGTTGCTCGCACCGCCCTCTCCCATCTGCTGCAACTCCGCCTCCGGCCCGCTGAACTTGCCTTTGAGCAGGCCGTTGTTGAAGCGCGTCGCCGCAGCGAAAGGCTTGCTCCCCGCCAGGCTCTGGATGCCGCTGAAGGCCTGGTCCTGCATCGGATTGAACCCCGCCACCGTCTGGCCCGGGTAATACTGCGGGCCGCCGCCCTGCAGCAGGTTCGCGGCTTGCCCGTAGGCCGTGCCGATGTAAGGCATCATGAAAGGCGGCGGTGCCTGCGTCGTCGTCGATACGCCCGTCTGCTGCGTCCCGCCCAGCGCGCCTTTGCCCCCGCCGCTCATTTCAAACCCCTCTGCTGGAGCCTGAGTCTCTGGATCAGCTCAGGGTTGATAGGCATCATGCCGCCACTGCCCGTCATGCCGCCTTTGCCTCCCGGCGCCAGCGGCATGGGCGGCACCTGCCCTACGCTGCCCTGTGATCCGCCTTTCCCGCCGGAGCCGCCGGGTCCAGCCGATGGATTGAATAAGGGGCCAGCACTGAGGGCGGCCATGTCGTTGTAGCGGCCGCCATTCAGGTTCGGCGGCATGAATGCCCCGCCTGGTGCCCGTGGGATGAGTGATTGAGCCCCCAGGTTCGGCAGCGCTCCCGGCACACCGCCGCTCCCGGGCATGCTGCTCGGGAAGAACAGCGCGCCGGGGTTGTCCTTCTCACCGTAGAGGTTGTAGGGATCGCCGCCCTTGCCCACGATCCACTTGCCGATGGGATCGACCTTGTCCAGGCCGAAGCCGCCTTGTCCGCCGATGGAAGCGTTCGGGTTCTGGGCAGCCTGCTGCCCCATCCCCACAGCCATGGGTATCAATTGCATAGGTTCTTCTCCATTACCGTGTTCGTCACTTCGTATCCGTCCAATACCTTCAGCCAGCCCTTGCGCCCGCTGATGAGCATCCTGTGGCAGCCCATGTACCGCAGCGCCCAGCGCTCAACTGCCTTCTGCGCATCCGCCATGGCCGCCACGTCCTCGCCGCCGCAGAGGAACAGCACGCATTTGCGCTTGCCGCTGGGGAACGCCTGTATCTGCGTGACCAGCGCATACCGGCCCGGCTCATGCCAGAGCTGGAACGGCGTGGGGTCATAGGGGTTGGTGAGCTTCGCGAACACCGCGTCCGCGGTCCACTCGTCCTGCACCGCGATCACCTTCTGCAGGTATGGCAGCACCTCGGCCCACAGGGCCTCGACTTCGTAGTAAGGGATCTGGCGTATCACGTGGACATCCGTTGGTCGGGTGGGCGTGGCCTGGATCGATGACCATGACTGCGCATGGCTCATCGGCAATGCCAAAAGAAAAGACCGGCTCAGGGCCGGTCTTGGAATTCATGCGGTACGCTATCTGGTCAGTGGGTCATCAGGGTATAGATGTCTTGATCTTCATCGAGGTTACTCCAATACCGCACGATCCCAGCCGACTTTATCAGGCCTTTCATTACGCAATCGGCTTCGTCTTTGTCTCTCACGCAGTGCACGCCCGGCGCATAGGCGTCCAGCAGCCCCTGGTCCCACTTCTTGTCCCGCGCCTCTTTGATCACGTCCGCCGCTGAGGGCCTGTTCTGCACGTCTGCTTCCTTATCATGGATCAGGTAGAGATAGGCATAGTCCGCCAGTGCCGTCAGGTCACGGCTATAGGCCACCAAATCACAACCATTACCATCACCGAGACAGAGTTTAATGCGGTATCGGATGGAACCATCCGTCAGATTCTCCATCTTGTGGAGGTACACGAAAGCTGGGTTCTTGGACAGGATCGACACGGTATCCGGCCTGCCGGCTGTCGGAGCAGCACGCGCTACAAGCGGCAGCACCAGCAACAGGATGGTATAGAGGGTTCGTTGCATCATGTTCAATACTCGAAGATCGTGTTGCCGTCTTCGTCGGCACCCACGATCCCGAAGTCACCGCCGCCTTCGTCCACGTAGACCTGCCTCTTTATGGAGCCTTCCGTCCAGAGACCATGCATCACACAGGCTACGCCATCCTTCTCGTGCTGGCAGGAATATTTGGCCTGATAGAAGTCCAGCAGGGCCTTCCCGTAACCGCGGGTGTCGGCTTCCTCCACCAGGGCTTGCCCGTTCCGGCTAGTGGGCTTGCCTTCGGCATAGCCACCCTTGTATGTAGCGAAAAGATACACGTAGTCCGTCAGCGTCTGTATGTCGTCGCCATCGGCCGTGAACATCTCGCAGGCTCGGTTGGCCCCGCGGCACAACCTGATGATGATGTTCACATCGCCATCCGAGAGTCGCGTCTCCTTGGTGATGCGTGCGAATGAGGGATAATTTTTGAGCAGCGCCAGTGTGTCGGGCTTGTCCGCCGCACTGGCGGCGCTGGCTGCCAGGAGCGCCGATGCCACAATCCAGGCTCGTGTAGTCATCCGCATATCCGACCTCATTTGCCGGGCTCGTTTCCCTTCTGCTTTTTAGTATAGCCCGTCGGACGTATGGGTCCAGCGCTTAGTTCATACACGCTGGGGTCATCCTTGATGTTGTCGGGCCCCACCTGGAAGTGCCAATGATTCCCCTCATATATGCCGTGCGTATATCCCGCGGACATCGCCGCCCTGCGTAGCGTCTCAGGGTCCAGCTTCGGGTCCCAGGCCACGTCGATGGCGAGGTTCCTGTGGTGGGCGTCGAGTGGACTCTCTTTATGCCCGTTCGCTTCACTGCCCCCATTCAGGGTGATCCCACCCACAGCATCCGCAGTGCGCACTAGGTGGTCCAGGTTATCGCCCCATGGCAGGAATGTGCCTATTGCCTTTGGGTCTGGGCTGTCGGGTCTCGGGTGGTTCACGTTGATGACGGTGCCCTTGGCCGTCTGGAACGCAGGATGCTGGGGGTCCGTAGTCATGTTCACCAGCCTCGGATCCGAATCCGGCAATGTGGTGATCCCATGGTTGACCAATGCCCCCGCCAACCCCGGAAGCGGGGTGGCCATGGGCCCGTCATACCCGAGCATGGAACCCAAGCCTGGCTGCGTGGGCACGGGAGAATGGATCAGGGAACTCGCCAAGCCCAAGGGAGAAAGCAGCGCATCTATCGCTTGCTGGCGCGTCGTGGGTGGCAGAGTCGGGATGCGGCTATTGATGCGCCCATATCCCTCACCGTAGGTCTCGTCATCGGGTGTCATAAGTCATTCCTTTGCTCATTGCACGATCAGGTAGTCGAACGTCAGGTCAGCTTGGTTCACGGCGCCATGGTTCAGCGTCAGCGTGCCGCCATCCACAGGTATCGAAGCCGGGTCGTACCACAGCCCCGTCACTGTCGCCGCGTGCGCGGTGATCGGCATCAACAGGAGCTTGCTGCCCCGTCGTATGTTGTTGTCGCTGAGCACCGTGCTGGCGGCATTCTGGGCCAGCGTCACTTGGCCCACGCTGTTGATATGGCCTCCCGCGAGCATGTTCACCAGCGTCGCCACTTTCCACCCCTCGTCATAAGGTGGTGCCGTGCGCAGTTGCTGGAGTTGGCTCATCGCTGGCCTCCCGCAGTCCCGTATACATCCACGCCGGTGGCCTGGCCGAAACCGCCGCCCGCGCCGCCCGGGATGGTCACCCGCACCCTCACGTAGCGCGCAGCCGCACGCCCGTTGCAGATCCCCGTTGCCGGGTTCTGTGCCATCTCTGGACCGGTCGAATAGCCCTGGTTCTCGAGTTGTCGCGTCAGGAACTGCAAGCTCGGCCTGGCGTCACCTGAATCAGGCGCCGTCAATATCGGCCGCGCGCCGTCGAGATAGGTGATGCCTCCGCCACCGGGGCTGGATTCCAGGGTGTCGATCACCGCGTCCAGCGCATCCCCGCCCAATTGCCCGTAGGCATTGCTGCTGTCGAATGCCTGGATCTGCAGGTTGCCCCCCTGCCAGAACGGATCGTCCAGAGACGGCGTGATCAGGTCCAGGTCCGTGTTCACGCCATCCAGTGTGTCCATCGTGTAACCGAAGCTCTTGCTGGTGAATATGCAGCTCACGGCGTTCGAGGTGGGCATGAACCGCTGCTCTGCGTAGTTGTAGGCGATCACCTTGTCCGGTATGCCCGTGCCGTTGCCGCTGCTGCAATAGCACCAATAGATGAGCTTGTTCACCGGGTCATAGGCCCCGCGCACACGGTCCGCATAGGCCTGCGACACGTCGCTCAGGAACGTCAGGTCCACCTTGCCATGGCCGATCTGGGTCACCTGCTGTCCGTCCGTCAGGCAGATGCCATCCTCTGCGATGAAGTACACCAGGCTCCCCAACTGCACCGGCGAGTTCGGGTAGTAGGCGCCCCGCTGCTTCTCGTAGGTGTCGAAGGCGAAGATCGCATCGCCGCCCGTGTAATAGGCGCGGGTGATGGCCCGTTGCTGGAAGATGAGGCCATAGGCATAGCCGTCCGCGATATGCGTCACCGGCCCGTACACTGCGTTCAGGAACTGCTCACCTGCCTGGGCCTGCTGCGCCGCCAGGGTGCCGAAGTCCCAGTTGTTCGGGTTGCCGATGCCGCACCACTGCACCCGGCTCGGCACCGCGCCGTTCAGGCTGTCGTGGGTGTTGCCCAGCATCACGAACTGCCCCACCACCCCCACCGCCGCTGCCTTGGGTGGCGTGCCCGCCAGCGCCGCGAAGGCCGCATCTCCCACTTCCATCCCCTGCACCACGTCGTTGGAGTTCGTGGCCACCAAGAGCGTCGGGAAGCCCGGGCTCGAGAACTCTGCGAACTTCCAATACTGGTCCTCCGCCGTGGTGTAGGTCCCGCCGCTCCGGTCCGTGAAGCCAGCACCCGTGAACTCGAGCAGCTGCGTGCCCGTGCCTGCATAGACATGGGTATCCGCATTGGTGTCCGTGGCTGCGAACGCACCCTGGCAGCGGCTGCCCAGACTCACGCCCAGGGGACTGAAGCCGGGAGCGGGTATATAAGCTCCGTTGACCCACAGCGCGTTCTGCACCAGGGGTGAACCCGGGTTGTCGTATTCCGGTAGATCGGGGAGCCATTCCCCGAACTTCAATTGTGCTAACAGTTTTGCCATTCGTATCCGTCATACCAGCGAAAGCGGGTATCCAGTCCAACTTAAGTGCTTTGGAATCTTATAGATGCGGCCTGATGCTATTGAGCCCCGTCTGTCCGATGTTCTTCTCATGCAGGTTCGCCAGCGCTTCTTTCTCGAGCTGTGTATATAAAGCGTACTGCTCCGGGTCTCGTATATAGCGCCCATAGAGCTGTCGCACCGCCCGCGTCCGGATCAGCTCCTCTGCTGAGGTTAGCCAGGCGTTGCTGTCATCGTCCGCCGTCAACGGCGCCGGGGAGAGGATCGCCGTCCCCTTCACCTGTATCGGCAGCCCGCCCTGGGGCGGCGGGAACAGGCGTATCTGCCCGTTCCAGAATGAATAGTCCGTGGGGTAGCCCGACCAGAAGTCGTTGCCCCAATCCACCTGATCCAGGTACTGCTCCGTTCGCGGTTCCAGCCGGTAGGTGTAGTTACCCAGCGTCGAGAGCGCGTCCAGCACCGAGGCGAAGTTGGTGGGCAGGGGGTAGTAACGCTGCCCCTGTACCGTCGTGATCTCGGCCATCGTGGCCTCGTTGAACCAGAAAGCCTTGTTGCCGTAGAAGGTGATGGCGTTGTTGATCTCCCGCTGGATCTCCGTCGTGAGGTCCGTGCGCGCCAGTTCACCGGCTATCGCCGCCTGCATGTCGCTGAATGCCATGTCACCCCCAAAAGAAAGGGGCCCTCGCGGGCCCCTTAAATCACCGTCTCAGAAAGTTCAGGCAAAGCTTGCGTTATCTACCTGCAATTCGGCCGCACATCGCACCATCCCGTTGGCCCAGGTCTGGGCCGCCGTGGTGCACACGAGCTGGATCAGCGAAGCCCCTGAGTTCCCGCCGCTGGTGGCGATGGGATACACGTAGCCCGTCGACCCCGCCACGCTATTGGGTGCCACGCCGCCCGCCTGCGCCAGGGTGCTCTGGCTGAGATAGCGCGTCGCCACGCTTGCATCCCCCAGGTTGGCCTTGATGAGCGGCCCCGCGCCGCTGTCCAGCTTGTCCGAGTCCAGTGTTACGTTCAGGATCTTGTAGCCGTTGGGCACGTTGATGAGCTGCACCACGTCGTTCGCCGCGAGCGCGGTGGTGAGCGAGATGCTGCCGTACACGAAGAAGCTCGCGCCCCGTTCGTTGATCGGCACGGACCCGCTCAGCACCTGCGCGCTGGTATAAGTCGCCATGTCTTAGTCCTCCTTATCAGTGTGCCGCGGCATAAGTGCTAATCACTTGAGTGCCGAAGTCATTGGAATTGAATACGAGCTTCTTGATGCCGAAGATGGACCCTGCCGAGACGCCGAGCATGTTCCCGTAGTCGAAGAGCTCTTCGCTCCAGGTGAACTGCTCCTTGCCCTCTTCGCGGCCGAAGGCCAGCGCGCCCGCCTGGGCACCGGCGAATACCGCCCGGTAGGTGTTGGCCATGGCCGCGCCGGAGTTCACCGCCTGCGAGACCCGGTACGCCTTGTGCAGGATCACGCCGTTGTACTCGCCCAGGCTCCCGGTGAAGATCGGGTTGTCCGAGACCTCGCCGCCCGTCATCGCCGCCTTCTCGATGTCCAGCCACTGGCCGGCCGAGGTGGAGGTGCGCAGGTCCGTCACCTGCGAGGGATGGATGAAGCACACGTACTTGTCCTCGCCCTTGATGCGGATCGGCCGGATCAGGTACGGGTTGTTGAGATAGGCCCGTTCCACCGCCGTGTCCACCAGCGCAAGGGAGAAGGTATCCGTGCTCGTGAGCGAGCTTTCCGTGCTCTTGCCCCCAGGCAGGATCGTCCGGGTCGGTGCGGTGGCCACGTTGTTGCCCGTGTAACGGGTGTCCGTCTGCACCGTGTAGCCGCAGAGCTGGTTGAAGAAAGAGAGGTCGAACCTCGCCGCCCACCAGTCCTGCAGGCCCATGCGGGCCTCCTCGCGCAGCTCGAAGGGCACCCGCTGCTGGGTCATGCGCCCGCCCACGTTCACCGCGTGACGCAGCTGGTCGATGAGCAGCTTGTCCGCGTAGGTGGTGAGCGCCTCCTCCTGGCCCTCCAGCGTGCCGTCACCCTGGATGCCGGCGCCCGCGAGCTGCGTGCGCAGCCCCACGTTCACCGTGTCTCCGGCGGACTTCTCCGCGTCGTCCAGCATGTATATGACGTTGTTGCCGTCGTCCGAGATGAAGTTGCGGAACCAGGTCTGCTGTATCGCCTGGACCGCGAGTTTCTTGGCCCACAGTTTTACTGCGAGCGGATCGTTGACCGTGAAATTGGTGTTAGCCACTGTGGCTGCCTCCTGATAAGTAAAGGAACGGCCCATGGGCCGCGATTACTCATTTCGGCGAGTTGCCGGATGGCCTATGTCGGAAGGCTTAACCGTGACTGCACTTGACGCCGTGCTGGCGGTCCCGCGTTTGCGCAGCGGGTGCGTGGGGATCGCAGGCTTAGGCGGCCTTGGGTCCCATGAACCTTTTGCTCAGATGATAGATCTGGGAGATGGCCAGGCCCGCCGCGCCATAGATCAGGGCATTGAGTAGGGGTACGGTCATGTACATCTCGACGATCTCTGACGTCGCCGCATTGTTATCGAAGGATATCCATCCGATCGAAGGCGGACAGAGCCAGATCATCCAGTGTTCTTGGTCCGAGATGAGTCGTTGTACCGCATCGCCGCTGAAACCATAGGCGAAGGTGACGAGATCATCCAGGAAGCCGAGAACCAACCCTGTCAGGAAGAACCCCAGGGTGATGCCTGAGAAACGCAGCTTCATGCCCGGCTCCCTTGGTCTCATCTTGGAGGCGACTGCTTTCTATCGTACATCTTGTGCATTTCATCTATCAAATCATCCGGCAACTCTATCGTATCCCGCGGCGGCAGCTTATATCCCGCTCCTTGCAGGCCATCGTAGAGATAGTCCGCGCAGTTATCGGTCTCCGCTTGATAAGTGGTTGGGGCGGTCCTGTCCCGCAGGTATTTGAGCAGGTAAGCCTTCTGGTCCTGGTCAGCTGGCAACGTTATCTGGTCGATGGGTTTGCGCGCAGGATCCACAGGCTTGATCACGCCCGGGACTGTGCCTGACAGGGATTTGAAGTCCTTGCCCGGGATGGGTTCTTTGCCATAGACACGGCCGCCGTCTATCGACAGGCCTATATGGTTGAAACGATTGCTATCCAGCCCCTTGAACAGATGGAGGGTCACGACCCCGGAATCAGCGCCCAAACCATGCAACAGCGCCTGTCCGAACCCGGGATTGGTAGTTGCGTTACGCGAGACTCCATACAGACCGTGCCCCAGCCCTTCCTGCAACGAATCATCATCGAATGATGTCCCCATGTTCATGCCTTACATTGGAGTTGAGATGAAAAAAGCCGCGGGGTTCGCACCGCCGCGGCTCCTGAGTCGCAAGAATTCGACCGTAGCGGGATTCTTCCGGAACTTACGCCGTGCGTCTAGCCCCTCCCCGCGGAAGGGGCGGCATGCCGTAGCAGGCCCCAGAGCTTCGACAACACGAAACCTATGAATCCATACCACACGGTGTTCATCGCGACGATGAACACGAAGGCGAATGCGATGTCGAACCAGGTCGGCGGTTCGTAGGCATCCATGGCCATCAGCGAGAAGGAGGGAGGGCACAAGAGCACCGCGATATCTGACGAGAGGATTCTGTCGAGTGCCGGATTCCCTGCGCGAGTGTAGATCTCATCCGCCGTCATGTATGTGAGCGCAATCACGAAGCCGATGGCGGCGAATACGAGGACTGTTTTTGATAGTTTTAAGTGCATGTTGCCCCCACTGTCAGTATCCCGGCAACGTCGGTCTCACCCCAGGGGGATGGAACGGCGGTGTCTTATCGTATAGCCGATGCAAGGCGTCCAACAAGCGGTCGGGCGAAACATCCCCTGGATACCCTGGGCCCTTCAACCCTGCAGACCCGAGCAGACCGCCGGCAAACGTGGCGCAATTCCTCCCTTCCAAGTCATAGGGGGTCGGCCCGGCATTCTTGAGCAGGTATTGGCGCGCCTTCTCCATCTGCTCAGCTGTCGCGGGTACCTGCACTTGGTCGGTTATGGAGCGGCCAGGAGCCACCGGATCAACCACGCCTGGTACGGGCACGAGTGCGGATAGGATGCCTAGTGGGGTGTTCGCAGGATCCAGACCGAACACCGGCCCACCATTTATGGAGACGCCGACGTGTCCAAATTTGTTTCCACCCTCTCCCGCATATTTGTTCACCGTGATGTAGCCGTGTTGGACTTTCGCCTCAAGCGGCACGGATCCGCTGCTTGGTGCTGCGGATAGCAAAGCATCTCCGATGCCTCGGAAATCTGCTCGCGGCGTTTGGCCCAGCAATGCATGCGCCAGGCCCAATTGGTCGGCATCGTCTTCATCATAAGGTTGAGCCATGTTTACCTCGAGTTTATTGGATCGATACAGAGTTCAGGGAACTCCTGATGGTCATGTCGCATTTTGTGCGCGCAATATCAGCTCCGTTGTTCATGTAGGGTGTTTACCGGGCGATAAGCCCCACAGCGTCAGGAGGGTCCCTCAGTTGAGTAAAGCCGAATTGATCTGCGAAGCCATCGCCACCCGCTCCCGCCTTCAGATCTGCTACCACGACCATTACCGTGTGGTGGAACCCAACGAGTACGGCTCCGATCAGCGGGGCAATCCCATCCTCCTCGCCTTTCAGGTGGAAGGCGGAGGCGGCCGCGACAGCCGGGCCGGTTGGCGTGTGCTCGACCTAGCCTCCATGGCCAGAATCGCCATCCTCCCGGAGCACTTCCGCGGTCCCATGCCGCGCAATAAGCAGGATGAGGTCCGCATCGGCAGGTCCTGCCTGACCGTGATCGTCGGGCTCTAACCCGCGCTCAGCGCTTCTTGCCGAATACCCGTTTCCACGCCTTCTCGAACTCGTCCGGATCCGTGATGCCTGCCAGATCTCTGGCGCTTACGTCGCCATCGCCTGCGGCGCCACCCTGGTTCAGCTTGGCGCCTGCCGCCTGCATGCCCGCGGCGATCTTGGCCTGTGCCTCCGCATTGCCGCGGCCCTTCGGCGCATAACCCCTCGCCCGCGCGTATTCCCACACCAGCTCAGCCGGGTTTCGCCCCTGCTGCATCGCGTTGTTCACGATCTCCGCCGTATTCATGCGCAAGATCGCCGCCCGCTCGCCGGGGGAATAACCCAGCGTCTGCAGTTCCTTGTCCCGCACCTCGGATGCGAACCGGTAGGCATCGGGGTACTCAGGCTCCTTCTTGGCGAACTCGTGTTCCTGAACCGTGGCCCATGAGGAATACTGCTGCAACGCGGCCCGCTGCTGCGCCGCCTGCTCCTGCTGCTGGCGCCATTGCTGCAGTTCGGCCGTGCTCGCCTGCATGTTCCCCAGCACGTGGTTGATGTAGTCCAGCGGCCGCGTCTCGGGATCAGGCATCTGCGGCTGCTTCTCCACCGGCATCTGCTGCAGGCGTTGCGCCAGCTGCGCCTGCCACTCCCGGTGTTGCCGCAGTTCCTCACGTAGCTGTTTCTTCTCGGCGCGCTCCTCCTGCAGGGCTTGCAGAGGCACGAACCGCTCCCGTTCAGCCCGTTCCGGCGCCGGTGCCTCCGGCTCACTGATTGATGGACTGATGTCCTCATCTGAGTCCCGCTGGGTCGCGTCCGTTCGGATGTCTGGGCCCGTGTCGTTGTCGGAAAGCGGGGTGGGTACATCTCTGCCCCCGCTCTCGAAGAACTTGTGTTCGGCTTCGTTCAATTGCGGCATTGCGCCGGACATAGCGATATCTCCTCGTTACTGGATGGTTCGTGCATTCGTGTGTGATGCCGGCTTGCATGCGCCGGCGGGGGTCGGATGGCCTGTCAGCTGTCCGTCAGCCAGGCCATCGCCCGGGTGGGTTCCCAGAAGAGCTTCACGCGGTAACCGTTGCTGGAAGCCACGTCGTC
The DNA here is from genome assembly GCA_964584665.1 of uncultured Gammaproteobacteria bacterium. Classification (GTDB taxonomy): domain Bacteria; phylum Pseudomonadota; class Gammaproteobacteria; order Natronospirales; family REEB76; genus DASUBN01. The sequence continues at coordinate 60,593 of CAZPAO010000012.1, forward strand.
GAAGAAGGTGTATTTGTGCATGTTCTCGGGGTCGGCCGGCAGCACCACCGCGATCTTGGTGCGGCGCGGCAGGCCTTGTGCAGTGAACATATCCGGCAATCGGCGGATGTCCTCCACCGGCATCCCCAGGGTGGCGCCCGAATAGTCGACTAAGCTGCCCTGCGCGAAGGTGGCTTTTACGAGCGCCACACTCTTGTCCACCTGGGCGAACACGTCCTCAGCGGAGATCGCGCCTTCCGCTACGATCCGCACGATGTCATCCGACGGCTGATGCTCGATCTTCCAGCTCATCCCTGGCTTCCTTTATGTTCTATCGGGCACATCACCCGATATGTCATCCCCTTCCTTGTAAGTGTGACACCCTGCGCATAATTCTTCCACGTGATTCTTTAGTGTGTGCCGTAAGCCACTGATTTGTCGGACCTCATATGCAACGGCGCGTCATCTGCAAAGCCATCGAACAGCACCGCCTCCTCGAGCTCCACTACGAGGGACAATTCCGCATCGTCGAGCCCCACGTCTATGGGCACGACGGTGGCGATGTGATCCTGCTGCGCGCATATCAGATAGCCGGTGGAAGCGGCTCACGGGCGCCGGTGGGCTGGAAGATGTTCGATACCGCCAAGATAGGCCGCCTGGACATACTCGACACCTGCTTCGAGGGTGCCCGCCCGGACTACCAGCCGCAGGAGCGCGTGATCCACGAGATCTACCGCCAGCTGTGACCTGGGGCATCGCCAATGTGCGGTACCGAACAGAACGGTGTCTCCGGCGGGTCTTACCATCGGGTTCACTTAGACCCGGTGGCCGCCTTGCCGAATCTTCATACCGATCTTGCTCAAGCCCTGGCCGCGTCCATGAAGAATGGGACTGCCGGTGGACCGTCGATCGAGCTATTGATGTCCATGATCCAGGTCGCGGCCGAAGCGGCGGCGCTCATGGGGGGTCCAGGCGGTTTCGTGGTTCAGGATGGATCGGGCAAAGCGACTCAGCATTCGTCCAGCGGGACGTCAGATCCTACCGCACACCTGATCGAGACTGTCGAGGAGGCCTATCATCTGCCGTCCTAAGGAAGGCGCATGACCGATGGACCTGTTGGAAACGATTGACCGGACCTGCACCCCCGCCACATCCCTGATTGATTTCCCTTTCTTGCGGGCGATGCCTCCCTCCGGACACCGCAGCACTATGCGCTTATCCTCTCGCAGCTGCTATCGGGCTTCCCCTGAATCGGACCAACGGGGATCCGCTGCCATAGCGCCGCGTCGCCCTGCCACGCGCAGCCGATTGTGACAGTCTCAAGGGGGCAATTGGCCCACCATCTGCGCCCTCACCTTCTGTGCCTGAGCCTGTTTGAGCCCTGCTGAAGCGGCGAGATTCGCCACTTCAGCTTGCTCCAGCGGGTCCGGTGGCGCAGGTGGCGGTGGCGGGACCGGAGGCGGTGCGGCCTGGGCTTTCAGCTTCTGCACCATCGCCTGCGGGAAGGGCGAGTAATCCAGCGCGATCAGCGCGGCCTGGGGCGTCACCATCTGCGGCATCGTCCCCGCCAGCAGCGTGAACGCCTCCCAGGTCCGCTGTTTCACGTTCGGCGACGTGGGTGCCTCGTCCACGATCACGTCGTATTCGACTGCCAAGTCATCATAGACCAGCGGCACGTATTGCACGCCGTCCTGCCCCACCACCCGGATGAGCCGGCCCTCGGGTATGTATTTTCGTATCAAGGTCAGCAGCGCCCGGCCCTGCTCCTTGCGGTAGCGCCTCAACCCGTCGAATAGGTAGGCGAGCATGTTCAGGCCCGATTGTCGCCGCCCCTCTTCCAACACGCCGCTCGGATCCAGCGCCTGGGAGAGGCCCATCACCTCTGGATTCACCCCAGCCACCGCCCTCAGGGACTGCTCGCAATACTGCATCAGCGTCATCATCTGCGGCGGCATGTTGTTCACGGGCCGCGGCATGATCTTGTTGGCCGTGATGGCCCCGTCCGTCATGGCGACGTTACGCGAGGGATCGGCCCAGTCCTCCTCCGCTTCCCTCAGGTTAACGAAGGCGTCTGGTTCGTACAGGATGCCGCCCTTGCCCGAAGTCGCGATGATCTCCAGCATCGAAGACATGAACTTGTTGGCCCAGCGCTGCGGGTCCTTCATGGCCCGCACGATGCCGTACCAGCACTTCTGTTTCCGGTCCCGCTTCGCCGTCATCGCCTTGTAGGTGAAGCTGTCGCCCGTGGGTGTGTCCTTGCGTTCAAGCACCTCATCTCCGGAGAAGCACATCCGCCGGTAACGCCGCCGCTTCTGCTTCAGGATATGCACCCCTTCCAGCAACGCCTCCACCTTGGCGTATTCCTCCGCGTCGAGCGTGATCAGACCCTGTGCATCCGGTTGCAGGCGATGGGCCGGCAGCAGGAACCCACCGTCTTCATCGGGCGTGTTCAGCATCAGAAACGCCCGCTCGGGCCCGAGTTGCTGCACCGGCACGCGATACACCGGTTCATGCTCCCACCACTGGAAGTCATGCACGATCACCTTGTCGCCGCCCTTGTCCCGTCCGCCGCTGCCGGAATCGGCCCGGTAGAAAGCCGCCGCGATCACGTCCACCGGGCTATCCGCTTCCCGTGCCCCACCCGGTGCCGCGAAATCACCGTCTGGCCACAGCTCCAGCGCCTCCTTGCGCCCATACACCTTGGAGCGGCACACCCACTTCGCATCCGCGTGGTTCTTGCGGCTGCTCGCGGGATCCACGTCCATCTCCAGCGGGTCCACCCGCGAGATGTCGATGCGGCCGTCCAGGTCCAGGTCGTAATCCAGCTCCGTGTCCGTCCAGCCCTCGCCGCACACCGTCGCATCGTAGAAGGCGTCCGATTCCTCGTGCTCCGCGTCGCACTCTTCCCTCACCCATTCCGCCGCGGCCGTCAGCACCTCGTTCACGCCGGCGGAACCCGCCTGGCGGGGCAGGTAGCTCACCTCCTGCCGGTTGCTGATCTCGTGCCCCGCGATGGCATCGGCGATGGGCGCGATGTTGTTGAAGGTCGTGCGGGGCCTTAGCGCCTGGTCCATCTGCGAGGCGTCATCCTCGCTCCACTGGTGCCCCGCCACGAAGGCGAAGTCCTCCCGGGCGTCGGCCCGCCATTGGCGCCGCTTGGCTACGGATGCGGCCAAGAGCCCCTGTGCTTCTTCTATATCCATGTCTATTCCATCTGTTTTGCGGATATTTTCCGGTCCTCCCCGCCTCTGGAGCAGGCTCCGGTCCTATAATCTTGCGGCCCCGCAAGGGCTGGTATGTGACGCAGGCAGGGGTGCCGGCGCTTCGGGATCATCTCAACCAATGAGGGATCCACGCTCATGAAGACATATCAAGGCAATTGTTTCTGCGGCGCAGTGCGGTTCACCCTTACCGGCGAACCCGCCGGCATGGGCTATTGCCATTGCGAATCGTGCCGGCACTGGTCGGCGGGTCCGGTCAATGCTTTCACGCTCTGGAAGCCCGCATCCCTGAAGATCACCCAGGGCGCGGACAACATCGGCACCTACAACAAGACTCCCCGCAGTGCCCGCAAATGGTGCAAGACCTGCGGTGGTCATCTGTTCACCGATCACCCGCAGTGGGAGTTGGTGGATGTCTATGCCGCCACCATCCCAGACTTCCCGTATCAGCCCGGCGTCCATGTCCACTATCAGGAGACCAAGCTCCGGATGAAGGACGGTCTGCCGAAGATGAAGGATCTGCCTAAAGAGATGGGCGGCTCCGGTCTCACCCTCGCCGAATGAGATAGGCCCCTGCCTATCTGCCCATGAATGAACCCCCACGCCGGCCGCGGCTCTCCGAGCGCGGCTTGGCTGTGGGACTCTTCATCGTCACCGCCCCGGTGCGGAACGCATCCGCCCCGTGTGACGACCAGTCGTGCACTGGGTGCGGCAGGTAGGTCTGCCGCCGGTCGTTGAAGTCCCGGTGATAGCTCTTGAGTGCCCGCAGGCCCTGGCGGCATCGCTCCGCGTCGAACCAGGCCCGCGGCAGGAGGTTGCGCACCGCCTCGATGCCGTCTTCTATGGAGAGCCTGGGCGCCACCTTGAAGTTCAAGCCCAGGCCCTTCGCCACTTCCAACCGTGATTTTCCCGTCCCCAGCTCCCGCGCCTCGATGTCGTGGGGCGCCCAGTGGCTGCCGTAGACGTAGCCTTTCTCCTGCAGGACCTTGGCGTAGTGCGCGAGCCCCTCGCCGCTGCACTCGTAATAGTCGATGAAATGCTGCTCCAGCCCGGCGCGCTGGCTGAACCAGACGGCCGTGCTGTCGCCTATGCCCAGATCCCACCAGGTATCCACCTGCAGTTCCGGTTGATGCGGCACCGCCGTCACCCGCCCGGCCTGCTCCGCCTGCTCCAGGAGCTTGCCGTAGTAGCTACCCTCGCTCGCCGCCTCGAAGGAGCAGTGGTACTCCTGTTGGATCAGGGCCTCGCTCA
>CAZPAO010000013.1:0-64833 GCA_964584665.1 uncultured Gammaproteobacteria bacterium
TGGAAGAGGAAGGAGTGAGCTTCGCGACACTTCCGCTCACACCGCGGGAGTTCGATCGCTACTACCTCGGCTTCGCCAACAGCATGCTCTGGCCCCTGTGCCATTCGCGCCTTAACCTCCTGCGGTACCGGGAGGGGGATCACCGGGCCTATCTGGAGGTGAACCGGCGTTTCGCCCGGAGCCTCGCACCCCTGCTCCGTGAAGATGATCTCGTGTGGGTGCACGACTACCACTTCCTGCCGCTCGGGCGGGAGCTGCGGCGGGCGGGGGTGCGTCAGCCCATCGGGTTCTTCCTGCACATCCCGTTCCCTTTCCCCGACACTCTGCGGGCGCTACCGGACCACGAGGAACTGCTGCGCTCCATGCTGGACTATGACGTGGTCGGTTTCCAGACACCGTTGGACGTGGAGGCTTTCCTCACCAGCGCACGGCATTGCTGCCCGGGCGCGCATATACGCGGCGACCACGTGGAGTTGCAGGGCCGGCGCGTGCAAGTGAAGGCTTTCCCCATCGGCATCGATGTGGACAGCGTGACGCGCATGGCCCACAAGGGCCGGCGCGGCATCCACGGCCAGCGGCTCGAGACCAGTCTCACGGGGCGTCGTCTCATCATCGGTGTGGACCGGCTCGACTACAGCAAGGGCTTGCCGGAGCGGTTCCGCGCCTACGGCCGCATGCTGGAACTCAGCCCCGAGTACCGCCGCAAGGTGGTGCTGTTGCAGATCGCGCCGCTCTCGCGCACCGAGGTGGCGGAATACGACGATCTGCGCCGCGAGATCAATGCCATCGCCGGTGACATCCACGCGCGCTTCGCCGAGTACGACTGGCTGCCCTTGCGCTACATGACACGGGGTTTCCCCCGTGCAACCGTCATGGGCTTCCTGTCCCTGGCGAGCATAGGGCTCGTGACACCCATGCGCGACGGCATGAATCTGGTGGCCAAGGAATACTGCGCCGCCCAGCCCCAGGACGACCCCGGCGTGCTGGTGCTTTCGTCCCTGGCAGGCGCCGCCTTGCAGCTCAAGGACGCGCTCATCGTCAACCCCTACAACGTGGACGGCATGGCAGCTGCCATCGCCCAGGGCATGAGCATGCCGCTGGAGGAACGCCGCGCCCGCCACGGGCGCATGCTGGCCTCGCTGCGTTCGGCCGACGTGCACCGCTGGGTGGCGGATTTCACCGGCGCCCTGCAGGAGAGCGGGGCACGGCGCCAGCACGACACACGGCAGATCGCCCCATGAATGCCTTCACCGACGATCTCATGTCCGCCGTGCTGTTCGCGGTGGTGCTGTGCGCTTCATTGGGCGCAGCTTACTTGGTACTGGCCATGCTGCAGAAGGTGACGAAGCGCATCCCAGGCGGAGTCGCCGAATGCGTGTTGAAGCAGCTGCGGGAACCGGTGCTGCTGCTGGCACCGCTGGTGACAATGCTCATAGCTTTACCGCTGGCGGAGTTCAACCCGCGGATCGAGGTCTTCCTCTACCATGCGGTCATCATGCTGCTGATCGCGGCATCGGGCTGGAGCTGCATCCGCCTGTTCGATGCATGGCGGGACACCCTGGCGATGCACCACCGCCTGGACGTGGCGGATAACCTGCGGGCCCGCCAGGTCATCACCCAGGTGCTGATCATCCGTCGTATCGCGGTGGTGCTGGTGGTGATCGTCACCGTCGCCGCCATGCTCATGACTTTCCCGCAGGTGCGTGCCCTCGGCGCCACCCTGTTCGCCTCCGCCGGCCTCGCGGGCCTGCTGTTGGGCCTCGCTGCCAAGCCGACCGCCACCAATATCCTGGCCGGCCTGCAGGTGGCGTTGACGGAACCCATACGTTTAGACGACGTGGTGGTGGTGGAAGGGCAGTGGGGCTGGATCGAGGAGATCCGCACCACCTATGTGGTGGTCCGCATCTGGGACCAGCGGCGGCTGATGCTGCCGCTCTCCTACTTCATCGAGAAGCCCTTCGAGAACTGGACGCGGCGCACGGCGGACCTCCTGGCCACGGTGACGATCTACGTGGATTACATCACCCCGGTGGCGGAGATCCGCGAGCGGTTGCATGGGATATTGAAGGGCAGCCGACTCTGGGACGGGAAGGTCTGGGCCCTGCAGGTGACGGATGCCACCGCCCAGACCCTGGAGCTGCGTGCGCTCATGAGCGTCGCCAACAGCGGCAGCGCCTGGGACCTGCGCTGCCTGGTGCGGGAGGAACTGGTCAAATACCTGCAACAGAGCCGCCCGGATTGCCTGCCCCATACCCGCATCGCCCTCAGCAAGGCGCCGGAAGCCGAGGGCCGCACCGATATCGGGATATCCTAATGCTCTCAAGGAGCCATATATGAACAAGAAGATACTCTTCATCGCTTGTCTCGCCGCGCTCACTGCCTGCGCGACCTCGCCCACCGGCCGCAAGCAACTGAGTCTCGTCTCCGACCAGGATGCGGCACAGATGGGCAACCAGTCCTTCAAGCAGATACAGAAGCAGACGCCGATAGACCGTGACAAGAGCGACAACAGCTATGCCGCGTGCATCGTGGATGCGCTGGCGACCGCCACCGGCAAACCCCGGGGCGGCGGCAAATGGGACGTGACCGTGTTCAAGGACGACAAGACCGTCAACGCCTTCGCGCTACCGGGCGGTCACGTATCGGTCTACACCGGCATCTTCAAGGTGGCGAAGACGCCGGGCGAGCTGGCGGCGGTGCTTGGCCATGAGATGGGCCATGTGCAGGCCGGCCATGGCGCTGAGCGCATCTCCGATTCGGAGGCGACGCAGGTGGGTGTGGGTCTCGCGGCCATCCTCGCCGGCATCGACCAGAGCAGCGTGAAAGGCCAGGCCGCCATGGCGGCGTTGGGTGTCGGCGCCAGTGTGGGCGTGATGCTGCCGTTCAGCCGCGCCCAGGAGAGCGAGGCCGACAACCTGGGCATGCAGTACATGGCGGAGGCGGGATTCGACCCGCACGAGGCGCTGGACCTGTGGCGCAACATGATGGGCGCAAACCTCGGCGCGCCGCCGGAACTGCTTTCGGACCATCCTTCAGACTCGAATCGCCTGCAGGCTCTACAGCAGCAGTTGCCGGGCGATATGCAGAAATACCAGAAGGCACAGCGCCAGGGCCGAAACCCGGACTGCAAGGCCCCGGACTGACCACTGCCTCAAGCTTTTTTGGGAAAATTCCGACATAATCCCGGGCAGGGTCCGCAGGGAGAGGCGGGCCTGACCTTTAAATAAGTACGCGGCCTTCGTCCTTCAGATGCACCAGCTAACGCAGCACCGGGATCGGTTGGGGAGGGCGCGCTGCGCGGTGGCCGCATTCGTCTCCGCTTGCCTGCTGGTCGGCAGCGCAGTCGCTGCAGATGTCCCATTCCCCCCCGGTTCCAGCCTGCGTTTCCGTCACCTCAGCCTGGAAGACGGCCTGGCCCAGAGCTCGGTGCAGGCGGTGGCGCAGGATGCGCAAGGCTACATGTGGTTCGGCACCCAGGACGGCCTGCAGCGTTACGACGGCTATGAGTTCCTGACGCTGCGCCACGACCCCGCCGATCCCGCCTCTCTCGCCGACAACACCGTGAACGCCCTGGCCGTGACCGGAGACGGCGCGCTGTGGGTCGCCACCTCGGTGATGGGCCTGGATAGGCTGGACCCGGGTACGCACCACTTCACCCATTTCCAGAACGATCCCACCGACGATAAGAGTCTCGCGGACGATCGGGTGCAGACGCTGTATCTCGACCGGGAACGCCACCTCTGGGTGGGGACCGATTCGGGCCTCGATCTCTACGAAGGGACTGGTTTCCGCCACTATCGTGTGCCATCCAGCATCGCCAACGCGCAACAGATATACAGCCTGCATGAAGATGCCGCCGGCCGCCTCTGGGTCGGCACGGACAGCGGCCTCTACTACCTCGATGCCAAGCAACAGAAGCTCGTGCCGTTCATGCCGGTTGCCGGCATAGAGAGCAAGGACGAGCGGGGCGTCTTCACCGAATCACCCATCCACGCCCTCGCTGAGGTCAGCGGCATGCTGTGGGTAGCGAGCGGACGCGGCATCGTTGCACTGGATGCGCAAGGCGATGTACAGCATTTCTACACTCATTCCGCGGCCCCGGATTCCCTCGGTGGAGACCATGCCCTGGCGCTGCTGCAGGATTCGAACGGAGATGTGTGGGTGGGGACCTACAGCGGGGGCCTGAGCCGCTTCGATGCCGCCACTGGCCGCTTCTCCACCTACCGGCACGATGCCACCGACCCTGGCAGCCTCGCCAGCGACAACATCGGCGTGCTGTTCCAGGATCGCGCGGGTCTGATCTGGATCGGCACCAACGATGACGGCGTGGACATCTACAACCCGCGCACCCGCGCCTTCGGCTATTACCGCCACAAGCAGGGTGACCCCAACAGCCTCGCCAGCAACATGGTCTGGTCCGTCTATAAGGATGCGAAGGGAGAGGTGTGGGTGGCCACGGATACCGGCCTGACGCGGATGGACGCGGGCCGGAATCACTACCGCCAATACCACATGTTGGATGGCAGGCCTTGGGCTCGTTCGGACGACGATCAGGTGAATGCCGTCTACGGCGACCAACATGGGGACATCTGGGCCGGCACAAATTACGGCCTGTATCGCTACCAGGCCGGGAGTGACCGGTTCAAGCGGTACGACCTGGTAGCTGGGCACGACAACCCCAACGGAGATATCGTCACGTCCCTCTATGCCGATTCCCGGGGCCGCCTGTGGGCCGGCACCGGCGTGGGCCTGGTGCAGTTCGATCCTCGCACTGGCATAGCGCGCCGCTTCGAGCACGATGATCGTCGCACCGACAGTCTGCCCAGCGACAATGTCTTGGCTATCTGTGAGACCACCGACAGACGCCTGTGGATCGCAACCGCGGATGGCCTCGGGTCCTTCGATGGCACGCGCGACAGTTTCATCGCCTATCGCAACGATCCGCGGGACCCGAACAGCCTCAGTTACGACAACGTCCAGTCCTGCCAGCCCGATGCCAGTGCCGGCCTGTGGGTCGGCACTACCGACGGCTTGGATCATCTGGCGGGCGGAAGCTCGAAGTTCAGGCGCTATTTCACCAGCGACGGGCTCCCCAACGACACCATCTACGCCATCCTGCTGGATGGTGCCGACGGAGTGTGGGTGAGCACCGACGATGGGTTGTCGCGACTGGACCCGGCCAACGGCGGTTTCCGCAACTATGTGAAGAGCGATGGCCTGCAGAGCGATGAGTTCAACGGCGGTTCGGCTTTCGCGGCCGCTGACGGCGAACTCCTCTTCGGCGGAATCGCAGGCATGAACGCCTTCCATCCGGAACGCATCACCCGGGATGCTTTGCCGCCAGCGGTCGCGATAACCCGTTTCACACGCCATGGCACCGATGTGCCTCTCACCACCACCACCGGTCCGGTGAAGCAACTCGAGGTCCAGTACCGCGAGAACATCCTCAGCTTCGAGTTCACTGCCTTCGACTATGCCGAGCCGAACCTCAACGGTTTCAGCTATCGCCTGGACGGTTTTGACACCGAGTGGCATATGCTGCGCGGCCGCCATGCCGCCACCTATACCAACCTGGATCCGGGGTCGTACTTGCTGCGGGTGCGCGGCGCCAACAGCGACGGGGCCTGGAGCGCGCAGGAGACCACCCTCGGCATCGAGGTGCTGCCTCCGCCCTGGCGCACCGGCTGGGCCTATCTTCTATACGTGGCGGCAACCTTCGTCTCGATCATGATGGGGTTGGGTCTCTACAAGCGGCACCTCAAGCGCGAGCACGAATTGGGCAACGAACAACAGCGCCGCCAGTGGGCCGAGGCGCTGCATAACCTCATCCATTCGGTCACCGCGCAACGGGACGAGCGCACCATCGGCGAGCAGCTCATCGATACGCTCACCAACTTCATCACCTACGAACGTGCGTTCTTCTACGTCGAGCGTGACGGTGTGCTTACGCTGGTCGCTTCGCGCGGCATCGGTCCGGGTGAGCAGGATTACCTTGAGCACTGGCCACAGCTCCATGCGCGCATCGCGGCACGCCTGAAGCAGGCGGACAAGGCCCTGCTGCTGACGCCAGAAGACGCTGCGACGTTGACCGGCAGTACCGCCAAGCCGGGACGTCACCATTACCTCGCCGTGCCCCTGCATTCCGGCAGCGGCGCCTTCCGTTTGTTATTGGTGGGCCGGCCCAACAAGGTGCTGGATGCCCAACAGATGGAGGTGGCCTCCGCCATGGCCAAGCAGGTGAGCGTGGCGCTGGATAACGCGCAGCTCATCAAGGATTTGGAGAACCTCGCTACGACCGATGGGCTGACGCGCCTGTATAACCGACGCCACTTCATGGAACGGGCGGAGGGGGAGTTCGAGCGCAGCCAGCGCTATCGCCGTGACCTGTCGGTATTCCTCATCGACGCTGACCACTTCAAGGCCATCAACGATACCCACGGCCACGATGCCGGCGATAGGGCCTTGCGCATGCTGGCGGCCGCTTGCCGCCAGGGGCTGCGCCACCTCGACGTGCTGGGGCGCTATGGCGGCGAGGAACTGGTGGTATTGTTGCCTGAGACCTCGGCCGCAGTGGCCTACGAGACCGCGGAACGCCTGAGGCGGAACGTGGAGGAGTTGCGCATCCCGGCCCTGGAAGGCGAGATCCGGCTCAGCGTGAGCATCGGTGTCGCCACCGCCGGCCCCGGCACCGAGAGCGTCGCCGCCCTCATCAACGAGGCGGACCGGGCCTTATACGAAGCCAAGCGCGGGGGGCGCAACCGCGTGGCAGCCGCCGGAGAGCGGCGCTGACGGGTCAGGACAAGGGGACGATGCATGAAGAGTCGGCGCGCCGCACGGCGCCATAAAACGCTCTTGGCCGTGGTGCTGTTGACCCTGGCCGCCACCATCTGGCCCGGCTATCTCCTGGGCGCGCGCGTCGAACCCTATGTGCTCGGTCTTCCGTTCAGCCTGGCCTGGCTCTCGGGCTGCATACTGGTTTTGTTCGCGGCCTTGTTGCTGACCTTCCGCGCCGACATGCGTGCCGGCGGGAGGGAAGGGCAGTGACCGTCGAACTCATACCCTGTCTCGTCTACCTCGGGCTAGCGCTCCTGCTCGGCATGCTGCCGGCCCGCTTCAGCTCACGCAGCGTGGCGGGCTACGTGGCCGGCGACCGCAGCCTCAACACCGTGCTGCTGTATTTCGTGCTGGGTGCGGCGGTGTTCTCATCCTTCGCCTTCCTGGGCGGACCGGGCTGGGCCTATTCGCGCGGTGCCGCCGCGTTCTACATCCTCGCCTATGGCGCCTTCGGCATGATCCCGTTCTATTTCCTGGGGCCGCGGGCGCGGCGCCTGGGGGCGCGGCTCGGTTTCTTCACGCAGGCTGAGATCGTGGGCCACCGCTTCGAGAGCCGCGCACTGCAGGTGGCGGTGGCGCTCCTCAGCATCGCCGCGCTGGTGCCTTACCTCACGCTGCAGATCAAGGGCGTGGGCTTCATCCTCTCGGTGGCTAGCCATGGCGCATTGCCGGAATGGGAGGGCGCACTCATCGCCTATGGCATCGTCACCATCTACGTGCTCTACAGCGGCATGCTGGGAGTGAGCTGGACCAGCGTGTTCATGGGTATCGCCATGATGACCATCGGCTGGCTGTTCGGCCTGTACCTGCCCTGGAAGTTCTATGGCGGCATCGGCCCCATGTTTCATGCCATCGCCGCGGCGCATCCGGAGATGCTGGTGCCCCCTGGGCTCGCTGCGAGCGGTTCCGCCTGGGATTGGTGGGGCTACAGTTCCGCCATCGTGGTCTCGGTGCTGGGCTTTTGCTGTTGGCCTCACTTCTTCATGCGCAGCATGGCGGCCAAGGACGACCGCAGCATCAAGCTCATGGTGGTGATGTACCCCACCATGCAGATATTCATGGTGCCTGTGCTCATCATCGGCTTCTCGGCGGTACTGATGTTCCCGGGCATCAAACCCTCGGACACGGTACTGCCTTTCATGCTGCAGCACGCGGGTCTCTCGCCCTGGCTGGTGGGCTTGGCTTCGGCCGGCACATTGGCGGCATCCATGCACACCGGTGATGCCATCATGCATGCCGCTGGTACCGTGGGTGTGCGTGACGGCATCGTGCCTCTCCTCAAGCGGCCCTTGAGCGATGTCACCGAGAGGCTGCTGATCCGCATCCTGATACTGGTCATCACCGCCATCGCGTTCTATTTCGCAGTAGACTCACAGGTGTCGCTGGTGTCGCTGCTGCTGGGGTCCTACGGCGGCGTGGCGCAGATCTTCCCGGTGCTGATCGCGGCCTTCTATTGGCCGCGCGCCACCAAATACGGCGTCGCCGCGGGCCTGCTCACCGGTATCGCGGTCAACATGCTGTTCCTCTTGGAACCGCAGCTGAAACCGGTGCCGTTGCATGAAGGCATCTACGGTCTAATCGCCAACGTCATCGTGCTGCTAGGGGTGAGTCTGATGACGGTGCCGGCGAGCGCAGAGCGACTGAAGGATTATGCCGAAGCGGGTTGGGATTAAGGCTTACTTAGGCGGGGCGAGGGCGGCCAGGTACTTTTCGACGTCCACAACCGCCATGGGCTTGGAGAAGAAGTAACCCTGGCCCTTACGGCAGCCCAAGGCCCGCAGCAGCTCAACCTGGCGCGCATCCTCGATGCCTTCCGCCACCACATCCATGCCGAGGTCCGCCGCCAGCACCGTGATGGTGCGGACGATAGCGCGGTCGGCGCGGGCCTTCTCGATGCCCGTGATGAAGGAGCGGTCTATCTTCAGGGTGTCGATCTTGAAGCGGCGCAGGGCTGAGAGGGACGAGTAGCCGGTGCCGAAGTCGTCCATCTGCAGGTTCACGCCCACGGAGCGCAGTCGGGCGATGGTCTCCACCGCCAGCGCCGGATTGTCCATGAACACCGTCTCGGTGATCTCGAGGCACAGGTGCTTGGGCTTCAAACCGGTGATGTCCAGCACGCGCGCCACGCGCTGCGGCAGCACCCAGTGGGCGAACTGCCGGTTGGCGATGTTCACGCTCATGGTGATGTCATCGCTGATGTGCTTGTACTTCTTCTTCCAGGCGGCGAACTGCGCACAGGCGGTCTCCATCACCCACCAGCCGATGGGGATGATGAGTCCTGTCTCCTCGGCCACCGCCAGGAAGTGCTCGGGGCCCAGCAGGCCCTGGGTAGGGTGCTCCCAGCGCACCAGCGCCTCGAAGCCGGAGAGCTTGTTGGCGGAGAGGTCCATGACCGGCTGGTAGAACACCCGGAACTCGCTGCGCTGCAGGGCCTGGCGCAGGTCGGTCTCGAGCTTCAGGTTGGCCTTGGCGTTCTCGTGCATGGCGTCGTCGAACACCACGTAGCCGGCCTTGCCGGCGGCCTTGGCGCGGTACATGGCGGTGTCGGCATCACGCAGGATCTCGTCCGGATGCTTGTAATGGGGTGCGTTGATGACGATGCCGATGCTGGCGTTGGTGAACACCTCGTGGCCGTCCACGGTGATGGCGCGGGCCAGTTCCTCGTGCACCCGGTCTGCCACGGCGGTGGCGTCATCGAGCCCGGTGATGTTCTCCACCAATATCGTGAACTCGTCGCCGCCGTAGCGGGCGATGAGGTCGGCGGGGCGCAGGCAGGTGCGCAGCCGGCGCGCGATGGCCACCAGCACCCGGTCGCCGAAGGAGTGACCGAGGCTGTCGTTGATGAGCTTGAAGCGGTCGAGATCCAGGAACAGCACCGAGAAACGGTCTGAACTACGCTTGCCCACGTGCTCCAGGGTCTGTTGCAGCTTCTCCATGAAGAAGCTGCGGTTGGGGAGTTCCGTGAGCGGATCGTGGTAGGCGCCTTTCAGCAGTTCCTGCTCGGAACGCTTCTGGGCGGTCACGTCGCGCACCGTGCCGGTGACGGCCGGCGAGCCGCGGTAGGGCACATGAGCCACGGTCACCGCCGCCACGACACGGGTCTTCTCATCCCGGTGCATGAAGCGCAGCTCGTGCAGCTCGTGCCCGGTGTGCAGCACGTAATCTTCCTCGAAGGCGTTGCTGGAATGGCGATCCTCAGGGGCCAGCAGTGAACTGAAGGAGAGACCAGTCATCTCGTCAGGCTTGTAGCCGAGCATGGTGGCGAAGGCGCGGTTCACGTACACGAGGCCGCCGCGCGCGCTCAGGAAAACGCCGTCCTGGCTCATGTCCACCAGGGTGCGGTATTTCTCCTCGGACTGGGCCAGCGCCTCCTCGGCAAGCTTGCGTCCCGTGATGTCGTGCAGCGTGCCCTCGTAGTACTCGACCTTGCCGGCGCGGTCGCGCACCACTCGTGAGTTGTCCGATACCCAGATGGTGCTGCCGTCGCGGCGCGTCACCTGGATCTCCTGGTCAGTGTACTGGCCGTGTTTCTCGAGCCGATCCAGGAGTTCGGCGCGTTGCTCGGGGTGCAGATAGGTGCGCTCCGCGACGCTGGGGCCGGCGGCCATCAGCTCCTCGGCATCCGCGAAGCCCAGGATGCGCGCCAGCGCCTTGTTGGCGCGGACGATGCGGCCATCCGGCGTGCTCTGGTAGATGCCTTCGACGGCGTTCTGGAAGATGCTGCTGTAGCGCCGTTCCACGTCGAGCAGCGCCTCGCCCTGCATGGGCTTGTCGCCGCGCTGATCGTGGCACACCGCCAGCACCGTGTGCATGCCGTCCAGCACCTGCAGGCGTGCGTGCACGCGCACCGGGACAGCGCCACCGTCCTTGGCGCGCAGGCTGGCATCGAACAGGAGGGCCTGGTCGGTGAGCAGCGCCTCGCTGGTCTCCCGCAGTTTTTCCGCGTCCATCAGGCTGGAAGGGCTGATCTCCAGCAGCTCGTCACGGGCATAACCCAGCAGCTCGCAGGCGGTATCGTTGGCCTCGATGAAGGGCCCCCCGATGCGGCCATCGGTGCCGATGGGGTAGACCAGGATGGCATCGCCGCCGGTGTTGAACAGCGTGCGGTAACTGACGTCGCGGCGATGCAGCGCATCCAAGGTGGAACGGTAGTCGGTGACGTCCAGCACCGCCGTGAGCACGTAGGGCTTGCCCTCGATCTCCACCATCTCGGCGGAGGTGAGGCCGCGGCGTTTCTCGCCGCCGCGGGTGAGGAAGTGGGCCTCGCGGTTGCTGATGCGGCCGTTGAGGCGCAGCTCCTGCAGGAACTCTTCGCGCTCCTCCGGGTACTCCCAGATGCCGAGTTCCACAGCACTGCGGCCTATTATCTCCGCCGGGCTGAAGCCGAGCATGCGTTCCACCGCGGCGTTCACGTCGGTGAACTTGCCGCCTTCCAGTTCTGAGATGGCGATGATGCCGGGGGCGGCACGGAAGGCGGTGGCGAACTTGGCGGCGGCCAGCCGCTGCAGCTCGTCGAGGCGGCGGCGGCGCAGTTCCGCGGCGCAGCGCGCCGCCAGGAGCTTCAGAGTATCGAACAGCTCGTCGTTGGCCTGGAAGGGCTGACGGGACATGATGCCGAGGTGGCCGATCGACTGGCCGTCCGGGCCGGCGATGGCGACGCCGCAGTAGGCGCGTACGCCGTGCTTGCGCAGCCAGCGGTCTTCAGGGAAGGCGGCGGCAGCCTCGTCCTCGATCCAGAGGCGCCCCTCGGCCATGACACGTTCCGCCGGGGTTCCGGGCACGTCGATCTCTCCCAGGCCCCCGGCCGCATGGTTCACGTGCCAGCCGGCCACGAGCTTCAGCCGATTCGGATCCTCGGACAGGCGGCTGGTGACGAAGGCGTATTCGGTGTCCAGGGCGGCGGCGAGGCTGCGCACCAGCTGGCGGAAGAAATCCTGGCCGACGAAGCCCGCAGTCTGTTCCATCAGACTGTAGAGGAGACCCGCTGGGGGGCCGTGGAGGGCGCTTTCCGGCTTCATCTTGGGGCAGGTTACCTCAGTCGGAAGGCGCGGTGCGGACCGCCGCCCGACTCCCAGGCGCGGGTGGGGTCTGATCGCATCGAGAGTGTAAATAATGCTTAAAGAGACAGGGCTAAGTCAATGAAAATCCAGAAGATAGCCCTACCACTGACCATTGAAATCGAAGGGGTATTGGCCGGTGCTGTCCGGACTGCCCAGGTTCGCCAGCAGGGCATGGGTGGCCTGGTCTCCGGCATCCCTGGCGGAAAGGGTCCCTTTGAGATGATAGGCACCTTGGGGCGATAGACCGAGGTCTGCATGCAGCTTGAGGGGACTCGCCACGTCCTCCACGGTCGCCTGGATGCCGCCCCCGGACGCCGGAGTGAGCCCAGCACGGAAACTTCCCAGGGTAGCGGCGGCAGGCCAGCGCATCGTGGCATCGTCCAGGTCCACTTCGCCTTCCGCGGAGACGAGCTGCCCTGCTTTCAGGTAGAGCTGCGCCAAGTGGAGCGTGAGGAACCCGTCCACGCTGTGGGGCGGAAGCGGCAGCCAGTGTTCCAGGGCCCCGACCGGCAGGCGGCCGTCCAGGCTCCGCAGGTAGATGCGGTTGAATCCCACATCGACCCGCGTGTTCAGGTACTGCTGGTCCGTATGCAGGGCGACACGGTAGCCGAGGGTGAAGGTGAAGGGCGCGAGCCAGTCGAAATGCCATTCGGCGGCGCCGAGACTCGTATCCTGATAGCGCAGGTCGGCGGCAGAACCGGAGAAGATGCTGCCGGTGACGCCGCTGAGACGCAATCCAGGCAGGTGCCGGCTCGCGCGGTCGACCATGAACTGGGCGGGCAGGGTGGCGCCGAGGAACACGAGGTAGGCCACCGCGCCCAGCAGCCACCAGCGCAGCCGTTGCCAGCTCATGCGGCGACGAAGGTGAGGGTAGCGTCCACGACGCCGGGTGCCGCGCCCCGCTGCGCGTTCATCTCACGCACCGAGATGCCGTACTGGCGGCGCAAGCTGCCGAGCCAGCGGATCATGCTGTCGAAGCCCACCGCCTGCAGCTGCAGACGCACGGACCCGTCGCTGTTGGTCTGGGCCTGCTTCACCGATGCGGCGAAGCCGGCATCGCCGGCGCTGCGGCTCACCACCGCCAACAACGATTGGTTGGCGGGGATGCTGGAGGGTTGCTGCCCGCGCAGGGCCTGCAGCTGTGCCGCCGCGGGACCCATCCAGGCGATCAGGGCCTGGCGCGACTGGATGTCGTCCGCGAGGCGCTTCTTGCTGGCGAAGTAGGGATGCAGCACGGCGAGGTAGACGAACATGCCCAGCACCACCACGGCGCCGGCGGCGAGCACGCGCTGTTCGCGCTGCTGCAACGAGAGATACCAGGTCTTGAGTTCATCGTACTGCTTCATGAGCCGCCGCCCGAGAGCACGATGCGTCCCGTCACCTGGGCGCCGGACGCGTTGACGGAGTCGAGATCCGCTCGCACGCTGCCTTGGGCGAGGGTGCCCTTGAGTGCATCCAGCGCGCCGATGTCGCCGGCCTGGAGTTGGACCTGCAGGCTGCCGCCCTGGTAGTTGATCCCAGTAACCTGGATGCTGGGATTTGACCCGAGGCCGCTGCCGAGTGCGTCCAGGAGCGCCAGCAGGGAACCGGCGGAATTGCCGCCCTGGAGTTCAGCGAGCTTGGCCTGCATCTCCTGCTGTTCGCTGCCGGGCACCAGGCGGCTGCCCGGCATGGCCTGGTTGAAGAGCTGGGTCACCTGGGCATCCAGGGTGTTCGCTTGCCGGCGCAGTTTCACGTAGGACGTGATCTGTTCCGCGAGTCCGAGCAGGAGGCAGAGGGCGAGCAGGACCACGGCGATGCGCCAGGTACGCCAATGTTCCTGCACGGGCGTCTGCGTCTTGAAGTCGCCCTGCAGCAGATCGAGCCCACGCTGGGCGCCGAGACCTGCCGCCAGTGCCGGCAATGCGCCATCCGCCACCGGGTGCTTGATGCGTTCCAGCGGCACGTCGCCCAGCGATGCGTCGAAAGCGTCCACGTCCGCGGCGGCGCCATGGATCGAGAGGCGGGTGAAGGCGCCGGCACTCTCTGTGATGCGTCGCTTGAGCAGTTCCGCTCCGAATGCCGTATCGGTGGCGAAGCCGCCGCCATCCGGCATGCGCACCAGCACGGCACCGCCGTCCAGCGCCACCGCCACGCTACCGGGCTCCGGCGCGAGAGCGCAGACATCCGGCACCAGGCGCGCGGGCCGCAGGCCTGCATCGGCGAGTTCATCCAGGCAGGCGCGCAGGCGCGCCTTGCCCATCACAGCGACCAGTTGGCCCGCATCGGTGCGTGCACCCAAAGCGAAGTGCAGCGTCTCCACGTCTTCCGCCAACTTGTCTTCAAGGATGTAGGGGACCGCCTGCAGCACCTTCTGCGGGTTGCGGCTGGGCACGTCCACGTGCATCAGCGTCACCTGTTCGGCGGGCACGAGCACAGTGAGGCGCCGGCCCTTGGCCTGCAGCTCTGCGGCTTCCGCCAAGGTGCCCTGCTGCACATGGCCGATGCGATTGCCGAGGGTATCCACCAGCAGCCAGCGGGCAGGCCCGGCGGCACGCGGCAGGTGGAGGTAGAGGGATTCAGCCATCACAGGGTCCCGAAAGTACGACGCACGGCGATCACACCATTGCCGGCGCCACGATACAGCAGACTGTACAGCGTGACATGGGTGCTGCCAATCTCCGCGTCCACGGTCAGCAGGAAGTACTGGCTGTCATAACCCATGTTGGCGGGTTTGATGAGGGCTGCAGTGAAGGCATCCGGCGGGCTTTTGAATACCTGGCTGCCGCGCGCGCCGATGACCTGCGAAGCGAGATCAGCGCTGATGTGCGAGTCCAGGGATTCGAGCACCGGGCCCGACGCGGTATTTATGTTGACCTTGGCCACGCCGGCCTGGGCCGGCAGCGCGCAGACATAAGGGGATATCTGAGCATAGACCGCCGGGGTGATGCCCTTCACCAGCAGGAGTTCGCTGACGCTGCTAATGGGGCCTTCGGCGGTGATATAGGCTGGCTGCAGGCGGGAGTAATAGTCGTCCTTGGCGCCGCCAGGTGACGCCACGCTGCTGCGGCTCATCCAGTCCGCCACGGTCTGCGCCAGGGTCGGGTCCTGGTTCAGGGCGGTGAGCAGGTTCTGGAACTGCTGCAGGGACGTCGGCTGGATCTGACCCTGGGCATTCACGATGTTGTTGAGGTTGAAGCGACCTTGCAGGTCCTCGATCTTGCCCCGGATCTGGCCACCCTCCACCGGCAACGGCGGCAGCTGTTGGGCCCAGTCCTGGCTCAAGGCGGTGGCGCCCGGATTCTGGCGTCCGGAACGGGCGAGGATCTGCTCCGCCCAGGCTTCCGCGCCGAGCGCGTATTCCATGGCTTGGTCGCCCTGCACCAGGGTAGAGGTGCGTCGCACGTCCAGCCCCGACTGCCAGATCATGGCCGCGGCGAGTCCGGCCGCGATGGCGAGCACCACCAGCGCGGTGATGAGCGCGACGCCGTGCTGGCGATCAGGGGCAGACCGAGCCACAGCTCGCTACCTCCACGATGCGGGTCACGTCGCTGAGATCCTTGAGCGTGACGGTGATGCTGACGGCGACGGGCAGGCTGTCCGGCACAGCCGCATGGGTCGAGGCGGTGGGCGCGAGGGTCGGCGGCCACACGTCCTGGAAGGTCTTGGACACCGCATCCATATACTGGATTTTGATGGAAGTCACGTCCTCCAGCAGCGGCTGCTTGGCCGGCGTCACCTGCGCCATGCCATCCAGCTCGGGCCACCAGGAACGCATGAGCTTGCCGTCCTCGAGGCTGTAGGCGACGCGTTCCTGGGTGCTGCGCGTGCTGCCGAGCGGGTTGGCCCAGCCGCCGCGGGTGAACTGGATGGGCGGCACGTTCTGTGGGCCGGCGAGCAAGGCCGGCATGGTGCCTCCCAGGCCGTCGCGCACCGGGCGCGGTTCCAGCTGCGCGAAGTCGCGGGCCATGATGTCCATGGCGAGCTGAACCTGGCGCAGGCGCTTCATGGCATCGCCGTTCTGCTGGCGCGCCCTGGTGACGCCCGCGAGGCCGCCGTAGGCGATGGCCATGATGAGCGCGGTGATGCTGAGCGCCACCAGCAGTTCCACCAGCGTGAAGCCGCGCGTGTGTCTCATGGGTTGGTCCCGGGCTGCCCCGTGCCGCTGCCGAGCCCGGACTGGCTCGCCTGCTGGTTGGGCGGCAGGCCCATGAAGCCGGTGACGGTGGCGATGGTGGCATCGGGCGTGTCGCCCAGGCTCACGTCGATGTCGATGCGCAGGAGCCCGGGGTCCGCGGTCTTGGTCATTGTGGCTTTCCAGTGCCACTTCTCGCCGCCCATGTCCGCGTCGCCGTTCAGGGAGTCGTCGCTGGGCCAGCTCTGGGCGGCCCGCAACATGGTGAGTTCGTTCAAGCCCACCCAGTTCGCGTAGGTGGTGTCGCGCAGGTGCGCGCCGTCATGGGCGGTGTGACCGGCGGTGCCGATCACCGCCGTGAGGCCGAGCGCGAGCACGGCGAGCGCGATCAGCACTTCCAGCAAAGTGAAACCTCGCGCGTGCCGCATACTCATGGCGGCGACTTCGCGGCCTGGGCGTCTTCGGGCGTGATCACCGTGATGCCGTCAGCGAGCGTGCCTTTCACGGTATAGATCGAGCCGGAAGCGCTGCCGGTCACCTGGATCTCGAAAGGCGGCAGTTCGCCGCTGGAGAGCAGGAGCACCTGCGGCAAGTCCTTGTTCTCGGGCATGCCACTCTCGCTGTCGGCGCTCGCGGGAGCGGATGCAGCGCCGGGGTCCTCGACGGTCGCGGGCGGCGGCGCCAGCGTCGCCGGCGCACCCTCCAGCTGCAGCGACAGGGTCACCTCATCGCCGAGGTCGCGCCGGTAGAAAAGGTTGTCACCCTGGACCGGCGACCACTTGCGGCCATCGTAGGTAAAGAAGGTGTAGCCGTGGGCTTCGATGCGCAAGCCGTACTCCTGGCCCTGCATGATCGCCTGCTCGGCAGCGAGGCCGGTGAGGTTCGCCAACTGCTCGGCAGCGCGCTTGGCCGGGGGATCGCGGCCGATGACGTTGAGGGAGATGATGGCGAAGCCCGCTACGATGGCGATGATGACCATCACCAC
Source organism: uncultured Gammaproteobacteria bacterium (assembly GCA_964584665.1). Classification (GTDB taxonomy): domain Bacteria; phylum Pseudomonadota; class Gammaproteobacteria; order Natronospirales; family REEB76; genus DASUBN01. The sequence continues at coordinate 16,994 of CAZPAO010000013.1, forward strand.
CAGGAGCTCTATGAGCGTGAAGCCTCGATCGCGTTGCGGGCTCACGTGCGTGCCCGCGGGTCAGTGCCCGCCGTTGCCGCTGGAGCCGTTGTCGTTCATGTTCCAGTTGCCGATGTCGGCGTTCACGCCGTCACCGCCGGGCTGGCCGTCGGCGCCGTTGGACCAGATGTCCACCGCCAGGCCGTGGGCGCTGGGATTGACGTACTGGTAGGGATGGCCCCAGGGGTCCGTGGGCAGCTGATCGAGATACTGCTTCCAGTGGGGCGGCGCGGGGTTGGCCGAGGGCTTCTGCACCAGCGCTTCCAGGCCCTGGTCGGTGCTGGGATAGACGTAATTGTCCAGACGGTAGACCTCGAGGGTCGACTGGATGGCCTGGATGTCGGACTTCACCTTGACGATGCGGGCCTCGTCGGGCTTGTCCATGATCTTGGGGACGATGACCGCCGCCAGGATACCGAGGATGACCACCACCACCATCACTTCGATGAGGGTGAAACCGGATTGCGTCTTGCGGGTCTGCATGGTGTTTTGGCTGATAAAATCAGGGTTGGAGCGCGTTCCTGCGCAGGCCCCAATCATACACTAAGCCCCCATGTCACCGACCCCACGACGCATTCGGGACGAGGCCCTCCGGCTACTGCATCGGCACTGGCCCTTGCTGGCGGTCTTGCTGCCTTGCCTGCTGCTAGCCCTGGCCGGAGACGCCGCACGCATGGCCCTGCGCTATGACCGCGCCGCCATCTTTCACGGCGAAGTCTGGCGGCTCTTCACCGGCAACTTCGTGCACCTCGGCACCGGTCACCTGCTGGAAGACATGGCGGGGATGGTGCTGCTCTGGCTCCTGTTCGAGGACGTGCTGCCGGGATGGCGCATGCCGGCGGTCATCGGCATCGGTGCGCTGGCCGTGGGCGGCGGCCTGCTCGTGGGCGACCCGCAGGTGGGCTGGTACGTCGGCATCTCCGGCGCCCTCGATACGCTCTGGGCAGCCGGGTCCCTCGGGCTCATGCGCCGCGGCGACCGCTTCGGTTGGATACTGGCGGCCGTGCTGGTGGCGAAGCTCATCTATGAGCAGTGCTGCGGCGCGCTGCCGTTCTCCAGCGTCTCAACCGGCGGCACGGTCATCGTGGATGCGCATCTCTACGGCGCCTTCGCCGGCGCGCTCATCGGCTTTGGCGGCGGCTTGCCCTGGCACCGTATAATGAGGAAGTCGAAGCACGCTGGAGTGGATGCATGAGTTTCGCCGCCGTCTTCCCGGGTCAGGGTTCCCAATCGATCGGCATGCTGGGCACGCTCGCCCCGGAGCACCCGGAAGTGCAGAAGACCTTCGCCGAGGCCTCCGAGGCCCTGGGGTACGACCTCTGGGCCCTGGCCCAGCAGGGACCGGAAGAGCGCTTGAACGCCACCCAGCAGACCCAGCCCGCCTTGCTCGCTGCCGGAGTCGCCGCCTGGCGCGCCTGGAAGGCGGCCGGCGGTCGCGACCCTTCCGCCATGGCCGGCCACAGCCTCGGCGAATACACCGCGCTGGTCTGCGCCGGCGCCATGGATTTCAAGTCCGCCATCAAGCTCGTTGAGTTCCGCGGTCTCGCCATGCAGGAGGCGGTGCCGGCGGGGCAGGGCGCCATGTCAGCCATCATCGGCCTCGATGACGACGCAGTACGTGCGGCCTGCTCCGAGGCGGCCCAGGGCGAAGTGGTGGAAGCGGTTAACTTCAACGCGCCGGGGCAGGTGGTGATCGCCGGTCAGACGGCCGCGGTGCAGCGTGCCGGCGAACTGTGCAAGGCCAAGGGCGCCAAGCGCGCATTGCCCTTGCCGGTGAGCGCACCGTCCCATTGCGCGTTGATGAAACCCGCCGCCGAGCGGCTGGCCCAGAAGCTTACGGCCCTCGACATCCGGGCCCCGATCATCCCGGTGATACACAACGTGGACGTGAGCGCGCATGCCGATCCGGACAAGATCCGTGCTGCACTGAAGGCGCAGTTGCACAGTCCGGTGCGCTGGGTGGAGACGGTGCAGAAGCTCCTCCATGACGGCATGCCGAAGCAGGTGGAGTTCGGTCCCGGCAAGGTGCTGGCGGGGCTCGCCAAGCGCATCGACAAATCCGTGGAAGCCTATCCCGTATACGATCCCGCAACCCTGCAAGCCGCCCTGGCCGCGGTAGGAGCCTGACCATGCTGAACCAGGACATCGCCCTCGTCACAGGCGCCACCCGCGGCATCGGCAAGGCCATCGCCGTCGCCCTCGGCAAGTCCGGTGCCACCGTCATCGGCACCGCTACGCGGCCGGAGGGCGCCGAACAGATAAGCGCTTACCTGAAAGCCGAAGGCATCAAGGGCAAGGGCATCGTGCTCGACGTGTCCAACGCGTCCCAGGTGGAAGAGACCGTGAAGGCCGTGGCGGCCGAGTTCGGCGACCCCACGGTGCTCGTGAACAACGCCGGCATCACCCGCGACACGCTGCTCCTGCGCATGAAGGAGGAGGACTGGAACGCGGTCATCGACACCGACCTCACCTCGGTGTTCCGCCTCTCCAAGGCCTGCCTGCGCGGCATGATGAAGGCGCGCCGCGGCCGCATCATCAGCATCGCATCGGTGGTGGGCGCCTCCGGCAACCCCGGCCAAGCCAACTACTGCGCCGCCAAGGCCGGCATCATGGGCTTCACCCGCTCGCTGGCCCAGGAAGTGGGCTCCCGCAGCATCACGGTGAACACGGTGGCGCCGGGCTTCATCGACACTGACATGACCCGCGCCCTCACCGAGGAGCAACGCGGCATGCTCATGCAGAAGATCCCGCTGGAGCGCCTGGGCGCACCGGAGGACATCGCCGCCACAGTGCTGTTCCTGGCCTCGCCGGGTGCCGGCTACATCACCGGCGAGACCATCCACGTGAACGGTGGCATGTATATGGCGTGAATCCGCCCCGGAAGAGGCTGGGTTTACGGGGATTTAGCGCGATTTCGGGGGCTTCCGCCCCTATTTAAACGGGGTATAAAGCGCAAGTGGCGCGACCGGGGGCTTTTCTCTACAATACCGCCCCCAGTTTGGTCCGCTACGCCGAAGCCGAACTGTTTTGTCACTCTGGGAGGTCCCAACAGTCATGAGCAGCATTGAAGAACGCGTCAAGAAGATCGTCGTCGAACAACTCGGCGTGAAGGAAGACCAGGTCAACCCGCAGGCCTCCTTCGTGGACGATCTGGGTGCTGACTCGCTGGATACCGTGGAACTGGTCATGGCGCTCGAGGAAGAGTTCGAGTGCGAGATCCCCGATGAAGAGGCCGAGAAGATCACCACCGTCGGCCAGGCCATCAGCTACATCAAGGAACACCTGCCCAACGCCTGAGTGGCAGGTCTCCGACGTCAAGCGCCGTTGTCATCGCGAGGTGGCAACGGCCTTTGCTTTTATGACGATGGCTGCGGCCGACTCCCGTACCGGGGCGATCCGCGGCATGTCGTATACTGAATATGCAGCAGCAGTGAGAGGGCAGTTCCGTGTCTAAGCGCCGCGTCGTCGTCACAGGAATGGGCATCATCTCCCCGGTGGGCAACAGCATCGAGGAGGCCTGGGCCAATATCGTCGCCGGCAAGAGCGGCGTGGGAATGGTCACTCATTTCGATGCCACCAACTACCCGACGCGCATCGCCGCCGAGGTCAAGAACTTCGACCCCGCCCAGTACATCACGCCGAAGGACATCAAGAAGATGGACCCCTTCGTGCACTACGGCATCGCGGCCTCGGTGCAGGCTCTCAAGGATTCCGGCCTGCAGGTGACGGAGGCCAACGCGGCCCGCATCGGCGTGGCCGTGGGTGCCGGCATCGGCGGCCTCACGAATATTGAAAAAGCCCATAGTTCGATCATCGAGAACCATAGCCCGAAGCGCGTCTCGCCGTTCTTCGTGCCCTCCAGCATCATCAACATGATCTCAGGACATCTCTCGATCATGTACGGCCTCAAGGGCCCGAACTACGCCGTGGTCACCGCCTGCACCACCGCCAACCACAACATCGGCATGGCCATGCGCAACATCCAGTACGGCGATGCCGACGTGATGGTGGCTGGTGGCGCCGAGATGGCGGTGACGCCGCTCGGCCTCGGCGGCTTCTGCGCCGCGCGCGCCCTCTCGGAGCGCAACGACGCGCCGGAGAAGGCCAGCCGCCCCTGGGACAAGGAGCGAGACGGCTTCGTGCTGGGCGAGGGCGCCGGTGTACTGGTGCTGGAAGAGTATGAGCACGCCAAGCAGCGCGGCGCCAAGATCTACTGCGAGCTGATCGGCTTCGGCATGAGCGGCGACGCCTACCACATGACTTCCCCGCCGGAAGACGGCGAGGGCGCGCGCCAGTGCATGGCCAACTCCCTGCATGACGCCGGCATCAAGCCCGAGCAGGTGGACTACATCAACGCCCACGGCACCTCCACGCCGGTGGGCGACAAGGGCGAGACCATCGCCATCAAGCGCGCCTTCGGCGACCACGCCAAGAAGGTGGCGGTGAGTTCCACCAAGTCCATGACCGGACACCTGTTGGGCGCCGCGGGCGGTGTCGAGGCGGTATTCAGCATCCTCGCCATGCGTGACCAGGTGGCGCCGCCCACCATCAACCTCGAGAACCCCGATCCCGAGTGCGATCTCGACTACGTGCCCAACAAGGCACGCAAGATGAAGATCGACGTGGTGCTCTCGAACTCCTTCGGGTTCGGCGGCACCAACGGCACGCTGGTGTTCCGCCGCCTGTCCTGAGCGGCGGGACTCCAAGCATCGCAGCGTGGCCATGACCGCGGTCCACGCATTCCCCTACGAAGCCGATCTCCTGGCCGCCTGCCGGGACGAGCCCGGCTTGTTCCCGTTCCTGCTGGAAAGCGCCGCCCGCGGCGGCGCCCAGGGGCGCCATGACATCCTGTTCGTGCGGCCCGATCCGGAGATGCTGGTGCTGCACGCGGATGGCCGGCTCACGGGCCCCCACGCGGACGCGAGCGCCGGCGATTTCCTGACGGCACTGGATCGTTGGTGGAAGGCGGAGCGTTCCCCCGCCGCCCGCCGCGATGGCGAAGCGCTCTTCCGCGGGGGCTGGTTCTTGTATCTCGGCTATGAACTCATCGGGCAGATAGAACCCAGCCTCAAGCTGGCGCGGGGGCGCGACCTGCCGGTGGCCTTCGCCGCGCGCACGCCGGCAGCCCTGGTGCGTGACCACCGGACGGGCACCGTGACCTATGTGGCGGAATCCGGCACCGATCCGGCCCTGGCAGCGCGTCTCTCCGCGATCCTGCGGCGAGGCCCCGTGCAGGAGACCTCCGCGCTCGCCGGCGGTCTTGGCGAGGAGGAGCCGGAGCGTTACCTCCAGCAGGTGACGCAGGCGCGCCACTATATATATGAGGGCGACATCTTCCAGGCGAACCTAAGCCGCCGCTGGTCGGCGGAACTCTCGCCCGATGCCACCACCGCCGGACTCTACGCGCGCCTAAGGCGCGCCAACCCGGCGCCTTTTGCCGGTCTCGCCCTCTACGGCGACTCAGCGATCATCAGTTCCTCGCCGGAACGCCTCGTCAGCATCTCCGGGCGGCGGGTGGACACCCGGCCCATCGCCGGCACGCGCCCCCGCAGCACGGATCCGGACCGTGACGAGGCGCTCATCCGCGAACTCATCGAGAACCCCAAGGAACGGGCCGAGCATGTGATGCTGCTGGACATGGAACGCAACGACCTGGGGCGCCTGGCGGAGCCCGGCAGCGTGAAGGTGGACGAACTCATGGTGGTGGAGTCCTACACCCATGTGCACCACATCGTCTCCAACGTCTGCGCCCAGCTGCGCCCCGGCACCACACCGGCACAGGTGATACGCGCGGTGTTCCCGGGCGGCACCATCACCGGCTGCCCGAAGGTCCGCTGCATGCAGATCATCGCCGAGCTGGAGCAGGGCAGCCGCGAGGCCTATACCGGCGCCATGGGTTGGCTGGACCGGGATGGGGATATGGATCTCAACATCCTCATCCGCACCCTGGTGCAGAAGGGCCGGCGGCTGGAGTTCCGCGCCGGCGCCGGCATCGTGGCGGACTCGGTACCGGAGCGCGAACTGGAAGAGACCCGCGCCAAGGCCCGCGGCCTCGCGCGCGCCCTCGGAGCCGACGCATGAAGCCGATAGCGTGGGTGAATGGCGAGCCCGCCGAGACCCTGCGGCTCGCGGACCGGGGCATTCAGTACGGAGATGGCCTGTTCGAGACCCTGGCGGTGATGGATGGCCGCATCCGCAGGCTGGGACTCCATCTCGATCGCCTCCGGGAGGGTTGCGCGCGGCTGCGCTTACCGATGCCCGATGAAGGATCGCTCCGCCAGGAGTTGCAAGGCGCCGCAGAAGGGCAGAGCCGGGCGGTTCTGAAGTTCATCCTCACCCGCGGCAGCGGTGGGCGTGGCTACCGGCTGCCGGACCCGGTATCGGTGACGCGCATGATGTTCCTCCACCCCTGGCCCGACTATCCTGCGGATTGGCATACCGATGGCATAGAGTTGCGCATCTGCGCGACACGTCTCGCCATGGGTCCTGCTCTCGCGGGCTTGAAACATCTGAACCGGCTGGAACAGGTCCTGGCCCGGGCAGAATGGAACGAAGGCGTGCCGGAAGGGCTCATGCTGGATGCCGATGGCCGGCCGGTGGAAGGTACAATGACCAATCTGTTCGCGTCGCCCGCCGAGGGGCGATTGGTGACGCCGGACCTGAGCCGCGCGGGCGTGGCCGGCGTGACCCGCCGCCATATCCTGGAGCGGGCGAAGGCGGAAGGGGTGCAAGTGGAGATCCGCGATTTGAGCCTCGCGGAGTTGCTGGAGAGCCGGGAGATATTCATGTGCAATTCCATCGCCGGTGTCTGGCCCGTGACGCGCATCGAAGCACGCCGTTACACCGTAGGCCCGCTCACCTGCATGGCTCAGACCTGGGCCGGAGAAGATTGAACCCATGCGATCCTTGCGAATCCTTCTGCCGCTGTTGATGCTGGCCGTCGCCGGCACCGCCGGCTATCTCTATTGGCATTGGAAGAAGGACCCGCTGCCTATCGGCACACAGGCACGGGATGTGGAGATCATGCCCGGCGAGTCCCTGCGCCACGTGGCCCAGGGTTTCGCGGAGCAGGGGATACTCGTCCATTCCTGGGATCTCATCGCCTATGCGCGCCTGCATGAGGCAGCCGGGGGCTTGAGGGCTGGCGAATACCAGATCGAACCCGGCACCACCGTGGCAGGCCTCCTGACCCTCCTGCGCAGCGGCAAAGTGGTGATGCACTCCCTGACGCTGGTGGACGGCTGGACCTTCAAGCAGGTGCTGGATACGGTGGAGCAGGAACCGAACCTCAGCCACAGCCTCGCGGGCCTGAACCAGGCCGAGATCGCGCGGAAGCTCGGCATCGATTCGCCCAGTCTCGAAGGCGAGCTGATGGCCGATACCTATCAGTTCCCCCGCGGCACTACCGACGTCGCTTTCCTGAAACGTGCCCATGAGTCCATGCAGCAGACCCTGGAGGCGGCTTGGGCGGAGCGGGCCAAGGACCTGCCGTACAAGGATGCCTACGACGCGCTCATCATGGCCTCCATCGTCGAGAAAGAGACCGGCCAGGCGGCCGAACGTCCGAAGATCGCGGGGGTGTTCGTGCGCCGCCTGCAGAAGGGCATGAAGCTGCAATCGGATCCGACCGTCATCTACGGCCTCGGCGACGCCTACGACGGCGACATCACGCTCGCGGACCTGCGCAGCGATACCCCCTACAACAGCTACACCCGCTACGGCCTGCCGCCCACGCCGATCTGCATGCCAGGCCGGCCCGCGATCGAAGCGGCGTTGCATCCGCAGGCGGGCGATGCGCTCTACTTCGTGGCCAAGGGTGACGGCACCCACGAGTTCTCCGCTACCCTGAAACAGCAGAACGCGGCGGTGGAGAAATACCAGTTGAAGCACGGCAAGTGAAGAAGACGCGCACCAGGGCCCAGCGCGGCCGTCTCATCACGCTGGAAGGCGTGGAGGGCGTCGGCAAGTCCACGCACATGAGATTCGTGTGCGACGAGTTGCGTGCGCACCGCCTCACGGTGCTGGAGACCCGCGAACCCGGCGGCACCCCGGAGGCGGACGAGATCCGCGCCACGCTGCTCAAGGTGCGTGGCGCCGCCTTCGACCCCATGGCCGAACTGCTGATGATGTTCGCCGCCCGGGCCCTGCACGTGGAGCAGGTGATCCGTCCGGCCCTCGCCGCCGGGACCTGGGTGGTCTGCGACCGCTTCACGGATGCGAGCTATGCCTATCAGGGCGGCGGTCGCGGCATCCCGTCTGCCCGCATCGCAGCGTTGGAGCGCATGGTGATGAAAGGGCTGAAACCCGATCTCACGCTGCTCCTGGATGTGAAGGTGTCGGTGGGTATCGCCCGTGCCCGCAAGCGTGGTGCCCTTGACCGCTTCGAGCGTGAGAAGGACGCTTTCTTCGAGCGGGTGCGCCGGGTCTATCTGGCCCTGGCGCGCACAGAACCCCGGCGCATGCGACTGGTGGATGCGGGCCAGGACATCCCCAGCGTGCAGCGCGATCTCGCCGCCATCCTGGTCGAGCGCCTGGAGCGCTGGACGTGAGCGTCATGCCGGACATCGCTGATGTGCCGCTGCCCTGGCAGAGGGATCTGTGGGCGATGCTCACCGCGCGCCTCGCCGACGGCCGGCTCGCCCACGGCCTCCTGATCACCGGGCAGCCGGGCGTGGGCAAGGGTCTCTTCGCCACGGCCTTCGCACGCCTCGCGCTCTGCCGAAACCCGAATGATGGCAAGTCCTGCGGCACATGCAACTCTTGCTCCCAGTTCGCCGTCGGGGTCCATCCGGATTACAACTACGTGAGCTTCGAGGAGCGGGAAGGCAAGGCCGGGGAAGACGGCGCGCTCAAGATGAACATCAGCATCGAGCAGATCCGCGATCTGGTGGGCAAGGTGCAGCTCTCCAGCCAGTACGGCGGCCGCAAAGTGGCGGTGATCGAACCGGCGGAGGGCATGAGCCATGCCGCCATGAACAGCTTGTTGAAGACCCTGGAGGAGCCGCCGGCGGATACGCTGCTGCTGCTCGTGAGTTCCACGCCGGGCCGCCTGCCCGCCACCATCCGCAGCCGCTGCCAAGTGCTGGCCATCCCAGCGGCTGAGCCGAAGCAGGCGCTGGCCTGGTTAGAGGGGCGCATGCACCGGGAAGACTGGCCGGTGCTATTGGGTTTCAGCGGCGGCGCTCCCCTGGCGGCCCTGGGTCTGGCCGGTTCGGACATCGGCACGCGTCGCAAGAGCTTCTTCGAAGCCCTGGGCCGCCTGCGTACGGGTCAGGCGAACCCGGTGATGCTCGGCGTGCATCCCAAGGAACAGTATCCCGAACTCTTGCAGCTCCTATGGAGCTTCACCTCCGACCTGATCCTGGTGAAGAGCGGCGGGGCGGGGCAGATCGTGAACCGCGACCAGTTGCAGCTATTGCAAAAGACCGCGGAGGGCATACACTTGCGTAGCCTCTACGCATTCTTGGACCGCATCCAGGTCGCGATACAGGCGCTGGATTCCACCGCCAACCGCGAACTCGCCTTCACGGTGCTACTGGCGGACTGGGCAGGGGGTCTGGACGACATCAAAGGCTCGCCGCTGGCGGCGAACGACCGGGGAAGGTAGATGAGCGCACCGCGTCAACAAGGCATCCTTAACCTCGCCATCAAGGACAAGAGCGCGCTCTACAGCGCCTACATGCCCTTCATCAAGAACGGCGGTCTGTTCATCCCCACCAGCAAACCTTACCAGCTCGGTGACGAGGTCTTCATCCTGCTGCAGCTCATGGAATCAGCCGAACGCCTGCCGGTGGCCGCCAAGGTCATCTGGGTGACGCCGCGCGGAGCCCAGGGCAAGCGCGCGGCCGGTATCGGCGTCCAGTTCAGTGAACAGGACGGCGGCAACACCTCCAAGAAGATCGAAAGTTACCTCGGCGGCGCCCTGCAGGCCGACCGTCCCACCCACACCATGTAGCATGGCCACCGGGAGCACACAGGCCGGGCTATCGGGTCCGGAAGAACGTGTGCGGCTGATTGCAGGACGCGCCGGCGAACACGTCAAGCGCGGCGAGTTGGCCGCGGCCCGCAGCCTCTACGAGCAGATACTCTCCATCGACCCCCGCCACGTGGAAGCCCTGAGCTTCATCGCCATGAGCCTGCTGTATGAGGGCGAGGCGCGACGCAGCGTGCAGATGCTGGAGCAGGCGGTCTTCGCCGGCCCCGACAACGCGAACCTCTACAAGAACCTCGGCATCGCCTATCGCGCCACCGGCAACGCACAGGGAGCCTTGAAGGCTTTCGAGCGGGCCGCGGCCCTCAAGCCCGATCTCGTGGCGGCCTTGCTCAACCACGGCGCCTTGCTGGCGGAACTCGGCCGCCACGACGAAGCGCTGTCATCGTATATGCGCGGATTCGAGGCGGCAGAAGCCAACGGCCTGTTCCTGGACGTGGCGGCGATCCCTGCCGGCATCCGCACGTTGGCGGAGAAGGCGATGCTGGCGCTGCGGGAGGCCCGCCTGGAGGTGTTCCATCGGGCTCTGGCACCGATCGAGCGCGCCCACGGCCGGCCGGCGCTGGAACGCGTCTGGCACTGCCTCGAGTCCTACCTTGGGCTGCGGCCTCCGATCACGCTGCCGCAGCTGCAGCGGCCCACCTTCATGAGCTTCCCCGGGTTGCCGGCGCGCGCCTGGTATGAGCGCGAGGAGTTCGCCTGGATGCCGGAGATGGAACGGCATACCGGCGAGATTCGCGAGGAGCTGCTGGCGGTGCTGGCCCAGGACCAGGGGTTCCGCCCCTTCGTGGAGATGCCGGAGACCCATCCCGGCGCTTCCTATTGGCGGGAACTGAACCATTCGCCCAGTTGGAATGCATTCTTCTTCTACCGGGATGGCGAAGCCTACACCGACAACCAGGCCCGCTGTCCCAAGACCATCGCAGCCCTGGATGCGGCGCCCCTCAACCGGGTGGCGGACCATTCGCCGGAGTCCCTGTATTCCATACTCACGCCCGGAGCCCACATCCCACCTCACACCGGCGTCATCAACGTGCGCCTCGTGGTGCATCTGCCCTTGATCGTGCCGCCGGATTGCGGCATCCGCGTGGGCTCCGAGACGCGGGGCTGGACCGAAGGCCAGTGCATCGCCTTCGACGATACCTACGAGCACGAGGCCTGGAACAAGAGCAAGCAGACCCGCGTGGTGATGATCTTCGACGTGTGGAACCCGGCGCTGACGCTGCCGGAACGGGAGGGCATGCGTCTCGCCATCGAGGAACTGGGGCGCTTCAACCGCAGCCACGGTGGGAAGCCGCAATCCTTGGCCTGAACCGGGCTGATGCGGAGACGAAAAAGCCGCTCTGAGAGCGGCTTTCTGCTTTCCTGGGTCTGAGGAGCCGCTGCTATGCTGCGGCGCCACCCTTCAAGACGTACACGTCGAAGCCGCGCTCGCTCAGGATGTAGGCGCCCGCCGAGCTGCGGCGCCCGGTGTCGCAATACACCACATACTTCTTCTTGGGATCGAGGGTGTCGAGCTTCAAGCGTATGAAGTAGAGAGGGATGTTGATGGCCCCTTCCTGATGCTTGTTCTCGAACTCGCTGGGCAGGCGCACGTCCAGCCACTGGCCGCCGCCGGCGACGATCTTCTCGCCCTCGGCCAGGTCGATCCACTTCTGGCTGGGTTCGTTCAGGAGCTTCTTGAAGTCGTCCTTGGCGAGCCGCACCAGCGAACCGTCCGTGAGCATGGTGATGGTGGCGTTGCGCTTGGCGTCTGAGATCAGCGCTTCCTCACCGAAACCGTCGCCGGTGGTGAGCTCGGCGAGCTTGATGCCGGCCTTGTTGGTCGGCGTCTCGCGAGTCACCACGCACTTGCCGGAGGTGACGATGTAGAAGTAATCGCCTTCGTCACCCTGCTTGATGATGACGTCGCCCGCCTTGCGCGCGATGTTCTCCATGCGCATCAGCACCGCCTGGATGTTGGCGGGCGGGATGCGGTGGAAGGCCTTGGTCTGGAGGATGGTGGTCATCCAGTCGTCGGCCGGCGCCTCTTCCTGGGCCTGCAGTTCACCGACCTCGAAGGCGCCGGTCTGGTCCCAGGTGAGCATGATGTCCAGGAGGTCGCTGTCGACGCCGAACCACTCGACGTTTGTCTTGGCGCGCGCGGCGAGATGGCGCGGGATCTGCGGGGCTAGGGGATGGCGCGCTTCTTCGCTGCCGCCGGTGATCACGCGCACGATCTTGTCACCCGAGCGCAGTTCCACTTCGCCCTTGACGAGATACACGGTGCGCTTGTCGGCGTCGCCCTGGCGGAACACATAGCGTCCGGCCTCGGTATCCTGCACCTGGCTCTTGCTGGCGAGGTCAGCCTGGTTCTCCGGCTTGAGACCGCTCAGGGGCGAGAATTGCTTGATGAGTTCGCGGTCGAGGGGTCGCGGTGCCATATGCTTCTTTTCAGCCCTTCACTACAGCAACTTATTGTTCTACCGGGGAATTCCCCACCCGGGAACCCGGGAATGACCATTCTACCATACCCCTGTCGCAGGCCGGCCTGGAAGGCTTAGGCCGCGTTTCAGGCGGTCTTATGGGCCACTGGCACCGGGCGGCGGTTGGCACCCACCCGCACATAGGTGAGCTGGGCGGTGGCCACCTTCACGGTCAGGTCACGCTCCCCGTCGCTGCGTTGCGAGAACACCGTGACGTCGATGGCGATGGAGGTGTTGCCGACCCGGCCCACATCTGTATAGAAACTGACCACATCGCCCACGTAGACCGGGCTCACGAACACGAAATCGTTGACCGCCACGGTCACCACCCGGCCGCCGGCCCGGCGGTAGGCGAGGATGGCCCCGGCGATGTCCGCGTGCGACATGATCCAGCCGCCGAAGATGTCGCCCAGGCCGTTGGTGTCCTTGGGCATGGCCAGGGTGCGGACCTCAGCGGAGCGGTCTGCCGGCGGCGCGTCGAACTTCATGCCTTGGGTTCCTTGAGGGCGGCGGCGCTCCAGCCGACATCCGGCTTGAAGCGGGGGCCGTGGACCTCTGCGAGCTGGCCGAGGCGGGCTTCGACCTTGGCGGCGCCTGCGGCGCGGATATAGTTGATGGGGCCGCCGCGGAAGGGCGCGAAGCCGGTGCCGAAGATGACACCTGCATCCAGCAGGTCCGCGTCCGCCACGATGCCTTCGCGCAACACCGCCACCGCTTCGTTCAGCATGGGCAGGATCAGGCGGTCCTGCAGGTCCTGGGTGGCGCCCCGGGCCTTGGATTTGTCTTTCACGGGTTTGCCGTCGGCATACTTGTAGAAACCCTCGCCGGTCTTGCGGCCGAGCTTCTTCGCTTCCACCAGCTTCACCAGGCTCGCCGGGATCTTCTTGTCGAACTCCTTGGCGAAAACCTTGGCCACCGAGAGGCTGACGTCGAGTCCCACGGTGTCGGCGAGTTCCGCCGGCCCCATGGGCATGCCGAAGTCCAGCGCCGCCTGATCGATAGCTTCCAGTGCCACGCCGTCGTCCGCGGCGAGCATGGCTTCCATCATGTAGGGCATGAGTATCCGGTTCACCAGGAAGCCGGGCGCGCTCTTCACCGGCACCGCGAGCTTGTCGATGTGACGGGCGAAGGCGAGGGCCTTGGCAACCACTTCCTTGGGAGTGTCCTCGGCGTGGATCACCTCGACCAGCGGCATCTTGGCCACGGGGTTGAAGAAGTGCAGGCCCACGAGGCGGGTCGGCTGCTTCAGCACCGTGCGCAGGGTCTCGAGGCGGATGCTGGAGGTGTTGGTGGCGAGCACTTCGTCGGGGCCCATCACGGCATCGAGCTTCTTGTAGAGCGTCTGTTTCGCGTCCACGTCCTCGAAGATGGCCTCGATGGCCACCTGGGCATCCTTCGCGCCGTCACCCGCCACGTCCATCTTGAGGCGCGCCGTGGCCGCATCCACCTCGGCACCCTTGAGCTTCTTCTCGAACAGCTTGCGCGCGCGTCCGAGGGCCGGTTGTATGTACTTCTCTTCCCGGTCCTGCAATGTCACCTCGAAGCCGCGCAGGGCGCACCAGGCCGCGATATCGCCGCCCATGGTGCCGGCGCCGATGACGTGCACGTGTTTCAAGGCGAGGTCGGATTTCTTGCCCAGGGACTTCAATCGGTCCTGCAGCAGGAACACGCGCATGAGGTTGTGGGAGACATCCAGCTCCAACATGTGTCCGAAGGAACGGGCCTCGGCCTCGAACTGGGATTCGCCCGCCGCGTACTTCTTCCACAGGTCGATCACGGCGTAGGGCGCCGGATAGTGGTCGCGGCGCACCTTGGCGGCCTGCACCTGCTTCACCAATATGTTGGCGATGAAGGGACGCAGTGGCGCGGAACCCAGCAGCTTCTGGACGAAGGGCGCACTCTTCTTGGGCGCACCCGCCAGTACCAGGCGCTTGGCAGCGTCGCGGGCATCCGCTTCCTTCACTAGCTTGTCGACGAGGCCGATCTTGAGCGCTTCCTTGCCGCGCACGTTGCGGCCGCTCAGCATGAAGCCCATGGCCGGAAGCACACCCACCAGGCGCACCGAACGCACGCTGCCGCCGAAACCCGGATGCACGCCGATCTTCACCTCCGGCAGACCGAGCGCCAACTTGTCATCATCCACGCCCACGCGGTAGGTGCAGGCGAGCGACAGCTCCAGGCCGCCGCCCAGGCAGTAGCCGTTGATGAGCGCGGCGGAGGGGCAGGACAGCTTCTCGATCTGCTCGAAGATCAGCTGGCCTCCACGGGCCATGCGGTAGGCTTCCTCCTGGACGCGCAGGTCCTTGATCTCCTTGATGTCGGCGCCGGCGATGAAACCGGATTTCTTGCCGGAGTAGATGACGAGGCCCTTGGGTCTCATCGCCGCCACCTCTTTCAGGCGCTCGCTCAACTCCAGCATCACGGCTGTCGATAGCACGTTGGCGCTGGCGCCGGCCTTGTCGAAGCATAGCCAGGCGACGCCGTCCGCGTCCTGCTCGATGCGCCAGTTGGCCTGGGTGTTGCTGTCAGCCATGGGAGACTCCGGGTGTTCGTGTAGTTGTCGGGCGGGGAGCCGCGTCCTGCGGCCCATCATCATAGGAAGGGGCCGAGGCAGCCGCAAGCAGGCTATTCGGGGGCGAGTTTCCCTTCGTCCAGCCCCGTGAAACGGGTGCCGGCGGGCACCTTGAGCAGGCGTGTGCGGATCTCCTGGTCGACCCGGGTCATGCTGGTGTAGCGGGCATCGTCCTCGCCGGTCTGGGTGCCATTCAGGGTGCGCTGTATGAAGTTGCGGGTGCCACGACGCCGGAGGCGGGAAGCCTTCTCGTATACGTCGAACCAGTCCCCGGGCACCCGGTCGCCGAATCGCAGGCCGGCATATTCCCGCAGTACGGCCAGCCGCGCCTCGTTGGCGGCGATGTAGATGCGCGCCTCCTCATCGGTCTGCAGCATCTCGCTGCTCTGCTCGCGCAGTTTCTTGCGGACCTCGGGCGGCAGATCCAGGATCTCCATGTTGAGCAGGCGCCGGTCCACGCTGTCCATGAGTTCGCGGCGCAGGGCCTGCAGCGGTTCCCGGTCCCGGCGCAGTACGGTCTCGAACTCCAGCAGGTTGGAGCGCACAGACTCCCGCACCTCCGGCGTCATCTCTTCCAGCAGCGCCTCGCGCAGCACACGCAGGCGGTCGTCGGTGAACTTCGCGTCCAACCAGCTCTGCCAGGCCTGCTCCATGCTGGCGCGGCGGCGGCGCACCAGCAGCGCCACCACGCTGGCGAAAGCGGCGAGGGTGAGACCGGCCAGCAGCCAGCGCATCAGCGTGCGCTCCGCACGTGGAAGTCGCAGACCAGCGGCAGATGGTCGGAGAGCGAAGTGCGAGGGATGTCGAAACGCGTCACATCGATCGCGTCGCCGTGGAGGATGAAGTCGAGCTGCCGCAACGGCCGGTTGCTGGGCCAGGATGGCAGGTTGGCGGTGTTGGCGTTCTTCAACCCGCTGTGCTGGATGAAGCTCTCGATCTCGTGGTCGCCCCACAAGGTGTTGAAGTCGCCGGCGACGATGACCGGCTTGGGGGCGCTGCGCACGAGGGAGGCTAGGTGGTGCATCTGCTGGTGCCGGTGACTGCGCTTGAGGGACAGGTGCACCAGGAACAGGCACACCTGATCCAACTCGAGTTCCATGATAAGCCGCTTCACACCCAGTTCAAAGTAGTGGATGCGCTGGACCGCATCCGGGTAACGCGTGAGGAAGGCATTGCCCTGCTTATTGAGGATGGGCAGCCTGCGGTTGAAGGAGTTGATGCCGTATTTGTTCTGGAAATGGGGGGAATGGCCGATGGCCTTGCCGATGGCCTCCGCCTGGTTCACTGCCGAGGCGCGCCGTGACCCCAGGTCCACCTCTACCAGGCCGACGATGTCCGGCGCCTGGTCCCGTATGAAGTCGGTGAGCTGGGCCAGGTTCCGGCTGGTGTTGCGCAGGTAGCCCGCCCCCGGCAGGGGCAGGTGGAAGCCCGGGCCGGTGCCCGTGGCGTAGCGGATGTTGTAGAGCAGCAGGCGCAAGTGGCGTGACGGGGGTTTAGAATCGTTCGAAGACTATACCAGCCGGACCCTCCGATGGCGGCGCAAGCCAGCGTACGTAAAATCAGCCCCTTGCCCGCGCACATCTACACCGAGGGCGACGAGCTGTACGAGGCCATGCTCGCCGCCATCCGCGGCGCGCGCCGCAGCGTCAAGTTCGAGAGCTACATATTCGCTGACGATGAGGTGGGCCAGCGCTTCATCGAGGCGCTGGTGGAGCGAGCCCGGGCCGGCGTGCAGGTGCTGGTCTACATCGACGCGGTGGGTTCCTTGTTCTCGGGACCGCATCGGGTCGAGGAGGCGCTCAAGGCCGGCGGCGTGCAGGTGCGCTGGTTCCAGCGCTGGAACTGGCGTGACCCCGGCCGCTACAACCGGCGCAACCACCGCAAGCTGCTGGTGGTGGACGGACGCGTCGGCTTCTTCGGCGGCTTCAACATCCACCGCGAGAACTCCCATTCGGTGTTCGGCGAGCTGCGTTGGCGCGATACCCATGTGGAAGTCACCGGGCCCCTGGCCCGTGGCCTGCAGGTCCTGTTCGATGCCTTCTGGCGCAACCAGGTTCGGCCGAGCCCGGAACTGGAGGTGGAGGGCGGTCACCTCCTCATCACCAACCATTCCCACCGCGGCCGCAACCACCTGCATAAGCTCTATGGCCGCAAGTTCGCCGAGGCGAAGCAGAGCATCCACCTCACCACTCCGTACTTCGTGCCGGACTATCGGACCCGTCGATCCCTGATGCACGCGGCGCTCAGAGGGGTGGAGGTACGGCTGGTGGTGCCCCACAAGCCCGACGCCCGCATCGTGCAATGGGCAGCCCATGCGGCCTATGCCAACCTGATGGCGGCCGGGGTGCATATCCATGAATACCTGCCCCGCATGCTCCATGCCAAGACCATCGTCATAGACGGGGAGTGGTGCAGCGTCGGCACCGCCAATCTGGACTACCGCAGCTTCTTCCTGAACTATGAGTTGACCCTGGTGAGCACTGACAAGGCCCTGGTGGAGAAGCTGGAGTCCGACTTCCAAGGAGACCTTAAACAATCCGTGGCCATCCAGCCCAAGCGCTGGGCCAGACGCCGCTGGTGGCTGAAATCGCTCGAAGCCATCGGTTGGGCTGCTCGTCACTGGCTATAAAGTGTTCGATAAGTCACTTTTAAGATATTCAGTATCTAATTGATATTTAACGTTATTAATCACAGAATAATCTCCGTACCGCCGGTCAGTGTGCCGATGCTAGAGTGCAGCCTCTAGCCGCCTGAAACTCTTGAGGAGCAGACCATGCTGTCCCGTCCGTCCCTGGCCCTGTGTGCCTCAATCCTGGGTCTCGTGAGCCTCACGGCCCAAGCCGACGGGGATTTCACCCTCAAGCAGGCCCTGAGTTATCCCTACCCAACGGAACTCGTCGCCTCTCCCAAGGGCAGTGCCATGGCCTGGGTCCAGGACCTGGGTGGCGTCCGGAATGTCTGGCTGGCGGATGCCCCCGGCGCGACGCCCCGGCAGCTCACCCACTACAGCGGGGATGAGGGTATCGAGATCAGCCATCTCAAGCTCTCGGCGGACGGGCAGTACCTGGTCTACGTGCGGGGAGGCGATCACGACGCCAACTGGCCGGAAGCCCTGGAGCCCGGCCCCGGCTCCATGCCGGTGCAGCCCACCATGCAGGTATGGAGCGTGGCCCTGAAGGGCGGCGAACCGCAGCTCCTGGGTGATGGCGATGCGCCGGCCATCTCGCCGGACAGCGCACGCGTAGCCTTCATCCACCTGCCGGAACATTCGGTCTGGTCCGCAGCTCTGGCCGGCGGCAAGGCCGCGCAGCTCTTCTTCGACCGGGGCAAGGCTTCGGACCTGCGCTGGTCGCCGGACGGCAAGGCGCTCGCCTTCGTCTCGGGCCGGGGCGACCACAGCTTCATCAGCATATACCGTGACGACAAGACGCCCATCCAGTACCTGGCGCCGTCCACCAGCACCGACTTCATGCCGCGCTGGTCCCAGGACGGCGGCCGCATCGCGTTCGTGCGTGTGCCCGGCGATGGCGGCGCACCCCAGCCGATCCTGAAGCAGGTGCCCAACCCCTGGGCCATCTGGGTGGCGGACGTGGCCACGGGCAAGGCTGCGCTAGCCTGGCAGAGTCCCAAGACCCTGCGCGGCTCCTATCCGCAGACGGAGGGCGAAGCCAACCTGCACTGGCTGACAGGTGACCGGCTCTTGTTCCTCGCGGACATGGACAACTGGCCGCACCTCTACTCGGTGCCGGCGAAGGGAGGCGAGGCCAAGCTGCTCACGCCCGGCAAGTTCATGGTGGAGTACGTGAGCGTGAGCGGCGACGGCAGCCGCGTGGTGTACAGCGCCAACATCGGCGCCAACGTGGGCGACCAGGACCGCCGCCATCTCTATCTCATCACCGCCGACGGCAGCACGCCGGAGAAGGTGCTCACCGCCGGCGAACGCATCGAATGGACGCCGGCCTTGAGCGGCGACGGCAAGACCCTGGGCTTCGTGCAGGCGGGCGTGCAGACGCCTCCGCTGGTGGTGGCGGGCGGGGTGGACAAATCCGACTGGCACACTTTGAACGCGGACAGCGTCCCGGCAGATTTCCCCAAGAGCGGCTTCGTCACGCCGCGCTCCGTGAGCTTCGAGGCTGCCGACGGCACCGAGGTGCACGGCCAGCTCTACGCCGCGGATGGCGGCGGCCGCAAACCGGCGGTCATCTTCGTGCACGGCGGCCCGCCGCGGCAGATGCTGCTCGGCTGGCATTACATGAACTACTACTCCAACGCCTACGCGGTGGACCAGTACCTGGCGACCCATGGCTTCGTGGTGCTGGCGCTCAACTACCGTCTCGGCATCGGCTACGGCCACGACTTCAACAACCCGCCCCACTGGGGGCCGACCGGCGCGGCGGAGTACCAGGATGTGGTGGCAGGCGCCAAGTTCCTGATGCATGACGAGCGCGTGGACGGCAAACGCCTCGGCATCTGGGGCGGTTCCTACGGCGGTTACCTGACCGCCATGGCGCTGGCCCACAACTCCGACATCTTCAAAGCCGGGGTCGACTTCAACGGTGTGCATGATTGGTCCTACGACATCGCTGACCTCTACACCGGCGGCAGGGCGCGCTACGAGGAAGGGGACCGCAAGCAGGCCATGAAAGTGGCGTGGCAGTCCTCGCCCATCTCGGCCATGAAGGGCTGGCGCTCGCCCGTGCTGCTGATCCAGGGGGATGACGACCGCAACGTATACTTCCACGAGATGATCGACATAGTGAATCGCCTGGACGACATGGGCGTGCAGCATGAGGAGCTGGTGATCCCCAACGAGATCCACGGCTTCCTGCGGCGCGCCTCCTGGCTCGCGGCGGACCAGGCGACGGTGGCGTTCTTCCAGAAGCAGCTGCGCCCCGCCGGTAACTGAGCTGCGGCGGATACATGGCACGCACGGCGCTGGTCATCGGCGGAGGGCTGCTGGGCGTCACCAGCGCCTGGTATCTGGCCGAGCGCGGGCTCGAGGTCACCTTGGTCGATCGGCGCGAGGCCACCGGTCTCGAGACCAGTTTCGCCAACGGCGGGCTCATCACACCGAGCCAGTCGGACCCGTGGAACGGGCCAGGCACGCTCGTCCATCTACTCACCTGGTTGTGGCGCGAGGATTCACCGCTGCTGCTGAGACCGCGGGCCCTGCCCGGCATGTGGCGCTGGGGACTGAAGTTCCTGCTGGCTTCCCGCGCCGCGCCCTGGTGGCGTGCCACGGAAGCGAACCTGCGGCTCGGGCTCTACAGCGCAGAAGCCCTGCGCGCATTGCGCACGCAGCTTGCTCTCCGCTACGACTCACACAGTGCCGGCACCCTCAAGGTATATCGCGAGGCCGACGCCTTGGAGCGTTCCCTGGTGCTGGCCCGTTCCCTCGCGCCGGTGGGTCTGCACTTCAGGGCCCTCACACCCACGGAAGCGGCGGCCCTCGAACCCATGCTCGGATCCCAGGCAGACACACTGGCGGGCGCCATCCACTATCCGGACGATGAGAGCGGCGATGCCCACGCCTTCACCCAGGCCTTGGAGCAGGCCGCGCGCCGCGCCGGCGTTAAGTTCCTGTTGGGGACCGAAGTGCGCGGGTTGAAGGCCCGAGCCAGCCGGCTTACGGGGGTGGAGACCGCCGAAGGCGATCTGCAGGCCGACATCTATATATTGGCGGCTGGCAGTTACTGCACGCCGCTCGCGGCATCGCTGGGGTTAAAGCTGCCTATCTACCCGGTGAAGGGTTACTCGGCCACCTTGGATGCGCCGGGACTGAAGCGCAGCTTGAGCGTGCCCTTGGTGGATTTCGAGCGGAAGATCGTGGTCACGCCGATCGGGACGCACCTGCGGGTCGCGGGCACCGCGGAGTTCACGGGCTACGATGTCACGCTCAACCCGCGGCGCGGTGCGAACGTGCTGAAGCAGATGCTGGCATTGCTGCCGGAAGTGGCGGAGCAGGTGGATGAGACGACGGCTCAACACTGGGCCGGGCTGCGCCCCATGACCGCGGATGGACCACCCATCGTAGGTGCCACGCCGTATCCCAACCTCTTTATAAACAGCGGCCATGGGCCGCTGGGATTCACCCTCAGTGCCGGTTCCAGCAAGTTGCTTGCGGACATCATCGCGGGCGCGCAGCCCGGCATAGATCCCGCGCCCTATGCCTTGAGCCGCTTCGGCTGGGTCACTCCCCGGTCTTGGCCGGTTCAGCCCGTGTGTAGGAGGCGATGCCCTGCATGTCCAGGCTCACGGGCTTGCCCAGAGCGTCCAGGCCGAAGGTGACGTAGCCCTTGCCGAGGTAGGCGTAGTCCCACTGCACCTGGAAGGTGTCGTGGTCCCAATGCTTGAGCGCGCCGGTGAACCGCTTGCTGGCTCGCAGCACGAGCTTGCCGCCCTGCATCGACACCTTCACGTCACCGTAGAGTTCGTTGCTGTAGGTGCCGGCGTAGTCCGCCAGCGGCAGCGGCGCGGGTCCGGCTTGATAGGCTTTCTCCAGGATCGTGCGGCCGGCTTTGTCCGCCGCATAGTCCGACGCCACGGCCTTCAGCACCGCGGTGCTCCAGTCCTTCTCCGGGCGGCCCTCGTAGGCATCCACCACGCGCCATACCAATGCCATGGGCAGCCAGCTTTGGTCCATGTTGCTCAAGACCACCACGCCCAGGTGCTGCGAGGGCACCATGCCGAGCCCCGCGCTCATCCCGTCGATATGCCCCGAATGCCACACCACCTTCGTGCCCGCATAGTCCTGCAGGAAGAACCCGAGGCCGTAGGCATAGAAGCGACTGTCGGGATTGAGGGCGTTCAGGAACCGGGCCTCACCGTCCTTTCCGCCGATGAGCATCTGCGGCGTCTCCATCTCCTGGATGACGGCGGGACTCAAGACCTGCTTGCCTTCATAACGCCCGTCCGCCAGCAGCATGCGCATCCACTGCGACATCTCGCGCACGCTGGAGTTGATGGCGCCGGCGGGGGCGAGGCTGCCGGCGTCGTACCAAGCGATCGGCTGCACCTTGCCGTCCACTTCCGCATGGGGCGCGGCCGCATCCGAGTCGCGGGTGAATGCATGCACGCTGGTGTTGCTGGTGTCCATGTGCAGCGGCTTGAAGAAATGCGAGCGCACGTAATCGCTCCAGCTGCTGCCGCTCACCGCCGGCACCACGGAGCCCGCGGTCATGTACAGGCTGTTGCTGTAGCAGAACTGGGAGCGGAAGCTGTAGGCGGGCTTCTGGTAGCGCAAGCGCGCGATGATCTCCTTGTCGCTGAAGTCAGTGACATACCAGACGCCGTCCTCGCCGCAGGTGCCGCTGCGGTGGCTGAGGAGGTCACGCAACGTGACTTCGCGGGTCACATAGGGATCCTGCATCTGGAAACCCGTCAAGAGCTTCGTCATGGGGTCGTCCCAAGCCAGCTTCCCGGCTTCCACCAGGGTGCCGAGGGAGGCGGCCGTGAAGGCCTTGGTGTTGGAACCGATGCCGAAGAGCGTGTCGGCATCGACGCTTTCGGGCTCGTCCAGGTTCCGCCTGCCGAAGCCGCGGGCCCAGACCAGCTTGTCATCTTTCACCACAGCGATGGCGAGGCCCGGCACCTTCCAGTCGGCCATCGCATCCTGGATATAGGCATCCAGCCCTTTCAGTTCCTGCGGCGGCTCATCGGCAGCAACAGCGGCGGTGGCCAGCAACAGGCAGGCGAGGATGGGAAGTAGGCGAAGGCCAGGCATGGGCGGCTCCTGGAGTGAGTCTAGAGATGCGTAGCGTGCGAAACATCTGCTCCCGGTACCGGCTGAAGCTACGCGGTTTTTACTGTATAAACTAGGACAGGGAGCGTCCGGCGGGGGTCGGGTCTGCTCCGACATGGATGGAGGGGTGCCGCGTGCCGAGGGACGGCGAACGGCTCAAGGGTCATCTGGCCTGCACCTTTGGAAGATCACGGACGGTCTCTCGAATCCCGCTTACCAAACTGGCAGGCGGGCATGTGACTGTGCAGCAGGGGATCGGCATGGCCAAGAGCGCGTTCAGACCCGAAGACACGACCACCGACATACGCAATGCGCTCCAGCAGGAGCGCAAGATCAAATCCGATTTCACCAGCGGCATCCGCGAAGGCGCCAAACTCTATGGCCGCGCGCGAGCCTGCCTGCAACGCCTGTTCGAGGACGTGCGCCACAACCGCCCGCTGGATCTCGAGACCGCCAAGGAAGTGGTGCAGGCGATGTATGAGAGCCTCGCCAAGAACCAGAACGTGCTGCTGTGGATCACCAACCTGCAGTTCCCCCACGAGAGCAATGCCTGCCACAACTTCAACATCGCCGTGCTGTCGATGATGTTCGGCAAGCACCGGGGCATGAGCCGCTCCGACATCATCTATCTGGGGCAGGGCGGGCTTTTGCACGATCTCGGCAAGACCCATGTGCCCACCGTGGTGCTGGAGCGGCCGGCGCGTTTGACGCCCGATGAGATGACGATCGTGCGCCGCCACGCTCTCGAGGGCTACAACGCCCTCAACGCCACGGGCCAGCTCACCAACGCGGTGCTGGACATCGTGCGCTACCACCACGAGCGTGCCGACGGCAGTGGCTACCCGGAAGGCCTGTTCGGCGGCAGCGTGCCGGACCTGGCGCGCATGGTGGCCATCGCCGACGCCTACGACAGCATGATCGGCGGCTACTACCGACGTCCCATGACCCCCACCGACGCGCTGCGCATGCTCAAGACCAGCGCCGCCGAGGAATACGGGGTGGAACTGGTGGAGGAGTTCATCCGCTGCCTGGGCACCTATCCCGTCGGCAGCCTGGTGGAGCTCAACTCAGGTTCGGTGGTCATGGTGGTGGGTTCCAATCCCGATGCCCGCCTGAAGCCCCTGGTGATGTTCGTGCGCAACGAGGAGGGCCGTTTCGAGCGTCCGCGCATGCTCAACGATCTGTCGCGTTACAACGATGATGACCTGGCGGACCGCTGGGGCATACGCCGGTTGGTGGACCCCCTCGAGTACGGCATCGACATGTGGGCCCTGATCCTGGAAGAGATCCAGTTCTGACCGGTATTCCGGGGCTCCGGCCGCTGACTAGCGCGGCGGCGGCCCGTTTTAGGTAAAATCCCCTCCAGCCTCCATTCCATGTGCTGCCCCCTGGCCGGGCCCGACGGTCCTGCCAGGCGATTGGGCGGCCTCATTGCCTTTAAGGGACTGACGATGCGCCGCAAGGTAAATGTCTCGGAACTCGTGATCGGCATGTACGTGGCCGAACTGGACAAGCCCTGGGAGAACAGCTCCTTCCTGTTCCAGGGCTTCGCCATCGAGAACGACGAGGACCTGCAGAAGCTGCGCGGCGAGTGCCAGTTCGTCTACATCGACGAAGTGCAGTCCACACCGGCCTCGCTGAAGCCGGCGGCGCCGCGCGCCGCGGGCGGCGGCGTGAGCACCACCATCACCAGCCGCAGCGGTCCGTCGGAACCCACGGGCTTCAAGCGCGAGATGAAGGAAGTGGTGCAGACCCAGCAACTGGCACGCACCAACATCAGCCGCGTGCTGGACGAGGCTCGCCTCGGCAAGACGCTGGACACCAAGGAGACCAAGGGCGCCGTCACCCAGATGGTGAGCGCGGTCACCGCCAATCCGAACTCCATGCTCTGGCTCGCGAACCTGCGCTTGAAGCATGAGCGCACCGCCAGCCATTGCCTCAACTCCGCGATCCTCTGCATAGCCTTCGGCAAGCACATCGGCCTGTCCGAAGTGGACCTCAACATGCTGGGGCAGGGCGCCATGCTGCATGACATCGGCAAAGTGCGCCTGCCACCCGCCATCCTGGACAAGGCCGGCGCGCTCACTGAGGCCGAGATGCAGATCGTGCGCAGACACCCGGTGGATGGCGAGGCGGTGCTCAAGCTAACCCGCCAGCTGCCGGACAAGGTGCTGGAGATCGTGCGTCACCACCACGAGCGGGTGGATGGCAAGGGCTATCCCGACGGGCTCGCCGGCGACGCGGTGCCCCTGGGCGCGCGTATCGTCGGGATGGTGGACACTTATGACAGTCTCACCGCAGAGACGCCGTACCATGCGGCGCTCACGCCGGCGGATGCGCTCGGCGTGCTGCGCACCGAAGGCGCCGATGCCTACGGCAAGGACCTGGTGCAGGAGTTCATCCGCTGCCTCGGCATCTACCCCATCGGCAGCCTGGTGCAGTGCAACAACGGTGCGCTGGCGGTGGTGGTGTCCTCCACACCGGCTTCGCGCCTGAAACCCGTGATCATGGTGATCCGCGATGAACGGGGCAAGGAGACGCGGCCGCGCATGCTGCTCAGCCTCGCCACCATGGACCCGAGTCTGGCGGCCCGTTGGGGTCTGAAAGGTAACGTGGATCCCAAGGCGCATAGCGTCGACCTCTCGGCGATAATCGCGGAAGAGACCGGCACCTGAGAGCGGGCCATCCGGCCCGCTGTAACATTCCGTCACAATTCCCCGGCGCGCTCCAGCAGTGCGCCCAGGGTGCGCGTGCACTGTGCCAGCTCAGCAGGCTTCACCGCGGTGAACAACTCGCGCCGGAACGCCCGTGTGACACTGCGTATCTTCTGCACTACACCACGCGCCTTGGGCGTGAGGTGCACAGTCTTGCAGCGCCGGTCGTGAGGGGAGGGGCGCCGCTCGACCCAGCCCCGGCGCGCCATGCGGTCCAGCAATTGCACCAGCGTAGGCCCTTCGATGCCGATGCGGTCCGCCAGTTCCCGCTGCACTAATGGCTCCTGTACCCGCGACAGCAGCAGCAACACCCGCCATTGGACCTGACTGAGGCCCAGGGGTTTCAGGCGCTGATCCAACCGCGTGCGCCAGACGCGGGACAAGTCGTTGATGAGGGGTCCGAGTTTTTCGCCTGGATCTGTCTTCATTGGGCGCCGAATCGATAGTATGCTACTAAAATGCACAGACCCCGGAACTCCTGTCAAGCTCGCGGGTCTATCCCATATCCTGCATGAGTGCGCCGATGCCCAAGCCCGGTATGAACCTGCGAGCCAGTACGAGCGTGCTGCTCGCGGCCGCATTGACCGCCTGTGCCGTCGGCCCCGACTACCATGAACCCGATGCACCGGATGTGAAGGCCTATACCGGGGCGCCGGTGGCGGTCACCGCCGTGCCGGTACCGGGCGGAAGTCAGACCCTCCACTACGGGACCCTCACATCCTCCGAGTGGTGGCACGACTTCCACTCGGATGCACTCGACCGCGTGCTGCAGCAGGCACTGACGAACAACCCGGGCCTGAGGCAGGCGCGGGAGAACCTGAGCGCCGCGCAATACGATTACAAGGCCGCCAACGGCGTCTTCTACCCGCAGGTGGGGGTCGGCGTGGGCGGACAACGCGCGCGCAGTTCCGGCGCCGGACCCGTCGTGTCTCATCCCTCCGTGTATTCGCTCTATACCGCCGATGTGCAGGTGAGCTACTCGCCGGATATCTTCGGCCTGAGCCGGTTGGTGTCCCGCCGGCAGCAGGCATTGGTGGACCTGGCCGATGACCAGCTCCAAGCGGCACGGCTCGCGCTCGTCGGCAACGTGATCGACGTGACCCTCGACCTCGCCGCGACCGATGAAGCCCTCGATGCCACTCGCCAGAGCCTTGCCGATGAGAAGCAGATCTACGACCTGGTGAAGCTGCGTTACGACCATGGCGCCATCTCGCGGCTGGTGCTGGACGCACAGCAGACGCAGCTCTCAGACGTGGCGGCGGCGGCACCGGCGCTGGAACAGCAGCGGGACGCGGACTTGCATCTCCTCGCCATCTACACCGGACGTTTCCCCGCGGAAGGGCCGGGCGGCGATGTCCCCGGCTTCGCGGACTTGAGCCTGCCCGCGGACTTGCCGGTGACATTGCCCACAGACCTGGTCCGGGCGCGACCCGATATCCGCGCCGCCGAGGCGCAGCTGCGGGCCGCCAACGCCGAGGTGGGCGAGGCGGTGGCGCGCATGTATCCGCAGTTCACCCTCACGGGCGACGTGGGCCATGAGAGCAACCAGTGGGGCACGCTGTTCAAGCCGGCGAACGAGATCTGGAATCTCGCCGCCAACCTGTTCGTGCCCATCTTCGAAGGCGACACGCTGGAGGCGGAGAAGGAATCCGCCGAGGCCCAATACCGGGGCATCTTCGACCAATACCAGGCGACGGTGCTGGAAGCCTTCCGCCAGGTGGCGGATGTGCTCGGCGCGTTGGAGCACGATGCGGACGTGCTGTCGGCGCGGGTGGACCAGGAGGCATCGGCGAAAGAAGCTTTCGCCCTGGCGCGCGAACAGTACAAGGCGGGGGCCATCGGCTACCTCGACCTCTTGAACAGCGAAGTCAGCTACCAATCGGCGCGTATCGCCCTGGTGGATGCCCGCCAGCAGCGTTATGCCGATACCGCGGCCCTGTACGTGGCCATGGGCGGTGGGGCATGGACCGAGGCCCATGAGACGGTCCCGGCGGCTGCTACTACGGCGTCTCCCGCAGCGGGCACCCCGGATTGATGCGCCGCGCCGGCAGGCGTGGCCATAGGAGAACAGGAACATATGAAGAACAAGCAGACCCTCATCGTCATCATCCTGCTGGTAGTGGTGTTCGGCGGCCTGTTCGGCGGCCGTGCCTGGGTGAACCACCGGAGCGCCGCGGCGGCTGCCGCCCGCAGTGCGCCATCAGTGACCGTATCCACGGCCCAGGCCCAATCGGAACATTGGACGCCGGACGTGCACGTGGTGGGCAGCCTGCAGGCGGAGGAAGGGGTGCAGCTCACGGCGCAGATCGCCGGCAACGTCACCGCCATCGCCTTCAAGTCCGGCGACAAGGTTGAGAAGGGCGTGCTGCTGGTGCAGCTGGACGATGGCACCGAACTCGCGCAACTCCATGCCGACGAGGCCAAGCAGAAGCTGGCGCAGGCGGAGATAGACCGGACACAGGACCTCTTCAAGCTGCAGGCGGCCAGCCAGTCCGACCTCGATACAGCCCAGGCGAACTACGGCAGCGCCACCGCTGCGGTTGAGAGCGACAAGGCGACGCTGCGCAAGCTCGCCATCACCGCGCCGTTCTCCGGCGTCGCCGGCATCCGGCAGGTGAGCCTAGGCCAGTACGTGGCGCCGGGCACCGTGGTGGTGAGCCTCCAATCCTGGGATCCACTGCACCTCGAGTTCAGC
This sequence comes from uncultured Gammaproteobacteria bacterium, assembly GCA_964584665.1. Lineage (GTDB taxonomy): Bacteria > Pseudomonadota > Gammaproteobacteria > Natronospirales > REEB76 > DASUBN01. Next base: position 45,211 of record CAZPAO010000013.1, read on the forward strand.
ATCCCGCAGGCGGAGGCGGCATTGCTCCGCAACGGCCAGCGGGTCGAGTTCACGGTTGACGCGCTGCCGGGCCGCAGGTCCGTGGGCGAGGTGACAGCCATGGATTCGCGCATCGATCCCGCCACGCGCAACGTCGGCGTCGAGGCGACCCTTGCCAACCGCGACCTGCAGCTCCGTCCCGGCATGTACGGCGACGTGCACCTGTCCATGGGCAAGGAGCGGGAAGTGGTGACGGTGCCGAGCATCGCCCTGAGCTACAACACCTACGGCAACTTCGTGTTCATAGTGGATGCGGACGGCACGGTGCACCAGCGCATGCTGGTGACCAGCGACGAACGTGACGGCAAGGTGCTGGTCGAGAGCGGCCTCAAGGCCGGCGAGACGGTGGTGACCGCGGGCCAGACCAAGCTGCACGAGGGCTCGCACATCACCGTCAACAACAGCGTACAGCCCTAAGCCTGGGACAGCCATGAAGTTCACCGACATCTTCGTCCGCCGCCCGGTACTTGCGAGCGCCGTGAGCATGGCCATCTTGCTGCTGGGCCTGCGCGCCTGGCTGGGCATGACGGTACGGCAGTACCCGGACGTCACCACCACGGTGGTGACCGTGACCACAGCCGACCCCGGCGCGAGCCCCGAGACGGTCAAGGCCTTCATCACCTCGCCCCTGGAGCAAGTGATTGCCTCGGCCCCCGGCATCGACTACATGACGGCCACCAGCGCCATTAGCACCTCCACCATCACCGTGTACATGCGGCTGAACTACGACCCTAACGCCGCGGTGTCCCAGATCATGTCCAAGGTGAACCAGGTGCTGAACGTGCTGCCGCCGGGCAGCCAGGCACCGATCATCAACGAGACGGTGGGTGATTCCACCGCGCTCATGTACCTGTCCTTCGACAGCACCCAGATGTCGCAGCAGCAGATCGACGATTACCTGCTGCGTGTGGTGCAGCCCAAGATCCAGGGCGTCGCCGGCGTGGCCCAGGCGCAGATCCGCCCCACAGGCACCGATCCCAGCGGCAATGCCTTCGCGTTGCGCGTGTGGCTCGACCCGGTGCGCATGGCCGCGCTCTCCATCACACCGGCCCAGGTATCCCAGGCGCTGCAGGCAAACAACTTCATCTCCGCCATCGGCAGCACGCGTGGCACCAGCAAGCAGGTGACAATCACCGCCACCACCTCCCTGAATGACCTCAACCAGTTCAAGCGGCTGGTGGTGGCTGACGTGAACGGCACCGTGGTGCGACTGCAGGACGTGGGTGACGTGAAACTCGGCGCGGAGAACTACGACCAGTCGGTGTACTTCAACGGCGTGCCGGCGGTGTTCATCGGCGTGTTCCCGACCCCCGACGCCAACGACCTGGACGTGGCGGACGGCGTGCACAAGGCGTTCGAGGATCTGAAGGCTGCGCTGCCGCCGGGCATGGAGGCGGTCAATGCCTACGATGGCAGCGTCTACATCACCAAGTCCATCCACGAGGTGATCTTCACCATCGCCATCACGCTGCTGGTGGTGGTGATCGTGATCTTCCTGTTCCTGGGTTCGCTGCGCTCGCTGCTGATGCCGGGGGCCGCCATCCCGCTGTCCGTGGTGGGCGCCGGTCTCTTCATGCTGGCCTGCGGCTTCAGCATCAACCTGCTGACCTTGCTGGCGGTGGTGTTGTCCATCGGGCTGGTGGTGGACGATGCCATCATCGTGGTGGAGAACATCCATCGTCACATCGAGGAGGGCATGAAACCCTTCGATGCGGCCCTGCGCGGCGCGCGGGAGCTGGCGAGCCCCATCATCGTCATGTCCACCACGCTGGCGGCGGTGTTCGCACCCATCGGCTTCCTGGGCGGACTCACGGGCAGCCTGTTCACGGAATTCGCCTTCACCCTGGTGTTCACGGTGGCGGTGTCCATGATCGTCGCCTTGACCCTCACGCCCATGCTGAGCTCGAAGGTGTTGGTACACACGCCCCCTGAAGGCCTGGCCCATTTCCTGGAGAGCAACTTCGAGAAGCTACGCCGGGCCTATGACCGGTCCCTGCACTCGGTCCTACAGTTCCGCCCGCTGGTGCTGCTGGTCTCGGCGGCGCTCTTCCTCAGCATCCCGTTCCTGTTCCTGGGATCGCGCAGCGAACTCGCGCCCACCGAGGACCAGGGCCTGATCCTGGTGTCCGGCAACGCGCCTTCGACCGCCACGCTGCATTACCTCAACGCCTACGCCGGACAGATGCGCGGCATCTTCAAGGACTTCCCGGAGACGGGCGGCCTGTTCCAGATCAACGGCATCTCCCTCACCGGCGGTTCCGGCAACAACGGCCTGGTGGCGGGCATGCGCCTCACCGACTGGGACGACCGCAAGCGCACCCAGATGGAGATCATGCCGCAGCTGCAACAGAAGCTCGGTGCCGTGGCGGGGCTGGAGACGGTCGCCTTCACGCGCCCGGCGCTGCCGGGTTCCGCCGGCGGCCTGCCGGTGCAGTTCGTGCTGACCTCCAGCGCGGACTACACGGATATCAACAATGCCGCCACCAGCCTGATCAACGAGGCCATGCAGAGCGGCAAGTTCGCCTACATGACCAAGGACCTGCGCTACGACAACCCGCAAGTGGTGCTGGACATCGACCGGGACACCGCCGCCAGCCTCGGCATCAGCATGAACGCCATCGGCAGCAACCTGGCGCCGCTCCTGAGCGAGAACCTGGTTGGCCGCTTCGACATGCAGGGCCATAGCTACGAGATCATCCCGCAGGTGCCCGACTCGATGCGCGACGATCCGGAGGCGCTGAAGAGCTTCTACGTGCCGACCAGCGGCGGCAAGCTGGTAAGCCTCGCCACCGTGGCGAAGATCGACCACAAAGTGCAGCCCACCTTCCTGCCCCAGTTCCAGCAGCTCAATTCCGCCACCCTCCAGGGCGTGATGGCGCCGGGAGTGACCCTGGGCTCGGCGCTGGACTATCTGCGCGAAACCGCCAGGCGCATCCTGCCCTCGGGCTACCTCATCGACTACGCCAGCCAGTCGCGCCAGTACGTACAGCAGGGCAACACCGTCATCTGGACCTTCCTGCTGTCCATTACACTGGTGTACCTGATCCTGGCAGCGCAGTTCGAGAGCTTCCGCGACCCCCTCATCGTGCTCATCACAGTGCCCATGTCCGTGTGCGGTGCCCTGGTGTTCCTGTATCTCGGGCTCGCTACCCTCAACATCTACACCGAGGTGGGCCTCATCACGCTCATAGGGCTGATCACGAAGCAGGGCATCCTGATCGTGCAGTTCGCCAACGTGATCCAGGAGGAAGAGGGGCTGGACCGGGCTGCGGCGGTGCAGAAGGCCTCCAGTATCCGCCTGCGGCCCATCCTCATGACCACCGGCGCCATGGTGTTCGGCGTGGTACCGCTGCTGATGGCGAGCGGCCCCGGTGCCGTGAGCCGCTTCGACATGGGGCTCGTGATCGCCGCCGGCCTCACCATCGGCTCGCTGTTCTCCCTCTACGTGGTGCCGGTGTTCTACAGTTACATAGCCGAGGTCAAGGAGCGCGCAGCGCCGGAAGGGGAGGCATGAAGATAGAGCTGGAGCCCATCGGCTGGGTGCGTAGCAGCCGCGCCGATGCCATCGACGACCGCTGGGATGCGGTGGAGAGTCGCATCGAACTGGATCCGGGACGTTTCACCGAAGAGGCACTGGCAGGGCTAGATGCCTTCTCTCACCTCGTGGTGGTGTATTCCTTCCACAAGACCGATGCCGCCAAGACCGAACTCAAGGCGCGTCACCCGCGCGGGAACACCGCCTGGCCCAAGGTGGGCATCTTCGCCCAGCGCGGCAAGGACCGCCCCAACCACCTCGGCGTGTCCAGTTGCGGGATCCTCAAGGTGGAAGGCCGCGCTATCAGCGTGAGGGGCCTCGATGCCATAGACGGCACGCCTGTATTGGACCTGAAGCCCTATATGCGGGGCTTCGAGCCGCGCAGCTCCGTCCGCGAGCCGGATTGGGCGCAAGAGATCATGCGCGAATATTGGTGACCCTCCGCATCAGGTAATCACCTGATGTCATGACATAAGCCTCGCATCCGGCCCGGCGCCATATGTCTCTCTGTGCGCGACCGCACAGTAACAACCCATGCTGCAGCGTAATTTGGTGCTCAACCAAAAAAGGAGCACCGCTCATGTTGTACTGGACCGGAGTCTTCCTCGTCATCGCCATCATCGCCGCGGTGTTCGGTTTCGGCGGCATAGCCGCCGGTGCCGTAGGCATCGCCAAGATACTGTTCTTCATATTCATCGTATTGTTCCTACTCTCGTTGGTGTTCGGTCTGGCCCGCCGCGGCCGGCCCTGACATCATCTGACCCAGCCTCACTTTCCGACCACGTCTACACAGCAGGAGACATTCATGACCGCCAGGAACGCCACAATCCAGCAAGCCAGCAAGGAAAAACTCATCGCCGACTTCGAAGCGTTGATAGCCGACACCGAGGAACTGCTCGGCGCCACCGCCAATCAAGGCGGCGAGAAGATCTCGCTCCTCCGCACCAAGATGGCCGATCGCCTGGCCGACGCCAAGGACCGGATCACGGCTGTGCAGCAGTCTGTCGTCGAGAAAGCCAGGGCCACCGCCAAGGTGACCGATGACTATGTGCGGGGCAATCCTTGGCAGTCCGTGGCGATCGCCGGCGGCGTGGGCTTCCTGCTGGGCTTCCTGGTGACCCGGATCGGCTCATCCTCAAAATGATGATCGAGGAGGGGGGCGGGGTGGTGGCAGCGGAACGTCCGCACGGGATCATGGCCTCGGCCAAGGCCCTGGTGGCGACGCTCGTCGCCATCGCCGCCACTCGCCTGGAGATCTTCGCCACCGAACTGGAAGAGGAACGGTTGAGGTTGAGCTCGGCCGCCGCCTGGGCGGCCCTCACCCTCATGTTCCTGGCGCTGGCGATGATCTTCCTGTCGTTATTGGTGGTGGTGGCGTTCTGGGATGAGCACCGGCTCCTCGCCATCAGCTGCGTCGCGCTCATCTACCTGGTAATGGGCGCCATCTCAGCGCGCCAGCTCTCGTTGCGACTCGCCAGACACGCACCGCTCTTCTCGGCGACCCTCGAGGAGCTGCGGAAGGACCGGGCGGGACTGGAGCCATGATCACGCGCCTGGAAAGCCGCCTCGCGCTGTTGCAGCGTCGGCGTGAATACCTCGTGGACCGGGCTGCACTACAGCGGCTTGAATTGGCCGAGGCAGGGCAGGGGCTCGAGCACCCCTTGCGCTGGATGGACACCGGGATGGCGTTCGCAGCGAACTTGCGTGCGAATGGCGGTCTCTCCGCACTGGGAGCGATGCTCGCCATGAGCACACGACTGGCCCGCACCCGTGCCTGGGTGGCGCGCGGTCTCATGCTCTACCAGGCCTTCAAGTTCGTCCGTTCACGCTTCGCGCGACGGGAAGAAGCTTCAGTCTGATCACGTCCTGATTCCGACCTTACCGTTCGGGAGATCACCTGCACCGTTGCACGCTTCAACTCTATGTGCGGTGCTGCACAGAAATCATCTCGCAGCGGGCACATGCTGTCAGTCAGGTCACAGGACCGGATCGCGATGGACATGCAATCCCGGATGCCGGTACCTCAATAAAAACTAACCGACCCAGCTGAAGGAGCATCAACGATGAGGACCCCCAACAGATATTTCGCCGCAGCCGCTGCCGGCACGCTGCTGGCAGCACTGATAGGCTGCAGCCACGAACCGCAACGAGGCAACTACAGCAGCGACAATCCCGCCGGGACATCCACCCAGGCGGTGGATGACGTGACCATCACCAACAATGTCGAGGCCGCGCTCGGCAATACGCCTGGTATCACCGCCAGCCAGGTCAACGTTCAGACCAGCAGCGGCGTGGTGATCCTGAGCGGCGATGTGGATTCCTCGTCCGCCGCCAGTGCCGCGGTGAGTGCCGCCCAAGGCGTCAACGGCGTGAGTTCGGTCAAGAACGACTTGACCGTCAAACCGCCCCAATCGTAAGGAGCTTCAATCATGAAGATACTGACCAGATTTCCACTGTTGATCACCACCGGTGCCGTGGTCCTGAGCCTGTGCGCCTGCTCCCCCGAACCCCGTCCTGATGACGTGAAGCACACCACTACGGTGACCACCACCACGACCACCGGGCCCACCACGGATACCACCTATGCGCATCCGGTGGACGATGTGACGCTCGCTAACCGCGTGACTTCCACCCTCAGCAATACTCCGGGCGTGGATTCGAACCTCATCACCGTCCAAGCCGATGACGGCGTGGTTACCCTGAGTGGCAACGTGCCGACGGCGGCCATGGTCTCCACGGCTGTCGCCACCACGCAGAACGTGGCGGGCGTGCGCTCGGTGCACAGCAACCTGACCGTTACCAATCCGCCGCAGTGATGCGGCGATGAAAGTGCTGCCGCCGGGATCCGCCGGCGGCAGCCACGAAGGGGAGTAGGGGTCAGCTCGCGGGTTTCGGCAGGCCGTGTTTCACGGCGCGCAGGCAGGCGAGGATGAATCGGGCGGAATCATCCAGAGGTGCCGCGGCGGAGGCAGAGATGCGCGAAGTACCCTCGCCGCATGTCGGGGTCGCATTCGCAGAAGCGATAGCCATCTGGAAATCCGCCCCCGCCATGAAGTTGTAGCTGAAGTTCAGCCAGTTATCCAAATGCTTGTTGACCCGGTTGATGGCGGTCACGTTGGCTTGTTCCCGCTTGTTCCAGTCGGCGGTGGCTCTCTGGTATTCATCGAAGCGGGCCGCGAGCGCCTGCTGTTGCGATTGCAGCGACTGCAGGTTCGAGTTGATGTCCGCGGTCTTCTGGTTGATGGACTTGGCTGTGTTGTTGCAGGCATTGGCGTCTTGTGCCGTATTGCCCTTGCCCTGTTCACCTTCGTTATTGCAGCCCTGGCGGGTCTTGTCTATCTGGGTCTTCTGGTCCGTCACCGCCTGATTGTGTTCCTCGGCCTGCCGGTTGAGATCGGCCTGTTCCCGGTCCAGCTCGGCCCCGGTGGCCACCAGCGCCTTGGCCTCGTCCGCCAGCTTCTTCTGTTGGGCAGTGAGCTGCTGCTTCTGCTGGAACAGGCTGGACCCGCCGGACAGCTCCTCATCGAGCTGTTCATGCAAGCCATCGGCCCAGGCTGTGACCAGGGTCGCAGCCAGGGTACAGGCGAGGGCGATCCGGGAGATGGGCTTTGGCATGGCGCCTCGTCACCGTCTTGAGTTTTGGGCCGCGTATTCTTCCACAGCCTCGCCTCCAGCTCACCGCCCTGATGGGGAGCTTAGTGCCGGTAGGCTCCTGGGTAGCCCGCCGCTCAGGCACTCCAAGGCATACAACAGGCTTTTCTGGCCGCCTCGACCAAGACCCCCCCCTTGTAGGCATTTGATGCTATCGGGCGGGGCAGGTAATGCTCAGGGCGCCTATGGCTCTAGGCCTAGCGAGGGCCAGGCCTCGCCAAACCCGGCACATCTTTGAAATAACATAATATACATTATGCGCATTATTGAGATGGCTCCAGAGGGCAGACCGGCTTGTTTTGAGGCATCAAGGCCTTACAGCCACATCAACCTGCTCCACAGGCACAGCTCGTGAGAGCTAATGGCCATACATCAAGTTGAATTAGATAAAATATATTTATCAACTAGTTATAAGACTATTCTCAAATTTACCTCCGCCTGGTTCACCGGTCCCAAACCACAGCTAGCCCCTTTGCTATGGCGCTTCGGAGTTCCGCTTTGAGACCGGGTAATCACAGGCCATGTCTGGATTACCCCGGTCGGATCATGTGTGCGTTTAGGCCGATATAACCCTCAGCCTAGAATCCTGGGCTTAATGCCAGCATCCGGGTGACTCCAGGAGGCCTGGATTTAAGGTGATTCTGCAGGGCACATCGAATTCCGAATCAGCGGTGTCGTAAGCATGTGTTCCACACATCTAATACAGTATCTATAAATATTATATAACTTGTTGATATATATACTTTTAACTAATCTACAAATTCACCGCTCTATAAACCCTCCCAGCGCTCATTTCATGCCAAGAAGAGACGAAGACAGCACCTGCCAGCGGTTCGCTCCACGGGCGATACAGTGCGTCTGGGTATGCCTGCGTGCATCACTTGGGAGCTACGGACGCGTGCAAGTGCTTGAAATGCCATCGCACTGTCCCCGTCCAACCTGAGCCTCTACAATAGGCGCCCGCATCTGCGGCCGGTCGTCAGGCGCCCATGTCAGAAGAAAAACGCACCTTCGACCGGATCGACACCGAACACTCGATCCGCATCCTCTGCGATGACGGCAGCAGCTTCCCGGGCATCGCCGCCAATATCTCCCTGACCGGCCTCCAGATCCTCTGTGACCGGCCCACCATGGAGCGCATAACCCCCCATGGCCTGGAGACCAAGGCGGCCAACGATGTGCCCATCCGGGTACGGGTCTCCCTGCCGGATATGCCCGAGAACCAGTCCAAACTGGGCCTGTTCGGCCGGGTGGTCTCGGTCCGGTCCGGCGGCCAGGATGAATACCGCATAGGCGTGCAGTTCACGGATTTCGAGCCAGGCAGCTATAACGCTTTGGAACACTATCTAGACACACATCTCTAGCAAGACCGCTTGGGATTTGGGCCCCCAGCCTATTTCCCTGCATTACCGGTCTGAAGCTGCCCGCATTGACTGCCATAGGGCGTAAGCCCGGTATTGTTCTGATTGGGAGTGTTTCCAAACAGGCCCGCGGCCCGCTGCCTAAGGGCTTCGGCTTCGCTGTGCTGTCCACTCAATTGGAGTGCATCTGCGTAAGCCGTGAGGAATTCCGCATATTGTGCCGGTGAGTTTTTTTCAACGCCGGACTTGTCCATGAGCGTCTTGGCATGCGTGAATTCCGCCAGGGAATCTTGCAATTTTCCCGCGGCTTTGTGCATCAGTGCCAGTTCGAAGATATCAGTGGCGGTTGGCCCTTGCTGCTCATTATCGAGCTCGTAAGCCACTTGCAGATTATGTTCCGCCAGATCGTACTGACAGATGATTCCCGAAGTACGCCCGTATTCGTAATATAAGTTGACCATTGTCTGGGGAGAGGCATGCGCCAGTTCCCCGTTTCGTACGGCCTTCGCAAAGGCCTGCTGTGCAAGGTTCCACTCAAGTGTGAGTTCCAAGTAAGAACCGAAATGATAGTAAAGCAGGCTGAGCCCCGCGGCTGGCATGTTCCCCTTCTCGGCCTTATCGACCGAGATCTCCATTTCATTGCGACCCGTCTGCCAGGCGCCGTTATTCATCGCCTCACGCGCCGCGTCGTAGTGATTTTGGGATTCTTTTATCAATGCCACGTCTATATCGGCCCGAACGCTCGGGGTGACGGCAACTAGAAGAAACGCGCTAATGGCACACAAACAAGGGGCACGCATCATAGGTTTTCCTCGGTTGCCAGCAACAAGATAGTTGGTTTCAGTCTATGATAAAGGAATCTGCCTCCTCGGAAATAGGCCAGGGGTATGGCCATTCGGGACGATGGCAGGAGTGCATCGACAGACTTCGCCCATCGGGCTCTTCGCCCGTGTGCTCATGAATTTGTGTTTAATTCGGGAGTTTCTGCATGCGAAGCTTACGCCCCCACCCGTTGACTGCGATCTTCCTTTTGGCCGGGTTGGTTGCATGCGGTAAGACACCGGATGCCGCCGCGCCTGCCGCGAGCAGTACCCCGACGCCTGCAGCCACCACGGCCAAGCCGGTACAGTCCTATGCAGCCCAGCACCTGGACGATTACGCCAAGGTGGCGCTCACCGCCGACCTGAGCCATGCGGACGACAAGCAGAAGCAGATGCTGGTGAAGCTGATCGAGGCCGCAGCGGTCATGGATGAGATCTTCTGGCAGCAGACCTACGGCGACAAGGCCGCCCTGCTTGCGGTCATCAAGGACGACGCCACCCGGCAGATGGTGGAATACAACTATGGCCCCTGGGACCGCCTGAACGGCGACCATCCCTTCGTGGCCGGAGTGGGCAAGAAGCCCCTGGGCGCGAACTTCTATCCCACTGACATGAGCACGGACGAGTTCAACAAGGCCAAACTGCCTGGCAAGGACGGCCTCTATACGCTGGTGCGCCGGGACGCCAAGGGCGCGCTGATAGCGGTGCCCTATCACGATGCCTACAAGGAGCAACTGGCGCGCGCATCTGACCTGCTCAACCAGGCCTCCGGTCTCGCCGCCGATCCGGCTTTCAAGAAATACCTCTCGCTACGCGCACAGTCCCTGCTCACCGACCAGTACCAGGAGAGCGACTTCGCGTGGCTGGACATCAAGGACAGCCCGGTGGACGTGATCATGGGCCCCATCGAGACCTATCAGGACGCCCTGTTCGGCTACAAGACGTCCTATGAAGGTTTCGTGCTGCTGAAGGACATGGACTGGTCGGCGAAGCTCGCACGCTTCACCCAGTTCCTGCCGCAGCTGCAGAAGGACCTGCCGGTGCCGGCCAAGTACAAGACCGAGAAGCCCGGCAGCGACTCCGACCTCGGCGCCTATAACGCCATCTACTACGCGGGCGACGCCAACACCGGTGCCAAGACCATCGCCGACAACCTGCCGAACGACGAGGAAGTGCAGCTCAAGAAAGGCACGCGCCGGGTGCAGATGGAGAACGTGATCCACGCGAAGTTCGACAAGATCATGATGCCCATCGCCAAGGAGCTGATCGTGCCGGCGCAGCTGCAGCACGTGACCTTCGATGCTTTCTTCCAGAACACCATGTTCCACGAGGTCGCGCACGGCATCGGCATCAAGAACACCGTGAACAAGAAGGGTACGGTGCGCCTGGCGCTGAAGGACTATGCCGGCAGCTTCGAGGAAGGCAAGGCGGACGTGCTCGGCCTCTACCTCGTGGAATGGCTCGCGGATCACGGCGAGCTGGACAAGTCCAAGCTCATGGACAACTACGTGACCTTCCTCGCCGGCATCTTCCGTTCGGTGCGTTTCGGCGCCAGCGATGCCCACGGTAAGGCCAACATGGTGCGCTTCAACTTCTTCAGCCAGATGGGCGCCTTCAGCCGCGACCCGGCCACGGGCCAGTACCAGGTGGATGCGGAGAAGATGCACGCCGCGATCAAGGCGCTGGCGGCGAAGCTGCTGACCGTGCAGGGTGACGGCGACTATGCCGCCGCCAAACAACTCACCGATGACCAGGGCATCATCCAGCCGGAGCTGCAGGGCGATCTGGAAAGGCTGTCCAAGGACAACATCCCGGTGGATATAGTCTTTGACCAGGGTGTGAAGACTCTCGGACTGGACGGTAGCGCAGCGCCGGCCGGCGCCACGCACTGAGTCATTTCAGCACGGTATCGATGACAATGGCGAGCGGTTTGCTGCTCGCCTTCATCCAATCCCCCTGCCCCAGGAGATCGCCTGGCTGGGCGATTGCGGTACCGCTCTTAGACACGCGCGCGCTCACCACCACGGCATCAAAGGCGGAGATCACCCTCCCCGGTACCATAGCATCCTGATCACTCAAGCTGATATCCAATGGTAGTTGCTCGAGCTTGAATCGGCGCACCGCCAGCGGCGGCCCCCCCTCCCCGCTTTTCGGCTGCACATAGACGAACACCGTCGTATCCGGTGACAAGCCTACGGCTAAGGTCTTGGATAGGCTCACGTGCAGCTTGATCAGAGCGGTCTCGCTCGATACTGTCCCGCCGGCCTCGGTTATGGCCTTGGTGATCATGGACCGGTATTGTTCGGGTGGATCCTGGGCCAGTATCGCCTGCCAATGCCTGATCGCGAGAGGCTTATCCCCCTGCTGCAAGGCGCCCAAACCACCGTACCAGAGTGCCTGCACGTTGGCGGGATCCTCCTGCAAGGCTTTATTGAACAGCGGCAGCGCTCGATCAAGGAAAGCATCGGGATCGGTCAGGCTCAATGCCTCGGCATAACTCGCGAGGGCGTCTGGATCATCGTCTCCGGACAAGCTGCGTGCATGTTCGAAAGCCTTGAGGGCATCAGGGTAACGATCCATGACCATGTATGAGTGGCCGAGCATCTTCCATCCTTCAAGATCCTTCTGCCCTGTCGGTGTCTGTAGACGCGCTGCAAGCTGCGCCACCATATCCACCACCGCCTGGGTGGAGGCTGCCTGCACGCCTTCAGCGCCCACGCGCCAACTCCCATAGAACCAATACAAGGACCCCGCAACTACTAACAACAACAGCGATGTGACACGGGCGGTGAGACGTTGCGGCATCGCCTTGCGTGTGGCCTGCTTCGCATCACCGGTGGAAGCCAAGTCAGTCTCCAGGTCGCGGACGGCGGCTGCATGATCGTCAGTGGAAAGACGCCCTGCCTCCAGATCCAGTTGTAGCTCGGCGAGACGGCGTGCGTGCACTTCACGATTTGCGGCCGCGGCACCCGTGTGCACCGGCACCCGCGCGCGCCACAGGGGCACCGCCAGGACCGACCCTGCCAGCAGGCACATGGCGAGTGCGATGATGAAGAAGGTCATGGGGCGGCTGCCTCGCTTTGCCGCGCGCGGCGACGCACCACCAGCATCACCACTGAGAGCGCTATCGCCAGGAGGATGAAGGGTCCGATCCAAAGCAGAGCCGTGTTGCGCTGCACCGGCGGCTTGTAGAGCACGAAGTCTCCATAGCGCTCGACCATGTAGTCCTTGATCTCGGCGTCGGTCTTGCCCGCCGCCACCATCTCATGGATCTGGCGGCGGAAGTCAGCGGCGAGATCCGCATTGGAGTCCGCGACGGTCTCGTCCTGGCAGACGAGACAACGCAACTCGTGGGTGAGGTGCTCGTAACGAGCCTGGGTCGTGGCATCAGGGAATGGCGGCTGGCTGTCTATAGCTGCGGCGGAAGCCGCCACCAGCGCCAGACCCAACCCAAGCAAAAGCTGTCTCACTGGGGCTCCGCCTGGAGTCTCTGCACCAGCGGTACCAGTTGGGTATCGACGATGTCTTGGGTCAAGGGGCCGATGTATTTCTCACGCACGATGCCGCGCTTGTCTATGACGAAGGTCTCGGGTGCGCCATACACGCCCCAATCGATGGCCACGTCCCCACTGGCGTCGAAGGCCACCGCATCGTAGGGGTTGCCGTCCTTCTGCAGCATGGCGAGGGCATCGTTGCGGACATCGTGGTAGTCGAGGCCGTAGATTGCCAACAGTTTGCGCTTGGACAGGGCCACCAGCACCGGATGCTCGTCGTGACAGCTGCCGCACCAGGCACCCCAGACGTTCAGCACCGATACCTTGCCCTGGAACACATCCTGGTCAAGCTTCGTGCCGGCATCCTGCAACTGCGGCAGCGAGAACTTCGGTGCGCCCTTACCGAGGAGAGGCGAAGCCACCTTGGTGGGGTCCAGGAACAGGCCGCGCGCGAAGAGGCCGATGAGGGTCAACAGCACCAGCGCAGGGATGATGAAAGGCACGTATTGCCTGAACTTGTTCATGCGCGCTCCACTGCCGCGGGCACAGCTTCAGTCACAGCGGAACGGCGGTAACGCCTGTCACTGGCCGCAAGCAGTCCGCCCAGCATCATGAGCAGACCACCGAGCCAGATGAAGCGCACCATCGGCTTGTACTGCACCCGCACGCTCCAGGCCCCCTGGTCCAGTGGGTTGCCGAGCGCGAGGTATAGATCACGGAACAGCCCCGGGTCGATGGCGGCTTCGGTGGTCTCGTTGCCGATGCTGGGGAATTCGCGCTTCTCAGGACGCATCACCGCGATCGGTCGGCCGCCCCAGCTGACTTCGAATACACCCTGGCGGGCTTCGTAATTCGGGCCCTGCTCCGCATGCACGCCCTGGAAAGTGAAGTCGTAGCCGGCGACGCTCACGCTCTGGCCGGCTTTCATCACCACGTCCTGCTCGACGCCAAGCGTGCTGGTGACGCAGATGCCCAGCACCAGCGTGGCGGCACCGAGATGGGCCACACTCATGCCGAGAGTCGCACGCGAGAGGCTCGCATGCCGCCCCTGCAGCCGCTGACGCAGGCGGGTGATGGGTTCGATGAAGGCGGAACCGGCGATCCAGGCGGCCAGCAAGGCACCTGCGGCCACAATGACCGCGCCCTCCCCATGGGCGAACACCAATGACACCACGGCCGCCGCGAGCGCCGCGATGCCGGCGATGCGCAGGGTGCGCGCGGTGTCACGGGCATCCCCCTGCTTCCAGCGCACGTAGGGGCCGATGCCGACGAGGATCAGGAACGGCAGCATCACCGGGATGAAGACCGCATTGAAGTACGGCGGCCCCACCGAAAGCTGCCCCAGGCCGAAGGCATCCATCAGCAGCGGATAGAGTGTACCGAGCAGCACCGAGGCCGCCGCCACCACCAGGAAGATGTTATTGAGCAGGAGCAGCGTCTCGCGGGAGAACGGCTGGAAGCCGCCGCCCCGAGCCAGCGTCGGCGCGCGCCAGGCATAGAGAGTGAGCGCCGCACCCACGAACACGCCGATCATGGCCAGGATGAAGATGCCGCGCTTGGGATCGCTGGCGAAGGAATGCACGGAGATGAGCACGCCGGAACGGACCAGGAATGTGCCGAGCAGGCTCAAGGAGAACGCCGCGATGGCAAGCAGAGCGGTCCAGTTCTTGAAGGCGCCGCGCTTCTCCGTCACCGCCAGGGAATGCACCAGTGCCGTGCCCACGAGCCAAGGCATGAAGGAGGCGTTCTCCACCGGGTCCCAGAACCACCAGCCGCCCCAACCCAATTCATAGTAGGACCACCAGCTGCCGAGGGTGATGCCGAACGTGAGGAACAACCACGCGGTGAGGGTCCAGGGGCGCGACCAGCGCGCCCACACCGCGTCCATGCGTCCGCCCAGCAAGGCTGCCACGGCGAAGGCGAAGGCCACCGAGAACCCCACGTAGCCCGTGTAGAGCATGGGCGGGTGGATGGCCATGGCCGGATCCTGCAGGATGGGATTGAGATCCCTGCCCTGCTCCGCCGCCGGCAAGAGGCGCGTGAACGGATCCGATGTGGTGAGCATGAACAGGCAGAAGCCGAAAGTGATGAGACCCATCACACCCAGCACGCGGCCGGCGAATTCCTGGGGCAGGTGCCGGCTGAAATACGTGACCGCCAGGGTCCAGAGCGCCAGCACCGAGACCCACAGCAGCAGCGAGCCCTCATGGGCGCCCCATACCGCCGTGATCTTGTAGGGCCAGGGCAGCGAGACGTTGGAATTCTCGGCCACATACCGCACTGAGAAATCACTGACTAAGAAGCTATAGACGAGAGCGGCGAACGCACCCAACACGAACAAGGTCTGGAGGGTCGCCGCCGGGCGCACCGCCGAGAGCCATACCCCGTCATGGCGCTGGGCGCCAGCGATGCCGAACCATGCCTGGGCGGCGGCGAGGCAGAGCGCGAGGATGAGAGCGAGATGGCCGAGTTCGGGGATCATGGTAGTGGCGTCAAGGTGAGGGTGGTGTGCGCTTCGGCAGCCGCGACGGCACTCGCAGCAACGGCTCCTATGAGCATTTTACTCTAGCTTTAGGCAGTCCGCGCTTAATTGGTTCCCTCACGCCAGCTCGGGGCAAGAGTGATTCATTTACGACAGCGAGCTTGGTTCTTCTCAGCAGCTGCGCGCATTGTGACGGAGCCCAGGCATTTGCCCCTTAACGGGCGTCACGGGCCACTGTGCACATCCGCCGGTTCGGCCAGATCCTCCCGGTTGCGGTAGTTTGCCGCTTCCTTCTCGGAACTCGTGGTCAGGACAATTTCACCCGTAGCCTGGGAGTCCCGCTGCGAGTAGATGTAGCTGATATCCCAGTGGAGCCGACGCTCCTTGTCGCCGTTGCCGATTCCGTAGACCCACACGGTCACTATGCCGTTCGGGGTGGCCTTGAGTTCGTCCAGCGTCGGGCCGTCCAAGGTCACGTCGGAGTTGTGCCCGGGCAGGATATCCGGGATGGACAAAGGCGTCGAGCTGACCGTGTGGCCATTCACCTCGAAAGCGTAAGCCGCGTTTGACGTGCGCATGACATCGTCGGAACCATTGCGCAGACTGACATGGATTCGTGCCGTCGCCGGCTCCAGACGGTAGAAGGGGCTCCGGCGGACCTTGTATCTCTTGGGTGGGGATATCAGCAGGTAAGTGCCGTCCGACTCGGACTGGACGTCGTAGCGATAATAGAGTACTGGACGCAAATCAGACAGCGATACCGTTGCGGTGAGGTCCGCCATCTGCTGCGTCGGGGACCCTACGGTGAAATCCACTTCGTCGGCGATGACTTCTACGGGATATACCGACGGCTCTTGCATGCCAGTATCAGCGCCGATGGGCGGTGGCTCATGATCGGTGGCGCATGCGGTTAGCATTAGACAGAATGTGCCCAAGCTGAAAGCAAGCCTACACCAATGGGTGATGCTCCGTTTCATTTTTGGTCCCGCGCACGATTGATAAGAAGAAACCAACCTCATTCTTCCTCACGAGCCATATGCAGAGCCGCACTCCATCGCTACCCTTTCTGCAGTTCCCCCTTGAGGTATTGCACGAGATCCTTTAGCTGCTGGTCGGTCAGGTTGGGATGCGCGGGCATCGGTTGCGAGAGATCCTTGAAATGCTTGTCCGAACCACTGCGCCCGAACTTGATGGTGTGGACGATGTCCTGTTCACTGGCGCTCGATACAAACTGGCTGCCTTTCAACGGCGGCGCCAAACCTGGGATGCCTTCTCCCTTTGTACCATGACAGCCGGTGCAGTCCTGGCTGTGGAATACCTTTGAACCGGCCGAATCATCAGCCGCATACACACTGTTGCTAAACAGCGCGCCTGAACCTAGCACCGCGATAGCACAAAATACGGATTTGACCAGCTTGGAATTGTTCATGGGTTTCTCTCCAAATCACTCCAGAAGAACCAGGAGCTTTGTGTTTGTCTCGGCCCTGATGCCGATTCAGCATAACAAAAAAAGAGGGCCGGAAAATTCTCCGGCCCTCCGTAGTTTCAGCAATTTTACCTTACATCGGGAAATCGAGACCTATCTGTACGGTGACCCCGCTCGTCGAGGAGGGTCCGGTCAATGACAACGAATGTCCTTGCGATATCTGAGCGAAGACTGCGAAGTTCATAGCCGGATTATAGACCAGCGTCAGACTCAGGGTATCCGGGTTGTCTATGTCATACGACACGCCGGTATGGTCAGTGAAATTATATTTCAGGTAGTGCGTGTAACCCGGCTGTATGCAATACGTATGCATATAGCAGTACAGGAACCCGGCTCCAAAGATGTCCTCTTTGAAGGACGCGCCATCATAGTATTCGTCCTTGCCATAGGCAAATCCAGCTGCGAATGCCCAGCTGTCTCCTCCGCTTGCTCCAACGTCAGACCTCTGCCAGCGGAACACAGGAGCGATAGCGGTGTTGTTCTTCAGATCGGTGTTCATATAGGCACCCAAACCGGCGCCTCGCGTGGCCGTGATGCCGGGGATCGCATCACCGTACGTGTAATAAAGCGGGTTCTGGGTGGGACCTGACTGGAGGCTGTCCCGGGTGACATACGGGATTTCGTCATCCCCGTATTGCGCCATGACTTTCACACCTATCGTGTTGTCGCTCGTGTTATCGAAGTAATAGGCCAGCGAACCCTCTTCCATTTTCCGATCCCAGCCGTTGTTGTTGTCGCCGGTGCGCAGACCTAACTGCCAGTCCCAGCGGTCGTGCATCCAGCCGGTTATCCGGTAGCCGCCGGTGGTTGGATGCGCATTTCCACCGAGCGTGCCAAACGGACCGAGTGAGTTGGGCGCACCGATCGAGTTGGGGCCCCATCCATCCGATTCCTGGATACTCTGATTGGTGAAGCGGACGGAATAGACATCGCCGTTTGCCTGGACCGCATCTGGATTGATCGTATAGACCAAGTCGTATTCATCCCACGTGGGAAGTCCCGGCGCCCAAGCACTGCCACCGACACAGGATCCGCCAACACAATTGTTGGCACCGTAGTCGCCGACGATATAGAACTCATTCCAGAAGCCGATGTGATCCGTCAACGGCCCGACCACAAACCACGACATGCGCGTGGTCGGATTGCTGGCCAATTCAGTGCCGTTGGCCCCGAAGGTCTTATTGGCCAGAATGCTCTCAAACCGATACGAGAGGTAATCGTCCCACGGCAGGCTGAGTACCTCGCCATCCTTGGCGCCCTGGCTTGGCTGGCCGGCGACCAGCTTGGTCTGGCGCTCAGGGATACGATAACCCAACGAGCGGAACTTCATGCCCTGGATGGTGAAGTTCGGTGTCGGGTCATGGGTGAAATGGCATTGGTTGCAACTCATGCCGGTCTGCCTGGCGAAACTCGGCATGGCGTTCGCCGTACCTGCAGTTAAGATACCCAGTGCCAGCGCACCTATCGCCTTGAGGCCCAGTCGGGCCATCCAACGTTTAATGCTATTCATGGTTTTGTACCCTTATGCAAGTTTCTTAATGATGACCGGATGAATCGATGCCTGATGGCACGTGCCAACATCAGGTTACTGCCCTGCCGGAACATCTTTCGGGTCAGTTGCAGTCTGCAGCCCATTCTTCAGGTAGTCGACGATCGCAGCGACTTCACCATCGGACAGGAAATTGAATACGGGCATACCCGAGTAAGCGCGATAGTGTTTGAAGGGACCCTGCCTGCCTTCCTCGATCGTCTTGGCGATGAGGTCGGCTCCACCGCTCACGACGAAAGGGTCTCCTTTCAGCGGAGGACCGAAAATGCCGATGCCTTGGCCCCAGTTCCCATGGCATGAAGAACAGTGCTCGTGGTATGCCTTGTCACCGTTCCAGAACTTGTTCGCATCGGTATCTGCATATGCCTGACCAGCCATCAAGGCGCCGCCCAGGATCAGAGCAGTAGCCGATATCAGTTTCGCAGTCGTCTTCATGTTGCTTGCCTCCGCAATACCCTTTGAAGTGGATAAAAAACCAAGGCACCCATAAAGCGAGCTGCCCGTTATCTTCAGCGGCTCACCACCGGCCTGACCGGCACACAGGATGTCGGTTCTCAGGCCGTCCCAAATCCAGCTAGAAACAAACGCCATGTCCTCATAGCGTGGTTTCTTGGCAACGGAAGTGTGGCCTTTGGCCCGGCTATTTACTTTTGGAATCTTGGCGGCTTTATTGCTGATTATTGCGACCCATGCTGATGGGTCAGGGCCAGCAAGGCTTACGGGAGAGCTATAAGTAAAATGTCGAAGGATGAACGTTTACTGCATATCCAGCTTACATACTCATGTTGCCTTTTCGCATCACGGGCGGAATAGCTGTGGCGATGATGTATTTGTGGCTGGGAGTGTGTTATCTATTTCCCATAAATCCATAAGAACGACCTCCATCCTAGAGATACCCATGGATAAACCGGTCGCTGATCTCCCCGCTTTCGCTCCAGCCAACCTGGACCGGCACATGCCGATGCCGCCCGTCGCCACCAGCGATCAGCTGTATCCGGGCTGGGACAAGCTACGCGTCTGCCTTTATAGGCTCCCACCGACCCGCATCACCCTGCCCCCGGGCCAGACCCTGCGCATCGTGGTGCAGCTCTCCTCCCGCACCATGCACCTCGAGCGGGACATGAACGGCGTCACCAGCGTGGCACAGCCTAGCCTCGATGCCATCAATATCAACCCGGCGTTCCAGGCCATCAACTGGCAGTGGG
>CAZPAO010000014.1:0-50200 GCA_964584665.1 uncultured Gammaproteobacteria bacterium
AGATGGGCACGCCGGTCGGATCCTCGCTGTGGGGCGAGTAGCTGGGGTTCTGCTTCGCCGCCACGGTGAAGCGGGAGTTCGGGTGCGCGGCGGGGCCGTGCTTGCCGTCGAAAGGGCGGCCCTGCCAGTCAGTCACCGGGGTTCCATCCTTCAGGCCTTCCCACCAGGGTTCGTTCTCGGCCGTCACACCCACGTTGGTGAAGATGGTGTCGTGGCGGATCATGTCGAAGGCGTTGCGGTTGGTCTTGGGGTTGGTGCCGGGCACCACGCCGAAGTAACCCGCCTCGGGGTTGATGGCCCACAAGCGGCCGTCCTTGCCCACGGTCATCCAGCAGATGTCATCGCCCACCGTCCACACCTTCCAGCCCTTCTGGGAGGCGGGCGGGATCAGCATGGCGAGGTTGGTCTTGCCGCAGGCGGAGGGGAAGGCGGCGGCCACGTAGTGGGTCTCGCCTTGCGGGTTCTCGATGCCCACGATCAGCATGTGCTCCGCCAGCCAGCCTTCGCTGCGGGCCTGCCAGCTGGCGATGCGCAGGGCATGGCACTTCTTTCCCAGCAGGGCGTTGCCGCCGTAGCCGGAACCGAAGCTCTTGATGCTGAGTTCTTCCGGGAAATGCATGATGAAGCGGCGGTCCGGATTCAGGTCACCCGTCGAATGCAGGCCCTTCACGAAGGTACCCTCGCGCTCGATGCGCTTCAGGGCCGGCGTGCCCATGCGGGTCATGATGTACATGTTGGCGGCAACGTAGGGGCTGTCGCTGATCTCCACGCCGCAGCGCGCCAGGGGCGAATCCACCGGACCCATGCAATAGGGGATCACATAGAGGGTGCGGCCCTTCATGCAGCCCTTGAACAGGGCGTCGATCTTGGCGTGGGCGTCGGCGGGGGCCATCCAGTGGTTGTTGGGGCCCGCGTCCTCCTCGTTTCGGGTGCAAACGAAGGTCAGGTGCTCCACCCGCGCCACGTCGGAGGGGTTGGAGCGGTGCAGGTAGCACTTGGGGTGGGTCTTCTGGTCCAGTTCCAGCAGCATGCCGGTCTGCAGCATCTCTGCCACGAGCTTGTCGTATTCGGCACGGGAACCGTCGCACCAGTGGATGCGCTCGGCTTCGGTGTGTCGCGCTACGTCCGCGACCCAGTCGGCAAGGGCTTTATTGCTCGTCATTTATTTTGGATCCGTCGCTATGTCGTTGGGAGGGGAGTGCGGCCTTGAACAGGCGCGTCCCGGCGGGGAATGCCTATTATATTAGCCTTCCGCGCCCGCTGCATCCGGGTGCTAGAATGCGCGCACCGCAAGCTACAGAGGTGGACCATGGGCGAGCATACGATCCGGGAGATCCTCAAACGCCGTAGCCCGGACACGCAGCGCGCCATGCAGCGCCGCCGCGAGCTGGCCCAGGGCGGGGGTCGCGGGTCTCTCCTGCCCAAGCTGGTCATCCTGGCCGTGGTCCTGGCGGTCCTGGGTTATGTCGGTTACCTGGGCTGGACGGCTCATACCGCCGGCCAGGATTTCGCCGCCCGCAAGGCCGCCCGAGCACATCCCCTGATGCTCGCCGGCACCACCGAATTCCTGCCCAACACGCTCCTGGCCAGCGTGGACCCGGCCTTCTACAACTCTTCCGGCATGAGCGGCACCCTGCTCACCAAGCGGCTGATGCGGCTCTACCATCCGGACGCCTCCGGCCTGGAACTCCGGGTCATGGCCGTGAGCATCGAGGCGCAGTTCCCCAAGACGGACATTATGGAAAGCTTCATCAACGACGCGCCCATGGGCGGCGGCGTGAAAGGCCTTCCGGCGGCTTCGATGGCTTACTTCGGCAAGCCCTTCGAGCTGCTCGGTCCCCAGGACATCGCGCTCCTGGTGGGCGTGGCCCAGGACCCGCAGGGTTTCGATCCGCGCAGCGCCCAGGACAAGGCCTTGGCGGCGCGCAACCTGGTGCTGCAGGCGGACCTGCAGCAGAACGTGCTCAGCCAGGCGCAGGTGGACAACCTCAGCAAGATGCCCCTGGACGTGGTGCCCGCAGCTCCGGCCGCCGTGTCGGCTCCCGCAGCGACGACGCACTCCGCTCATTGACCGCGCAGCAGCGCGCCGCCCCGTACCATGCATGACCTCGAGGACCTGCTCGGCGCTGACGGGCCCCTGGCACGCAAGATAGAAGGCTTCGCGCCCCGCGAGCAGCAGCAGACCCTCGCTGCCGCCGTCGCCCTGGCTCTGGAACAGATGCATGTGCTGGTGGCTGAGGCGGGCACCGGCACCGGCAAGACCTTCGCCTATCTCCTGCCCGCGCTGCTATCCGGTCGGCGCGTGATGATCTCCACCGGCACCAAGACCCTGCAAGACCAGCTCTTCCACCGCGACCTGCCGGCGGTGCGCAGTGCCATCGGCGCACCGGTGAAGACCGCGCTGCTCAAGGGGCGATCCAATTATCTCTGCCGCCATCGTCTCGCCTACACCTCGGAGCAAGGGCTCTTCGACAGCCGTGAACGCATCCGCGAACTCGAAGCCGTGCGCCAGTGGGCTGCCGTCACCCGCACCGGCGACATCGGCGAGCTGGACGTGGTGGCGGAGAACTCCACCCTCTGGCTCCAGGTGACCTCCACCCAGGACAACTGCCTGGGGCAGGAATGCCCGGAGTTCAGTCGCTGCCATCTGGTGGAGGCGCGCCGCGCCGCCCAGGAGGCGGATGTGGTGGTGGTTAACCATCACCTCCTGCTGGCTGACATGGTGCTGAAGGAAGATGGTTTCGGCGAGCTGCTGCCCGGAGCGGATGCCATCATCGTGGACGAGGCCCACCAGCTGCCGGACATCGCGACCCAGTATTTCGGGATCAGCGTCTCGACCCGCCAGCTCGCCGACTGGCTGCAGGACCTGCGCTCCGAGTACACCCAGAGCGCGGCGGACATGCCGGAGCTCGAGAAGCAGTTCAAGGATTTCGAGGCGACGCTCGCGGCCCTGCGGCCCTTGCTGGCCGAGGGCACGGGCCGCCAGGAATGGGACAGGCTGCCCAATGCCAAGCGCCTGCGCACGCAGCTCGAGGGCGTGCTGGCTGCTTTCGATGAGCTTAAGCCGGCCCTCGACGTGCTGGCGCCGCGCTCCCGCGGCCTGGAGAACTGCCGCGAGCGGGCCGAAGTGATGCATACGCGCCTGGAGGCTTTCCTCGACGACGACCAGCGCCGCCAAGTGCGTTGGATCGAGCAGTTCGGCCGCCATACCTCTTTCAACATCACGCCCCTGGATGCCGCCGAGCGCTTCGCCGCGCGCATGCAGCAGAACCCCGGTGCCTGGGTGTTTCTCTCGGCCACCCTCTCGGTGGGCGGCGAGTTCGGCCATTACCGCGAGCGCCTGGGCGTGGCGGAAGCCGAAGAACTCCTGCTCGGCAGCCCCTTCGACTTCGCGCGTCACGCCTTGCTCTACATGCCCCAGCGCATGCCGGCGGTGGACGACCCCGGTTACACCCGCGCGGTGGTGGCGGCGGCACGGCCCGTCATCGAGGCCAGCGGCGGGCGCGCCTTCATGCTCTTCACCAGCCATCGCGCCCTCAAGGAAGCGGCGGAGATCCTGCGCGGCAGCCTGGATTACCCCTTGCTGGTGCAGGGAGAGATGCCCCGGCGGCGTCTGCTGGAGACCTTCCGGGAGATGGGTAACGCCGTGCTGCTTGGCACCTCCAGTTTCTGGGAAGGAGTGGACGTGAAGGGTCCGGCGCTCTCGGTGGTGATCATCGACCGCTTGCCCTTTGCCTCGCCCGGCGATCCGGTGCTGAAGGCCCGGCTCGACCTCATGAAGGAGGAGGGCCGCAATCCCTTCATGGAGTACCAGTTGCCCCAGGCGGTGATCGCCCTGAAGCAGGGCGTCGGCCGTCTCATCCGTGATGCCAGCGACAAGGGCGTGATGATGATCTGCGACCCGCGCCTGCACGGCAAACCCTATGGGCGGGTGTTCAGGGACAGCCTGCCGCCCATGAAACCGACCCGCGACCTCGCGGAGGTGACGGATTTCCTGCGCACGGTGCTGGAGGAGGTGGCATGAGCGTGAAGCTCCTGGCCCTCGACACCGCTGGTCCGCGCTGTTCCGTGGCGCTGATGGTGGATGGCCGCCTCACGGAGTTGGACGCGCCCGCCGAGCGGGTGCAGGCGGAGAGCGTCTTGCCCATGGTGGAGCGCCTGTTGGCGGAAGCGGGCCTGGGTCTGAAAGGCCTGGATGCCATCGCCTTCGGCCGGGGGCCCGGCGCCTTCACCGGCCTTCGGGTCGCGACCGCCGTGGCCCAGGGCCTCGCCTATGGGGCGGGTCTGCCGGTGGTGCCGGTCTCGGATCTGGCGGCCTTGGCGGTTGCCGCGCAGCGTATCCACGGACAGGAGCGGGTGCTGGCCTGCCTGGATGCACGCATGCACGAGGTCTATTGGGCAGCCTATTCGGTCACTGCGCAGAGCCTGACGGCGCTCACGCAGGAGGCCTTGAGCCCGCCTCAGGATGTGTCGCCGCCTGCCGGTACCTGGTTCGGAGCCGGCCCTGGGTGGTTGGCCTATGGGGATGTGCTCAGGGGCCGGGTCGGTCAGCTCAGCGGCCTCGATGGGGCGCTCCTGCCCATGGCAGGGGATATCGCACGCCTGGCAGAGAAGGCGTTCCGGGCGGGGCAGGCGGTGTCCCCGGAACAGGCCCTGCCGGTGTATCTGCGGGACAAGGTCGCCACCCCCAAGCCCCAATAGGCCTACGGGCTGGCCGTCCTTTTAACAGGGCTGTCATGTTACCTTGCTTTAATATTTCGGCCGGTCCCACCCCCTTTTGGACCGGGCGGGAAAAGCATGGAAGAGAAACAGATATTGGTGGTGGAAGACGAGCGGGCCATCCGTGAGATGGTGGTCTTCACCCTCAAACGTGCCGGTTTCGCGGTCCGGGAGGCAGAGGATGCCACCACCGCACGCCATGCCGTGGCGGACCGGCGGCCCGACCTGGTGCTGCTGGACTGGATGCTGCCGGACCTCTCCGGCCTCGAGTTCGCCCGCTCCCTGCGCCGGGAAGACGCCACACGCGAACTCCCCATCATCATGCTGACGGCCCGCGCCGCCGAGGACGACAAGGTCCTGGGGCTGGAGAGCGGCGCCGACGATTACCTGACGAAACCCTTCTCCGCCCGCGAGTTGGTGGCGCGCATCCAGGCGTTGCTGCGCCGTGCCGCGGGGGCGGAAGGCGATTCCCTGACGGTGGGCAATCTCAAGCTCGACCCCGCCAGCCACCGGGTCAGCGCCGAAGGTACCGAGGTCACCCTCGGCCCCACTGAATACCGCCTGCTCAAGTTCTTCATGTCCCAGCCGGAGCGGGTGTTCAGCCGCGCCCAGGTGCTGGACCGGGTGTGGGGCGGCAACGTCTACATCGAGGAGCGCACCGTGGATGTGCACATCCGCCGCCTGCGCAAGGCCTTGGAGCCCCATGGCTGCGACGCGTATATCCAGACCGTGCGCGGCAGCGGCTACCGCTTCTCGGCCCAGGCCACGGTGCAATGAATCCAAGCTGGCGTCAGGAAGCGACCGTCGCACTGTTCCTCGGCCTCCTGGCCGTGGTGCTGTATTTCATATTCCATCATCTCTTCGCGTGGCTCTTCGCCGCCACCTTCGTCTATCTCTGCTGGCATCTCTTCAATCTCTACCGCCTGGATGCCTGGCTGCGCCGGGGTCGGCAGCTCGCCACGCCCGCATCCCTCGGCGTCTGGGGCGAGCTCTTCAACCATTTCTACCGCCTGCGCCGCCGTGACCGTGAGCGCAAGCGCCGCATCGCCTACCTGCTGCGCGAGTTCCGCAACTCCACCGCCGCCATGCCGGACGCCATCGTGCTGCTGGATCCGTTGTGGGAGATCATCTGGTTCAACGATGCTGCCGAACGGCTGTTGGGCCTGCGGCCCGGGCAGGACCTGCGCCGGCGCATCGGCAACCTCATCCGCCATCCGGATTTCGTCGGCTACCTGCGTCATGGCAACTTCGACGAGCCGGTGGACATCCCGGCCCCGGCCTCGCCCGGTGTGCGCATCCAGCTGCGGGTCGTCTCCTACGGCAGCGATCAGCGCCTGCTGATCGCGCGGGACATCTCGCGCCTGCACCGCCTGGAGGAGATGCGCCGGGACTTCGTCGCCAACGCCTCCCACGAGCTGCGTTCGCCGCTCACGGTGGTGGGCGGCTACCTGGACGCCATGCGCGCCGACCCGCGCCTGGAGCATGACTGGGGCGTGCCGCTGGCGGAGATGGAACACCAGATGCAGCGCATGCTGGCCATCATCAAGGATCTGCTGGAACTGTCGCGCCTCGAGACCGAGGCCCGCGAGGCGCCCTTCGCGCCGGTGGACGTGCCGGGCCTGCTGCAGCGGGTGCAGCGGGATGCCCTGGCGCTGGGGCATGGTCCGCGCGACGTGGTGGTGGAGGTCAAGGACGGGGTCTGGGTGCTGGGCTCCGAGAGCGAGCTGTTCAGCGCCTTCTCGAATCTGGTGTTCAACGCCATGCGCTACACCCCCGATTCCGGCCGGGTGACCCTGCGCTGGTGGGTGGAGGAGGACGGTGCGCGCCTGTCGGTGACCGACACCGGCGTCGGCATCGCCCCGGAGCACCTTCCGCGTTTGACGGAACGATTCTATAGAGTGGACCGCTCCCGCAGCCGCGACAGCGGCGGCACGGGGCTGGGCCTTGCCATCGTCAAGCACGTGCTGCAGCGGCACGATGCGGATCTGGAAGTCGAGAGCGAACCGGGGAAGGGCAGCACCTTCACGTGCCATTTCCCCATGGAGCGGCTGGCGCGCGAAGCGCGCACCGCCTGACCGAAAACGTGACGCCGCGGCATCCGGGTATATACTGGGAAAGCCGCGGCAATTGGGCCAACGACGCGGGTGCAACATGGTAGACAAACTGAACCTCACACATCACATCTCGCAGAAGTTCAACGAGGAACTCGAGGACATACGCAACCGCGTACTGGCCATGGGCGGTCTCGTGGAGCAGCAGATCGTGGATGCCCTGAAGGCCCTCACCGAAGGGGACAGCACCCTCGGCCGCGCCATCGAGCAGCATGACTACAAGGTCAACCAGATGGAGATCTCCATCGACGAGGAGTGCAGCCGCATCCTCGCGCGCCGCCAGCCCGCGGCCAGCGACCTGCGCCTGATCCTCGCCATCATCAAGACCATCACTGACCTCGAGCGCATCGGCGACGAGGCGGAGAAGATCGGCCGGTTCGCAGCCCGCCTCGCCGAGCAGGAACGCCCCACCAGCAACTACCGCGAGATCGAGCACCTCGGCAACCACGTGCGCAGCATGTTGCACGACGCGCTGGATGCCTTCGCCCGCCTGGACGCGGAAGCCGCGTTCCGCGTGGCCAAGGAAGACGAGCGGGTGGACGGGGAGTACGACGCCCTCTCGCGCCAGTCCATCACCTTCATGATGGAAGACCCGCGCACCATCCGCCGGGTGCTGGACGTGATGTGGTCGGCCCGCGCCCTGGAGCGCATCGGCGACCATGCCAAGAACATCTGCGAATACACTATCTATCTCGTGCGCGGCAAGGATGTGCGCCACACGGGCTATGAGGCCATGGAACGAGAAGTCCTGGACCGCCGTTGACGCAGAAGCTGCTGCGCTCGATGGGGCGTTGTTGTGCTTCGGGCTCGCAGTCAGTCATGCACATAAGAGTGCACTCCCTCCTGCTCGCCTCGCACGCCTAGCCCCATCTTCGCTCGCGACGCTTCTGCGGCGTCATCCCACTCAGTTGCAGTGAAATAATCGGCCGGGCATCATGGTCTTCCTAGGACCATGGGCCCGGAGTCTCATCTCATGTTCATGCAACGCCGCCAGGCGAACCTCCTGGGCTTCGTGCTCTGCGCCGCCCTCATGGGCTATGCCCTCTACGCCCAGTTCTACATGCACCTCGATCCCTGCATGCTGTGCATCTTCCAGCGGGTCGCGGTCATCGGCCTGGGGCTCGTGTTCCTGGCCGCTGCCCTGCAGAACCCGAGAGGGTGGGGAAGCCGGGTCTACGGGGGATTGATCCTCATCCTGGCCGTCGGCGGCACGGCCGTGGCCATCCGCCACATCTATGTGCAGCATCTGCCGGAAGAACTGGCGCCGCCCTGCGGCCCGGGCTTCGGCTATCTCTTCGCGCACCTGCCCTTCGGGCAGTTCCTGGTGAAGGCCTTCACCGGCAGCGCGGATTGCTCCATCGTGACATGGCGCTTCTTAGGGCTGACCATGCCTGAATGGTTGCTACTCTGGTTTGTGGGCTTAGGCTTAGGCGGGTTCGCGGTGAACTGGAAGCGATCAGCCAAGTAAGCGCTTGAGCACGTCTAAATAGATATCCACGAGCTGTTCCAGCTCCTTCACCGCCACGCATTCATCTATCTTGTGGATGCTCGCATTGCGTGGGCCGAATTCGATCACCTGGGCGCCGGTGGGGGCGATGAAGCGCCCGTCCGAAGTGCCGCCGCCGGTATCGAGCTTGGGACGCAGCCCCGTCGCTCTCTCCACCGCGTCCTGCATGGCGAGGCTCAGGTCCCCGGGCGCCGTGAGGAAAGGGTCGCCCATGGGGCGCCAGTCGATGCTGTACTTGAGCCGGTGCTCATCCAATACCGCATGCACGCGGGCCTTCAGCTCTTCCTTGGTCACGGCGCTGGAATAGCGGAAGTTGAAGCGCACCGTGGCATCGCCCGGGATCACGTTGCCGGCACCGGTGCCGGAGTTGAAGTTGGAGATCTGGAAGCTGGTGGGCGGGAAGAAGGCGTTGCCTTCGTCCCAGCGTTCATTGATGAGGGTAGCGAGGGCAGGGGCGACCCGGTGGATCGGGTTATCGGCCCGTTCCGGATAGGCCACGTGGCCCTGGATGCCTTCCACCTTGAGGATACCGGTGAGGGAGCCGCGCCGGCCGTTGCGCAGGGTATCGCCGAAGCGCTCCAGGCATGAAGGTTCACCCAATACGCACCAGTCCATCTTCTCGCCGCGCCCCTGGAGCTTCTCCACCACCTTTACGGTGCCGTCCACGGACGGGCCTTCCTCGTCGCTGGTGATGAGGAAACCGATGCTGCCCTTCATGGCGGGCTTGGCCGCTAGATAGCGCTCAACCGCCACCAGCATGGCCGCGAGGCCGCCCTTCATGTCCGCGGTGCCGCGACCGTACAGCAAGCCGTCACGCACCACGGGCTGGAAGGGGTCCGATTTCCACTGTTCCAAGGGGCCTGTGGGCACCACGTCGGTATGGCCGGCGAACACCAGTAACGGACCTGTCTTGCCGAGCCGGGCCCAGAGGTTATCCACCTGACCGAAGCGCATGTCTTCGGTGGTGAAGCCGAGCGCCTTCAGGCGGCCTGAAAGGAGCGCCTGGCAGCCGGCATCGTCCGGCGTGAGGGAACGGCGTGAGACGAGTTCCTGGGTGAGGTCGAATACGGCGCTCATGTCAGATGCTTCGCAGGAGTTCGTTGATGCCGACCTTGGCGCGGGTCTTGGCATCCACGCGCTTCACGATCACGGCGCAGGCGAGGCTGTACTTGCCGTCGGCGGAGGGCAGGCTGCCCGGCACCACCACCGCTCCGGCCGGCACGCGCCCGTACAGGATCTGGCCGGTCTCGCGGTCATAGATGCGGGTGCTCTGGCCGATGAACACGCCCATGGAGATCACGGCTCCCTGTTCCACCACCACACCCTCCACGATCTCGGAGCGGGCGCCGATGAAGCAGTCATCCTCGATGATGGTGGGAGAGGCCTGCAGCGGCTCCAGCACGCCGCCGATGCCGGCGCCGCCGGAGATGTGCACGCGCTCGCCGATCTGGGCGCAGGAGCCGATGGTGGCCCAGGTGTCCACCATGCTGCCGCGGCCCACATAGGCGCCGATGTTCACGTAGCTTGGCATCAGGACTACATCTGGTCCAATGAACGCGCCGCGCCGTACGATGGCGTCCGGCACGATGCGCGCGCCTTCCTTGGCGAAGGCGGCGGCGTCGTGCTTGGAATACTTGAGGGGGACCTTGTCGTAGTAGCGGGTATGGCCCCCTTCCACCACCTGGTTCGGGTGCAGGCGGAAGTAGAGCAGCACCGCCTTCTTCAGCCACTCGCTCACGGCCCACTGGCCGTCCAGCTTCTCAGCCACCCGCGCCTCGCCCCGGTCCAGCAACCCGACCGCGTCTTCCACCGCCTGTTTCAGGGCGGCGTCAGCAGTCTGGGGGGTGAGGGCGTCACGGCTCTCGAAAGCCTGTTCGATGCGCGAGCGGATGTCGGCGGTGTTCACTCGGGTCCCCATCTATATAAGGTATGTCTTAAGCCCAGCCATTCTGCCATCGCCCAGGGTTCCCTGTCTCAGCCGCGCTCCCCTATGCGGGTGAGCAATGCGGCCTGTAAGGCTTCCCGGGCCGCGGCATCGTCCAAGGGACGGTGCTCGGCATCGGTGATGAAGAACACGTCCTCGGCCCGTTCGCCCACGGTGGTGATCTTGGCGTTCTGCAGCCGCACGCCACAGGCTTTCAGGGCCTGGCCGATCTGGGACAGCAGGCCCGGCCGGTCGCCGGCGGTGATCTCCAGCACCGTGCGCCGGTTGCGCCGGTCATCGCTGAACTGGATATGGGTGGGCGTGGTGAACATGCGCACCTGGCGCGGCGCCCGCCGGGTCACGGAGATCGGCGAGGCGTTCTTGCGGTTGATCTCCCGCAGCAGCACCTGTTCGATCTCGGCGAGGCGTTCCGGGTCCTCTATGGGCGCGCCGGTGTCTTCCAGCACTACGTAATCGTCCAGGCTCGCGTCACTGCCCACTGGCACGATACGGGCGTCGAGGATGGTGAGGCCGAGCTGGGAGAGCACGGCCGTCACGCGACCGAAGATGAAATCATCGTGGCGTGAATAGACGCAGACTGCCGTGCCGCCTCGTTCCGTGTGAGGGCGAAGGAAGACCAGGGGAGCATCCCCGTGCAGGCGAGCCGCCAGGTTCGCCGTGTGCCAGGCGATCTCGTTGGCGTTGTGCCGCAGGAAGTATTCCTCCGAGAGCTGCGCCCAGACCTTCTGCACCGCGTCGGGCTCCAGACCCTGCTCTCGCAGGAGGTCGGAGGCATGGCGCTGGGTATCGCCGATGAGTTCCTCCTTGTCCAGGGGCGCCTCCAGGCCGCGCCGCAGCATCAGGCTCGCCCGTTGGTAGAGTTCGGCGAAGAGGTTAGCCTTCCAGGAGTTCCACAGGTCCGGGTTGGTGGCGCGCACGTCCGCCACCGTCAGCACGTAGAGGTAATCGAGATGCAGTTGGTCGCCCACCTTGGCGGCGAAGGCCTGGATCACTTCCGGGTCGCTGATGTCCTTCTTCTGCGCGGTGATGGAGAGCAGCAGGTGATGCTGCACCAGCCAGGCGCAGAGCCGCGCATCGTAACGGGAGAGCCCGTGATCCACACAGAACTGTTCGGCCTCCACGGCCCCCAGTTCGGAATGGTCGCCGCCCTGGCCCTTGGCGATATCGTGGAACAGACCCGCGAGGTAGGCGATCTCGGGCTTCGGCAGGGTCTGCAGGATACGGCTGCAGAGAGGGAACTCATGGTCATAGCGGGCGAGGGCGAAGCGGCGCAGGTTGCTCACCACGAACAGGGTGTGCTCATCCACCGTGTAGGCGTGGAAGAGGTCGTACTGCATGCGCCCGGCGACGGCGCCGAAGGCGGGCAGGTAGCGGCCCAGCACCCCATAGCGGTTCATGCGACGCAACTCATGGGTCACGCCCTGGGGTTCCCGCAGGATGGCCATGAAGAGTTCCCGGTGGGTGGGTTCGGCCCGGAAGCCCTCGTCGATCTTGCCGATGCTGCGCAGGAGGCGGCGGATGGTCTCGGCGCTCACGCCCTTCAGGCGCGGGTGCTGTTCCAGCACGTGGAAGATGTCCAGCAGCGCCGCCGGCTTGCGCTCGAAGAGGTCGGGCGAGCGGGTGGTGAGGAAGCCGCCCCGGTCCGCGAAATCGGGGCTCAAGGGGGTGGCTTCGCCCTGGGAGGGATTCAGTATCGCCTCATCGAAGAGCTGCAGCAGCATCTCGTTCAGGCGCGAGACTTCCAGCACGGTGCGGTAGTACTGCTGCATGAACTGTTCGACGCCCAGGTTCTGGGGCGCGTCCTGGAAGCCCGCGAGCTTGGCGAGCTTGATCTGCCCATCGAACAGCAGCCGGTCCTCGCGCCGTCCGTTCAGCAGATGCAGGCCGAAGCGCATGCGCCAGAGGTAGTCCTGGGCGGCAGAGAGACGCTGGTATTCGTCCTCCGTCAGGAAGCCGTGGTCCACCAGGCCGTGCAGGGTGTCGGCGCCGAAGTGGCGTTTCGCCACCCAACCCACCATCTGGATGTCCCGCAGCCCGCCGGGTCCCTCCTTCACGTTGGGTTCGAGTTTGTAGGCGGTATCGTGATACTTGGCGTGCCGCTCCTGCTGCTCCTTCAGTTTCGCGGCGAAGAACACCTGGGAGGGCCAGATCCGTTGTGGCCCGGTGGCGCTGCGCATGCGCTGGAATAAGGTCTCGTCCCCCAGGAGTCGGCGCGCTTCCATGAGGCTGGTGGCGACGGTGATGTCGCCTTGCGCGTGCTCCACGCATTCGTCCACGGTGCGCACGCTCTGGCCCACATCCAGCCCTAAGTCCCAGAGCGCGGTGACGAAGGCGCCGATGCGTTCCCGCTGCCGACCGCCATCCCGTTCCTTCACCAGCAGCAGGATGTCGATGTCGGAGGCGGGGTGCAGCTCGCCGCGGCCGTAGCCGCCCACCGCCACTAGCGTGAGTTCCGCTTCGGTGCCGGCGAGATGCAGCTGGAAGGTCTGGGCGAGGAGCGCATCCACCAGGGACACGCGGGCCCGCACCAGCACGGCCACCGGTGAGCCCGCTTCATAGCGTTGCTTGAGTTCCGCATCGCCCTGCTTCAAGAGCCGGCGCAGGGCGGCCGGCGAGGTGCCGGCCTGGGTCACGGCCCGTCGCAGTGCATCCGGGTCGAACAGGGAGGGGAGTGCGCCGGAGACGGGGGTGGCGCTCACGCCTTCAGACTTCGCCGTTGGCCCGGCGCGTGAGGATCTCATGGCCGGTGGGGGTCACCAGTACGGTGTGCTCCCACTGGGCCGAGAGCGAATGGTCCTTGGTGACCACGGTCCAGCCGTCCGGCAGCGTCTTCACGTGGCGCTTGCCAGCGTTGATCATGGGCTCGATGGTGAAGGTCATGCCGGCCTTGAGTTCCAGGCCGATGCCGGGGCTGCCGTAGTGCAGCACCTGCGGGTCCTCGTGGTAGACGCGGCCGATGCCGTGGCCGCAGTACTCCCGCACCACCGAGAAGCCGTGACCTTCCGCGAACTGCTGGATGGCATGGCCGATGTCGCCGAGGCGGGTGCCGGGCTTCACCATCTCGATGCCCATGAGCATGGCGTCGTGGGTCACCTGCACCAGGCGGCGGGCCAGCACCGAGGGCTCACCCACGAAGTACATCTTGCTGGTGTCGCCGTGGAAGCCGTCCTTGATGACGGTGACATCGATGTTGATGATGTCGCCGTTCTTGAGCTTCTTGTCGTTGGGGATGCCGTGGCAGACCACGTGGTTCACGGAGGAGCAGATGGTCTTGGGGAAGCCGTTGTAGCCCACGTTCGCCGGGATGGTCTTCTGCACTCCCACGATGTATTCGTTGCAGATGCGGTCCAGCTCGTCGGTGGTCACCCCCGGCTTCACGTAGGGGCCGATCATGTCTAGGACCTCGCCGGCCAGGCGGCCGGCTTCGCGCATCTTGGTCTGTTCTTCGGGGGTCTTGATGGTGACGGGCATGGGCTCTTTTTAGGGGTCTGGGGCAGGGGAAATGGGCCTAAACCCTTGCCTGCGTTGCGTTTTAATGGGGTCTCATGGTATAAAGCGCGGCCTTTTTTGGCAAATCCAGCCGGTCGAGACCCCTATATGGGGGCCGAAGCCGGTGTTTTTAAACCCACACATACGCTATTAACCGTTCGTGGGGTGCCCGCCGGCTCATAAAGCCGATCCGGGTCACGACACGGGGCGTATGGAGGCCTAACCCCAGGAACTTCCCTGCTTGCAGGGCGTTCCGAATTTTTGGAGTCTAGTCCCATGTCCGCTACCCCCATGTCCATGCGCCAGATGCTCGAAGCTGGCGTGCATTTCGGCCATCAGACCCGTTTCTGGAACCCGAAGATGGCGCCGTTCATCTTCGGCGAACGCAGCCGCATCCACATCGTCAACCTCGAGAAGACGTTGCCGATGTACAACGAGGCTTCCGAGTTCGTGAAGCGCCTCGTCTCCGACGGCGGCACCATCCTGTTCGTGGGCACCAAGCGTGCCGCGCGTGACACCATCGGTGAGCAGGCGCGCCGCTCCAGCATGCCCTATGTCAACCAGCGCTGGCTGGGTGGCACCCTCACCAACTACAAGACTGTGCGCATGTCCATCCGCCGCATGAAGGAGCTCACTGCCCAGTCCGAGGACGGCACCTTCGAGCGCCTGGGCAAGAAGGAAGTCATCCGCCTGCGCCGTGAGATGGAGAAGCTAGAGAAGAGCCTCGGCGGCATCAAGGACATGAACGGCCTGCCGGATGCGCTGTTCGTCATCGACGTCGGTCACGAGAAGATCGCCATCGCCGAGGCGCGCAAGCTCAACATACCGATCGTCGGCATCGTCGATACCAACAATTCCCCCGACGGCATCGACTACGTGATCCCGGGCAACGACGACGCCATCCGCGCCGTCGAGCTGTATGCCGCGGGCATCGCCGACGCCGTGCTGGCCGGCCGCGAGGCCATGCCGCAGATGGGCGGCAGCGAGGATGACGAGTTCGTGGAACTCGACGAGAACGGCCGCCCCAAGGCCCGTCGCGGCCGCAAGAAGGGCGCTGCCCCGCGCAAGGAAGGCGAAGCCGGCGCTCCGGCTGCTGAAGCCGGTGCCGCAGAAGGCGGCGCTCCGGCCCAGCGCCGCGGCGCCCCGGCTGCCCGCAAGAAGGCCCCGGTGCGCAAGAAGACCGGCGGTGGCCGCAAGCCGGAAGGCGAAGGCGCCGCTGAGTGAGCCTAAGCGGCCACGCCGCCCGAGTCTGATGCAACCTATATATAGATCAGGTGTAAAGAAATGACGATCTCTGCTTCGATGGTGAAAGAACTGCGCGAGCGCACCGGCGCCGGCATGATGGAGTGCAAGAAGGCCCTGACGGAATCCAGCGGTGATCTCGATCTCGCGGTCGAGAACATGCGCAAGTCAGGCCTGGCGAAGGCCGACAAGAAGGCCGGCCGCGTGGCCGCCGAGGGCCGCATCGCCATCGAGCAGGCGGCCGATGGAGTGGCTATGGTGGAAGTGAACTGCGAGACCGACTTCGTCGCCAATACCGACGAGTTTGCCGCATTCGCTGCTAGCGTCGCCAAGACTGCGCTTGCCAAGATGCCGGCTGACATGGCTGCTCTGAATGACGCTTTACTTGCCAGCGGTGAGAGCGTGGACACCGCACGACGCAACCTGGTATCCAAGATCGGCGAGAATGTCAGCGTTCGACGCATGGTGCACTACAAAGCAAAGGGTGATGTATTTGGCACGTACGTGCATGGCACCCGCATCGGCGTTGTAGTTGAAATGAAAGGCGGCACGCCGGCGCTGGCCAAGGACATTGCCATGCACGTGGCCGCCAGCCGACCCCTGTGCGTGAAGCCCGAGCAGGTCGCCACCGAGGTGCTGGACAAGGAGCGGGAGATCATCCGCGCCCAGTCCGCCGACAGCGGCAAGCCGGAAGCCATCGTCGAGAAGATGGTCGAAGGCCGCCTCAAGAAGTTCCTGGCTGAAGTGACGCTCCTGGGTCAGCCCTTCGTGAAGGACCCGGATCAGACCGTCGAGAAGCTGGTGAAGGCCGCCGGCGCCGAGGTGCTGCATTTTGCCCGGTTTGAAGTGGGCGAGGGCATTGAAAAGAAGTCTGAGGATTAAGCGGTCCGGGCTGCGGGCAGTCCCAGTCGGAGCCGGTTTGCGTTACAATCCGATGTCAATAAGGAGCCCCGCTTTGCGGGGCTCCGCATGATAGGCCGCCGCACGGGACTCAACCAAAGCGCCATGGCTACGCAGGCTCCCGCCTACAAACGCATCCTCCTCAAGCTCTCGGGCGAAGCCCTGATGGGCTCCTCCGACTACGGCATCGATCCCAAGGTGCTGGCGCGCTTCGCCGTCGAGATCCGCGACGTGCGCGACGCCGGCGTGCAGGTGGGCCTGGTCATCGGCGGCGGCAACATCTTCCGCGGCGCCGGCCTCGCCAGCGGCGGCATGGATCGGGTCACCGCCGACCACATGGGCATGCTCGCCACCCTCATGAACGCGCTTGCCCTGCAGGACGCGCTGGAGCGCCTCGGCGTCTATGCCCGCGTCATGTCCGGCATGCGCGTCAACCAGGTCTGCGAGGACTACATCCGCCGCCGCGCGGTGCGCCACCTGGAGAAGGGCCGGGTGTGCATCTTCGCCGCAGGCACCGGCAACCCGTTCTTCACCACCGACACCGCCGCGAGCCTGCGGGCCATCGAGACCGGCGCCGAGCTGCTCATCAAGGCGACCCAGGTGGACGGCGTGTATTCCGCCGACCCCAAGAAGGATCCCAAGGCCAAGCGTTACGACCACCTCACCTACGACCGCGTGATTTCGGACAAGCTCATGGTGATGGATGCCACCGCCATGGTGCTGTGCCGCGACAACGACCTCCCCCTGCGGGTGTTCGATATCTCGCGCGCCGGCGACCTGATGCGCATGATCATGGGCGACGGCAGCGTGGGCACGCTGGTGGACAACGGAGAGAAGCGATGATCGACGACCTCAAGAAGACCGCCACCCAGCGCATGCAGAAGAGCGCCGACACGCTCAAGGATGCGCTCTCCAAACTGCGCACCGGCCGCGCCAACCCGGCGATGGTCGACCACCTGCGGGTGGAGTACTACGGCCAGAACGTGCCGCTGAACCAGGTGGCCAACGTGGCGGTGGCCGATGGCCGCACGCTCACCATCACCCCCTGGGAGAAACCCATGATCCCGGTGATCGAGAAGGCCATCATGACCTCCGACCTCGGCCTGATGCCGAGCACTGCCGGAAACGTCATCCGCGTGCCCATGCCCGCCCTCACCGAGGAGCGTCGCAAGGAGATCATCAAGGTCGCCAAGCAGGAAGCCGAGGCGGCGCGGGTCTCCGTGCGCGGTGTACGCCGCGACGTGAACACCGAACTCAAGGCGATGCTCAAGGACCGCAAGGTCACCGAGGACGATGAGCGCCGCGCGCAGGATGACGTGCAGAAGCTCACCGACAAGCACATCGCCGACATCGACAAGATACTGGCGGCCAAGGAAGCTGAACTGCTGGAAGTTTAATAGGCGCCGGACCTTGGGGTCCGGGACCAGAGGGCGGAACATGACAGAGAATCGCACCGGCGCGCCGCCCGCGCACATCGCCATCATCATGGACGGCAACGGGCGCTGGGCGCAGTCCCGCGGCCTCATCCGTCATGCCGGCCACAAGGCCGGCCTCGACACCGCCCGCGAGATCATCGAGCATTGCACCGAACTCGGCGTGGGTGTGCTCACGCTCTTCACCTTCAGCAGCGAGAACTGGCAGCGGCCCGAGAGCGAGGTCAGCCGGCTCATGGAGCTGTTCCTCGGCGCGCTAGGCAAGGACGTGCGCGAGCTGCACAAGAACGGCATCCGCGTGCGTTTCATCGGCGATCGCAGCGCGTTCTCCGCCGGCCTGCAGAGAGGCATGGCCGAGGCGGAGGCGCTCACCGCAGCCAACCCGCGCATGCTGCTCAACATCGCAGTGGGTTACGGCGGCCGCTGGGATATCGTCTCAGCTGTGCGCCACCTCGTGGCGGAGGCGGCGGCAGGGGCTTTGCGGCCCGACGACGTGGATGAGCCGCGCTTCGGCGCCGCACTGCAGACCGGCGACGGTCCGGACCCTGACCTCTTCATACGCACCGGCGGCGAGAAGCGCATCAGCAACTTCCTGCTGTGGAACCTCGCCTACACGGAACTCTATTTCACCGACGCCTTGTGGCCGGACTTCCGGAAGCCCGAACTCGATGAAGCCCTCGCCTGGTTCAGCGCGCGCCAGCGCCGTTTCGGCATGACCGGTGAACAGCGGCAGGAGAGCGCCGGTGCTTAAGCAGCGCATCATCACCGCGCTCGTGGTCGGCGCCATCGCGCTGGTCTTGATCTTCTTCGCGCCTGACTGGCTGTTCGTGCTGGCGATGCTGGGTCTGATGCTGGTGGGCGCCTGGGAATGGTCGGCTCTCGCCGGCAGCCCGGGGCGCGCGTCGCGCCTGATGTTGGCGGGCCTGTTCGGCGTGTTGGCGGTGGGTGCCTGGGGGCTGGGACGTAGCCTGCCGTATCCGCAGGCTCTCCTCATCTATTGTGTGGTGGCTCTGGCCTGGTGGACGTTCAGCCTGCTGTGGATCGCCTTCTGGCGGACCGGGTTCAATCGGCCCGTGAAGGTCCTGTGCGGCCTGCTCACGCTGTTGCCCGCGTTGCTGGCCGTGGTGGCGATCCGCGCCGAAAGCCCCTGGTATCTATTGGTGTTGCTGCTGCTCACCTCGGCAGCCGACATCGGGGCTTATTTCGCCGGGCGGGCCTTCGGCCGCCACAAGCTCGCGCCGCAAGTGAGTCCCGGCAAGACCTGGGAGGGCGTCGCGGGCGGTCTCGTGCTGGTCGCCGTGGTGGCCGCGGTGGAACTGCATTGGCTCCCGGCGGCGCCGGTCCCGTTCGTATTGCTGTGCCTGTGCGCGGCGCTGCTCTCCGTGGTCGGCGATCTCTCCGAGAGCCTGTTCAAACGCCAGGCCGGCATGAAAGACAGCGGCAGCTTCTTCCCCGGACACGGCGGCGTGCTGGACCGGGTTGATAGTCTGACTGCGGCGGCACCCTTGTTCTGGCTGGGCTTGCATGCGCTCGGGGTGATGCCGTGATCGGCGTCGCCGTGCTGGGTTCGACCGGCAGCGTCGGGGTCAGCACCCTGGACGTGGTGGCGCGCCACCGCGACCGTTTCAAGGTGGTGGCGCTCACCGCGCACCGGGACGTCGACGGACTCTTCAAGCAATGCCTGGAGCATCAGCCCAAGCTCGCGGTGATGGTGGATGAGAAGGCCGCCCAACGGCTCGCCGCGCTCGTGAAGGAACATGGCCTCAAGCTCGAGGTACGCAGCGGACCTGCATCGCTCCTGGATGCAGCGGCGATGCCGGAAGCGCCCTACGTCATGGCTGCCATCGTCGGTGCCGCCGGGCTGGAAGCGACGCTGGCGGCGGTCCGCGCGGGCAAACGCGTGCTGCTCGCCAACAAGGAAGCGCTGGTGATGGCCGGCGGCCTGTTCATGGACGCGGTGCGCGGCCATGGCGCGGAACTCATGCCCATAGACAGCGAGCACAACGCGGTGTTCCAGTGCATGCCCGGTGGTTACCGCGCAGGCACCTGGCCGCGGGGCGTGCGCCGCATCCTGCTCACCGCCTCCGGCGGGCCGTTCCGGGGCTGGCCGCTGGAGCGGCTCGCGGAAGTCACGCCGGCGGAGGCCTGCGCCCATCCCACCTGGAGCATGGGCCGCAAGATCTCGGTCGATTCCGCCACCATGATGAACAAGGGGCTCGAGGTCATCGAGGCCTGCTGGCTCTTCGGCACATCCCCCGAGCGCGTGGAAGTGCTGGTGCATCCCCAGAGCGTGATCCACTCCATGGTGGAATACGACGATGGTTCGGTGCTGGCGCAGCTCTCCAACCCTGACATGCGCACGCCCATCGCCCACGGTCTCGGCTGGCCGGAGCGGCTCACGGCCGGTGTCGAGCCGCTGGACATGCTTGCGCGCGGCAACCTGGATTTCGAGCCGCCGGATCTCGAGTCTTTCCCCTGCCTCAAGCTGGCCATGCAGGCGGCGGAGGAGGGTGACGGCGCGCCGGTGGTGCTGAACGCCGCCAACGAAGTGGCGGTGGCCGCCTTCCTCTCCGGGCGGCTCTCGTTCACCGGTATCGCCGAACTCGTGGATTCCGCATTGCAAGAGGTGCCGCGCGGACGCTGCGCCAGCCTCGATGATGTGCTGGCGCTGGACAGGCGTGCGCGTGATGCGAGCGAGGCGCGCATCGGCGCCCTGGCCCGGAGCGCCTGAGGTGCAGATCCTGATCAGCATCCTCGCCTACGTGGTCACCATCGGCGTGCTGGTGACGGTGCACGAGTTCGGTCATTTCATCACTGCTCGCTGGCTCGGCATCAAGGTGCTGCGCTTCTCCATCGGTTTCGGCAAGCCCATCTATTACTGGCGCCGCAAGGGCGATGACACAGAATACGTGCTGTCGGCGCTGCCCTTGGGCGGTTACGTGAAGATGCTGGACGAGCGGGAAGGCGAG
Source organism: uncultured Gammaproteobacteria bacterium (assembly GCA_964584665.1). Classification (GTDB taxonomy): domain Bacteria; phylum Pseudomonadota; class Gammaproteobacteria; order Natronospirales; family REEB76; genus DASUBN01. Next base: position 20,316 of record CAZPAO010000014.1, read on the forward strand.
GTGGCGGAAGCGGACCTGCCGCGGGCCTTCAACCGCAAGAGCATCCCGCGGCGCTTCGCCGTAGTGCTGGCGGGCCCGGCCTTCAACTTCGCGCTCGCCATCCTGGCCTACTGGGTGGTGTTCATGAGCGGCATCCCGGGCCTGAAGCCCGTGGTGGGCTACGTGACGCCGGCTTCGGCGGCCGCGACCGCGGGTGTCCAGTCCGGCGACCAGATCACTTCCGTGGGCGGCGAGGAGACGGCGACCTGGGATGACGTGCAGCTGGAACTCTTCCGGGAAGTACTCCGCAGGCCCCGGTTCCCGCTGACGGTCCGCACCCCGGCGGGGCAGCAGCGGGACCTGACCCTCGCCATCGCTGATCCGCGGGCCCTCACCGAACCCAACCAGATGCTCATCGGTCTCGGCTTGTCCGTGGTCCCGCCGCTGCCGCCGGTGGTCGATGAGGTCGCTGCGGGCGGGACTGCCGCGACGTCGGGGCTAAAGCCGGGTGACCGTATCGTCTCGGTGGGCGGCAGGCCGGTCGCCTCCTGGCAGGACATGGTGCTCATCCTGCGTGCTTCGCCCGACAAGACCCTGGCCCTGGTCATCGAACGGCAGGGGCAGCGTCAGGACCTCGCCCTCAAGGTCGGGGATGCCAGCGATAACGGGACCGTCGTGGGCCGGATAGGCGCCGCCGGACCGAAGCCGGCCAGGGATTTTTATGACAGTTTGACGGTGGAACAACGGTATAATCCGCTCGCCGCCCTGGGAAAGGGGGCGGCGCGTACCGCCGATATGTCGTGGCTGACGCTGGTGGCCGGCTGGAACATGTTGATCGGCAACGTGTCCTGGCACAACCTCAGCGGTCCCATCGACATAGCCCAGTACGCCGGCTATGCCGCCGAGAACGGCCTGACCGCGTTCCTCGACTTCCTGGCCTTCGTGAGCATAAGCCTCGGAGTGCTGAACCTGCTGCCGGTCCCGGTGTTGGACGGCGGGCATCTCCTGTATTTCGTGGTCGAGGCCGTGAAGGGCTCGCCCCTGTCGGAGCGCATGGAGGCGCTGGGACAGCGCTTCGGACTGGTGCTGCTCGTGACCCTGATGGTGTTCGTGATCTACAACGACCTGCTACGCGTCTTAAGTTGAGGAGGCCTGCGTTTGGGTAATTTGAAAGGCGTCGGACTCGTCCTCGCCACCCTCGTGTTCCTGCTGTCGGCCTCCATCGCTCACGCAGATGAACCCTTCATCGTCAAGAAGATCCAGCTGGAGGGGTTGCAGCGCATCTCCGACGGCACCCTCTATGACTACCTGCCGGTCAACATCGGCGACACCATGGACGCGACCCACGTCCAGCAGGCGATCCGCGCCCTCTACAAGACCGGCTTCTTCAAGGATGTGGAGCTGCGGCGCGATGGCGACACCCTGGTGGTGGTGGTGCAGGAGCGGCCCTCCATCGCGCACTTCACCGTCACCGGCAACAAGCTCGTCAAGACCGATGACCTGAACAAGAACCTCACCAAGGCTGGCCTCGCGGAAGGGCAGATCTTCAACAAGGTGGTGCTCGACGGTCTCGAGCAGGACCTCTACGACCAGTACTACAGCCACGGCCACTACGGCGTGACCATGAAGACCGACGTGCGCGACGTCGGTGACAACCGCGTCGATGTCGCGGTGACCATCTCCGAGGGCGTGACCGCCCGCATCCGGTCCGTGAACGTGGTCGGCAACCACGACTTCGTCGAGTCGGACCTGCAGGACATCTTCAAGCTCAAGGTCTCGGATTTCTGGACCTTCTGGGGCAGCTCGGACGAGTACGCGCGCGAGAAACTGGTCGGCGACCTGGAGTCGCTGCGCTCCTTCTACATGGACCAGGGTTACGCCGACTTCAACGTGGACTCCACCCAAGTGGCGGTCTCGCCGGACCACAACAGCGTCTACATCACCGTCGGCGTGGCCGAGGGCGATATCTACAAGATCAAGGACATCAAGCTCTCTGGCGACTTCGTCGTCCCGGAAGCGCAGCTGAGGCGCTACCTGCTGCTCCAGCCGGGCGATACGTTCTCGTTGGCCAGGCTGAATGCCACGGCCGACCTGATGCGCAAGCGGATGGGTGTGGACGGCTATGCCTTCGCCCAGGTGAACCCCATCCCTGACATCGATCGCGAGCACAAGCTCGTGTCCATCAACTTCGTGGTGGATCCGGGCGAACGCGCCTACGTGCGCCACATCGTGTTCAACGGCACGCAAGACACCAACGACGAGGTGTACCGCCGTGAGATGCGCCAGTTCGAAGGCGCCTGGCTCTCGAGCCTCGACCTGGAACGCTCGCGCATCCGCATCCAGCGCCTCGCCTGGGTGGAGGACGCGCAGGTCAAGACCAACCCGGTCCCGGGCAGCGCCAACCTGGTAGACGTGAGCTTCGACATCAAGGAGCGGCCGCCTGGCAACGCCAACGTCGGCATCGGCTACGGCAGCCAGTCGGGCCTGGTGCTGGACGGCCAGATCTCCAACGCCAACTTCCTCGGCACGGGCGAACGCCTGTCGTTGGACGCGAACCATACGGCCATCGGCCACAGCTACACTTTCAGTTTCACCGACCCCTATTACACGGTGGATGGGGTGAGCCGCACCTGGAGCCTGTTCCAGAGCCGCATCTCCTCGCTCACCATCAACAGCTCGCCGCTCACCACGGCGTCCTATGGCGCGGGGCTGAGTTTCGACATCCCGCTGTCCGAATACAGCGCCTGGGGCGTGGGCCTGACGTACTCACACAACGAGCTGTTCACCACCAACGGCAGCTCGCAGGAATACGTCCAGTTCATCCAGCAGGGCAACAACGGCAGCGTCTTCTACACGCCGAGCGCCTGCGCCGACCCCATACGCGGCTTCGTGTTCGTGTGCGAGTTCCCGGGATTGCGCTACAACACGCTCGAGAACAGCCTGAGCTACGTGTACGACACCGAGAACCGGGTCATCTTCCCGACAGCGGGCGTGCGCAGCGCGGCCACGCTGACCACGGCGATACCCGGCGGGGACCTGCGCTACTCCATCCTGAGCTACCAGCAGTACGCGTTCCTGCCGCTGCCGTTCAAGTTCATCTATGCCTTGAACAGCCAGATCGCCTACGGCGCGCCCTACGGCAAGACCACCACCTACCCGCCGTTCAAGAACTTCTTCGTGGGCGGTCCCGATTCCGTCCGCGGCTGGGTCGCCGGGACCCTGGGTCCGCTGGATCCCTTCACGCTGCTGCCGGTCGGCGGACGCACCATGCTGTACGCGCAGAACGAGTTCGTGCTGCCGCGCTTCGGCAAGGACACCTCCGGCAGCGGTTCCTACCGCCTGGCGGCTTTCGTCGACTTCGGCAACGCCTTCACCGCTCCGGGCGAGATCCGCTTCAGTGACATGCGGGCCTCCTACGGCATCGCGGCCACCTTCCTGACGCCCCTGGGCGCCATGAAATTCAGCTATGCTTTCCCGATGAACGCCAAGCCGGGCGACCAGACCGAGCGCTTCCAGTTCACCCTGGGCGCCTATTACTGACGTATCTCTAGGAGCTTAACGTGACCATCAAATCCAGCATCCTCGCCATCCTGTTCACGGCTGCCGCCGGTTTGGCGGTCGGCGCGCAGGCTGCCGATATCAAGATCGGCGTCATCAAGACCAGCACGCTGATGCAGAAGTCGCCGCAGGCGCAGGGCATCAACGCCGACATGGCGAAGAAGTTCGACCAACGCAAGAAGGATCTCGACGCCGAGATGACCAAGATCAAGAACCTGGAGGACGACCTGGCCCGCAACGGCGCCACCATGAGCGCCCAGCAGGCCCAGGACGAGCAGAACCAGCATGACGAGCTGCAGCGCGATGCCAGCCGCAAGCAGAGCGACCTCATGGACGACTTCAACCTCGCCCGCAACGCCGCCCTGAGCACCATGCAGCAGGCCGTGATCAAGGCCGCGCAGGAGTTCGCCCAGGCGCAGAAGTTCAGCCTGATCCTCGCCGACAACGTGATCTACGCCGACAACACCATCGACGTCACCGACCAGGTGCTGGCGCAGATGCAGAAGGACTACAAGGCGGCGAGCGGGAACGCCAAGAGCGGCGACTGACCGGATGGCGGCGGGGTACACGCTCACTGAGCTGGCCGCCCGCTGCGGCGGGGAAGTGCGGGGGGACGGCGGCACGCGCGTGCATGCCGTCGCCACCATTCAGAACGGGCGCCCCGGCGCCATCGCCTTCCTCGCGAACCCACACTACAAGCGCCACCTCGCGGACACGAAAGCCGCGGCGGTGATCCTCGCGCCGGCGGACGCGGAGGGCTGCAAGGTCCCCGCGCTCGTCACCAAGAACCCCTATCTCCTGTACGCCAAAGTGGCGGCGTTGCTCGCGCCGCAGTCGCCCGTGAAGGGTGGCGCCCATCCCCGCGCATCTGTGGATGCGAAGGCGCTCGTCGCCGACGACGCGTGGATCGGCCCGGGCGCGGTGGTGGAGGCGGGTGCCGAAGTGGGCGCGCGCGCCTACATCGGCCCCAACTGCGTGCTCATGCACGGAGCCAAGGTGGGCGAAGACAGCCGCCTCAGCGCATCGGTCACGCTCTGCCATGACGTCAGCATCGGCCGCCGCGCGATCCTGCACCCCGGCGCCGTGATCGGCGCCGACGGTTTCGGCATCGCCCCGGATGCCACCGGCTGGGTCAAGGTGCCGCAGCTTGGTTCGGTGCGAGTGGGGGACGACGTGGAGATCGGCGCCTGCACCACCATCGACCGGGGCGCCCTGGAGGACACCGTCATCGAGGACGGCGTCAAGCTCGACAACCAGATACAGGTGGGCCACAACGTCCGCATCGGTGCCCACACCGCCATCGCCGGCTGCACCGCCATCGCCGGGAGCGCCGTCATCGGCCGCCGTTGTATGATTGCCGGGGGCGTGGGCATCGCCGGGCATCTGGAGATCTGCGATGGGGTCACGGTCACCGCCATGACGCTGGTGACGCATTCGATCACGGAGCCCGGGGTGTATTCCGGCAGCTTGCCCATGGACACGCAGCAGCAGTGGCGCAAGAACAGCGTGCGCTTCCGCCAGCTGGATGCGCTGGCGCGCCGCGTCGCCGAACTCGCAAAGAAACTCAAGGATTAAACCATGGCGCAGAAGCCCTTCCTCGACATCCACGCCATCATGAAGCAGCTGCCGCACCGCTATCCGTTCCTGCTGGTGGACCGGGTGCTGGACTGCGTGCCGGGCGAGACGCTCACGGCGCTTAAGAACGTCACCATCAACGAACCGTTCTTCCCGGGGCACTTCCCGCAGCGGCCGGTGATGCCGGGCGTGCTGATCCTCGAAGCCATGGCCCAGGCCACGGGGCTCCTGGCCTTCGCCAGCATCGGCGCGGCGCCGGACTCGAACGAACTCTATTATTTCGTCGGCATCGACAAGGCCCGCTTCCGCGCGCCGGTGGAGCCGGGGGACCAGATCATCTTCAAGGTGCGCGTGCTGGCCTCCAAGCGCGGCATGTGGAAGTTCGCCGGCACCGCCGAGGTGGAGGGCCAGGTCGTCGCCGAGGCGGAGCTCATGTGTGCCGCGAGGAAGCACGAGGGATGAGCGGGAAAGGCATCGACCCGCGCGCGGTCATCGACCCCAAGGCGAGACTCGACAGCAGCGTCAGCGTCGGGGCCTACAGCGTCATCGGTCCCGACGTGGAGATCGGCGCAGGCACCGTCATCGGCCCCCACGTGGTCATCCAGGGCCCGACCCGCATCGGCCGCGAGAACCATATCCAGCCTTTCGCGTCGCTGGGCGGCGTGCCGCAGGACAAGAAGTACGCCGGCGAGCCCACGCTGCTGGAGCTCGGCGATCGCAACAGCATCTTCGAGTTTGTGACCCTGAACCGCGGCACCGCGCAGGACAAGGGCACCACCAAGATCGGCAGCGACAACTGGCTGATGGCCTATGTGCATGTGGCCCATGACTGCGTCCTGGGCGACAACATCATCATGGCCAACAACGCCACCCTGGCGGGGCACGTGGACATCGAGGATTGGGCCATCCTCGGGGGCTTCAGCAAGATCCACCAGTTCGTCCGCATCGGCGCCCACAGCTTCACCGGCATGAACGTGGACATCACCCGCGACGTGCCGCCCTACGTGATGGTGTCCGGTACGCCGGTGGAGCCCCACGGCATCAACAGCGAAGGCCTGAAGCGCCGCGACTTCAGCGCCGAGCAGCTGCGCAACATCAAGAACGCATACAAGGTGCTGTACCGCTCCGATCTCAGGCTCGAGGAGGCGTTGCAGCAGCTCAAGGCCCTGGGTGAGACCCAGCCGGAAGTGGCGCTGATGGCGCGCTTCCTGGAGAAGAGCGAACGCAGCATCACGCGCTGAAGGGTGCGCGGCGTCAGCCGCGAACGCCCTGCATGGATGCAGGGCCGGGACCTCTGTTAAGCAGTCCGGGCTCGCCGACCCGCAAAAATTCAGGGATGGATTTTTGCGAATCAAAGAGGATATCCATGCGCATCGGCATCGTGGCGGGTGAGAGTTCAGGCGATCTCCTGGGCGCAGGCCTGATCCGCGCCATCAAGGCTCGCGTGCCCGAGGCCCGCTTCGAGGGCGTAGCAGGGCCGCTCATGCAGGCCGCCGGTTGCGAGGCGCTCTATCCCGCCGAGGCTCTCGCGGTGATGGGTTTCACCGAGGTGCTGAGCCATTTGCCGCGGCTGCTGAAGGTGCGGCGCGGACTCAAGCGCCATTTCATCGCTCACCCGCCTGATGCCTTCATCGGCATCGATTCTCCCGCATTCAACCTCGGCCTCGAGCACTCGCTGCGCCGGCATGGCATCCCGACCGTCCACTACGTGAGCCCTTCCATCTGGGCCTGGGGTCCCGAGCGCGTGTTCAAGGTGGGTGCCGCGGTGGACAGGGTGCTGGCCTTGCTGCCCTTCGAACCGTCCTTGTACGAGAAGCACGGTTTCAAGTCCGTGTTCGTGGGACATCCCCTGGCGGACGTGATCCCTGACCACCCGGACCGTCATGCCCTGCGTGAGCAGCTGCATCTCCAGCAGGATTGCCGCATCGTGGCATTGCTGCCCGGCAGCCGCCGCTCCGAGATCAAGAGCCTGGGGCGGATATTCCTGGATACCGCCGCCTGGCTGTACGCGCAGGATCCCAAGCTCGGTTTTGTGATCCCGGCGGCGACTCCCGCCATCAACCAGCTCCTGAAGCAACAGATACGCAGTTTCCAGCCGGACCTGCCGGTGACGCTGGTGGAAGGACACGCCCACGCGGTGCTGGGCGCGGCCGACGCGGCACTGATCGCCTCCGGCACAGCCGCGCTGGAAGCCATGCTGTTCAAGCTGCCCATGGTGGTGGCCTACAAGCTCTCGGGCCTCAGCTACCTCTATGTGCGCGCCGTCAAACGGCTCGACATCCCCTACGTATCGTTGCCGAACCTGCTGGCAGGGCGGGAGCTGGTGCCGGAGTTCCTGCAGTCCGATGCCGAGCCCGAAGCCATGGGCGCGACGCTCTTGGCTCTGCTGGATGACGCGAAACTGCGTGACCGGCAGATCCGGGGCCTGATGGAACTGCGCGGCGTCCTGCGCCGGGGCGCGGATGATCGGGCTGCCGCAGCGGTGCTGGACCTCATCGAATCACGTCGCGCCGCGCAGGTGTAGGATGGCGCGCATGACGGGGTTGAGACGCATCAAGGTTAGCGCCACCCTATTGGTGGCGGGCGTGGACGAGGCGGGGCGCGGCCCCTTGGCCGGTCCCGTGATGGCGGCTGCCGTCATCCTGGACCCGGCGCGCCCCATCCGCGGCCTCAAGGATTCCAAGCTCCTCAGCGCGGAGCAGCGTGAGGATCTCGCCGCCGACATCCGCGAGCGCTCCCGCGCCTGGGCCGTGGCCTGGGCGGACCATGAGGAGATAGACCGCATCAACATCCTGCAAGCCTCGCTGCTCGCCATGGCGCGGGCGGTGGCGGCGCTCGGTGTCGAACCCGAGGAAGTGTGGGTGGACGGCAACCAGAGCCCACCCGTGAAGCAGCCGGTGACCACCATCATCAAGGGGGACCTCAGGGTCACGTCCATCAGCGCCGCCTCCATACTCGCCAAGGTGGAACGGGACGCGGCCATGCGTCGCCTGCATGCCCTCTATCCGGTCTACGGTTTCGACGAGCACAAGGGTTATTCCACGCCGGCGCATCTCGCGGCCCTGGAGCGCCATGGAGCCTGCGCCGTGCATCGCCGCAGCTTCGCCCCGGTGCGCCTGAGCCTGGAGGCGCGCGCATGACGCCGCGCTTCGTGCACCTGAGGCTGCACACCGAGTACTCACTGGCGGACAGCGTGATCCGCGTGCCGGAACTCATGGCAGCGGTGAAGACCGCCGGCATGCCGGCGGTGGGTCTCACGGACCAGGGCAACCTGTTCGCGCTCATCAAGTTCTACGAGGAAGCCCAGGATGCGGGCCTCAAGCCCATCGTCGGCGCGGACCTGCGGGTGCGCGAGGGCGACAACGGCGAGGCCGCGCTCATCACGCTCCTGTGCCTGGATCATCGTGGTTATCTCAACCTCTCGTCCCTCATCACCCGCAGCTACCTCGAAGGCCAGAGCCGTGGCCAGCCCTTGCTTGAACGCAGCTGGTTCACGGATCGAACAGATGGGCTCATCGCCCTCTCCGGCGGAAGGGAAGGGGACGTGGGTCGGGCGCTCCTGGCGGGACGCGAGGCGGAGGCCCATACCCGGCTCGCCGCCTGGCGCAGCCTGTTCCCTGACCGCTTCTATATGGAGTTGCAGCGGACGGGCCGCGACCAGGAGGCGGAATACCTGGAGGCGGCGGTCCGCATGGCGGCGGCCACAGGCATCCCGGTGGTGGCCACCAACGACGTGCGCTTCATCGCCGCCGACGATTTCGAGGCCCACGAGGCACGCACCTGCATCCAGGAGGGACGGGTGCTGGACGATCCGCGCCGTCCGCACCTCTACAGCGAACAGCAGTATCTCAAGACCCCGGAGGAGATGGCCGAGCTCTTCTCGGACCTGCCGGAGGCGTTGGCGAACTCGGTGGAGATCGCGCGCCGTTGCAGTCTGCATCTCGAACTCGGCAAGAACTACCTGCCGGCCTTCCCGGTGCCGGAAGGCCACACCACCGACAGTTTCCTGAGGGCCGAAGCCGGCCGCGGCCTGGAGCAGCGGCTGAAGAAGGTGCTGGAACGGGCCAGCGCGAGGCGAACCGAGACCGAGCAGATCTACCGCGGACGGCTCGATTTCGAGCTCGGCGTGATCATCCAGATGAAGTTCCCCGGGTACTTCCTCATCGTGGCCGACTTCATCGATTGGGCCCGCAACCACGGAGTGCCGGTGGGTCCGGGCCGCGGCTCCGGCGCCGGTTCGCTGGTGGCCTGGTGCCTGGGGATCACCGACCTCGACCCCATCGAGCACGACCTCCTGTTCGAGCGCTTCCTGAACCCGGAGCGCGTCTCCATGCCGGACTTCGACGTGGACTTCTGCATGGAAGGCCGCGACCGGGTCATCGACTACGTCTCCGAACGCTACGGCCCGCAGCGCGTCTCCCAGATCATCACTTACGGCAGCATGGCCGCGCGCGCCGTCGTGCGCGATGTGGGTCGCGTGCTCGGCCATCCCTACGGCTACGTGGACAAGATCGCCAAGCTCATCCCCATGGAGCTGGAGATCACCCTGGACAAGGCGCTGCAGGACGTCTCCGAACTCGCCGCGCTCTACGAGTCAGACGATGAGCTGCACCAGCTCATCGATCTCGCCAAGCGCCTCGAAGGGCTGGCGCGCAACGCCGGCAAGCACGCCGGCGGCGTCGTCATCGCGCCCACCGAACTCACCGATTTCACGCCGCTCTACTGCGAAGCGGGCGGCCACCACCCGGTGACCCAGCTGGACAAGGACGACGTGGAGGCCGTGGGCCTCGTGAAGTTCGACTTCCTGGGCCTGCGTACCCTCACCATCATCGACTGGGCCGTGCGCTCCATCAACAAGGAGCGCGCCGCCGCTGGGGAACCCGCGTTGGACATGGGCGCGCTACCCATGGATGACACCGCCACCTATGCCTTGCTGAAGCGCTGCCAGACCACCGCCGTGTTCCAGCTGGAATCCCGCGGCATGCGCGACCTCGTCCGGCGCCTGCAGCCGGACCGCTTCGAGGACATCGTGGCGCTGGTGGCGCTGTTCCGCCCCGGGCCCTTGCAGTCGGGCATGGTGGATGACTTCATCAACCGCAAGCACGGCCGGCAGAAGGTGGACTACCCGCACCCGAAACTGGAACCGATCCTGCGCCCCACCTACGGCGTGATCCTCTACCAGGAACAGGTGATGCAGATCGCCCAGGTACTGGCGGGTTACACGCTCGGTGGCGCCGACCTCTTGCGCCGCGCCATGGGCAAGAAGAAGGCGGAGGAGATGGCGAAGCAGCGCAGCATCTTCACCGAGGGCGCCGTGAAGAACGGCGTGGACGGCAAGCTCGCCACCTACATATTCGACCTGATGGAGAAGTTCGCGGGTTACGGCTTCAACAAGTCCCATTCCGCCGCCTACGCCGTGCTCTCCTACCAGACCGCGTGGCTGAAGGCCCACTATCCGGCCCACTTCATGTCGGCGGTGCTGTCCTCCGACATGGACCACACAGACAACGTGGTGGGATTCATCCACGAGTGCCGCCAGATCGAGCTCAAGATCGAGCCGCCGGACATCAACCGTTCCGACTACAAGTTCGCGGTGGCGGACGCCGAGACCATCCGCTACGGGCTCGGCGCCATCAAGGGCGTGGGCCTTGCCGCGATCGAGGGCCTGCTCGCGGAGCGCGAGGCCAAGGGCCCCTTCAAGGACCTGGAAGACGTGTGCCGGCGCATGGACGCGCAGAAGACCAACAAGCGGGTGCTGGAGGCCATGATCCGGGCCGGCGCCATGGATTGCCTCGGCGCCAACCGTGCCACGCTCATGGCCGGGCTGCCGGATGCCCTCGCCATGGCCCAGCAGCAAAGCCGCGCCAGCGAAGCGGGGCAGAACGACATGTTCGGTCTCGCCGCCGCGGCCCCGACACCGGAGAAGATCGCGGCGCCCCTGAAGGTCCTGCCGGACTGGGACGAGGCGGAGCGGCTACGGGGCGAGAACGAGACCCTGGGCCTCTACCTCACCGGCCATCCCATCAACCGCTACGTGCGCGAACTGAAGCAGGTGACCACCGACAGCCTGGGCGAGCTCGCCAGCGAGACCCCGCCGGCTTCGTCGCCCACCGGTGAGCGGGTCTTCAGCCGGCCGCGCAACGTGACCATCGCGGGCCTCCTGCTCGGCATACGCAAGAAGGGTAACCGGGTGATCCTGACCCTGGATGACAACACCGGCCGCATGGAAGTGGTGTTCTTCGAGGACGGCTTCATCAAGTACAAGAACGTGGCCCTGAAGGACCGCATCCTGGTGGTGGAGGGTGGCTGCAGCTTCGATGACTTCAACCGGTCCTGGCGCATCAACCGGGTCAAGGACATGTACGAGCTGGATGCGCTCCGCGAGCGACGCCTCGCGCGCCTGGAGATCGTGGTGGACAAGGAGGTCCTGACCCATGAGTTCATCAAGCGCCTGGAGAGCATCCTGAGACCGGGTCAGGGCGGACGGGTCCCCGTCAGCATGCAGGTGCGTTTCAGCCACCAGGGGCAGCGCTACGTGGCCCCCGTGACGCAGCTGGACAGCTGGCGCATACGCCCCTCCGAGACGCTGGTGCGGGCCCTGGAGACCCTGGTGGGCATCGAGAACTTCACGCTGTCATATGCCTCCCGCGCCGTGAGCGCCCCCGCCGAAGCGGCTTACGCCTAGAAGCGCTCTTGGGCTTGCTCCCGGGGGCCCCAACCGGTAACGTTTACAGTCTCTTGGGACGAAAATCATAGAATGAACCTGAACTTCCTCGAATTCGAACAGCCCATCGCCGAACTCGAAGCCAAGATCGAAGAGCTGCGCTTCGTGGGCGATGAGTCGGCCATCAGCATCACCGACGAGATCGAGCGCCTGCAGGCCAAGAGCCGCACGCTCACCGAGAACATCTTCTCCAACCTGACTTCATGGCAGGTGGCCCAGCTGGCGCGGCATCCCCAGCGCCCCTACACCCTGGACTACATCCAGCGCATCTTCACGGACTTCGAGGAACTGAAGGGCGACCGGGCCTTCGCCGACGATCCGGCCATCGTCTGCGGCGTGGCGCGCATCGACGGCAAGCCGGTGGCGGTCATCGGCGAGCAGAAAGGCCGCGACACCAAGGAGAAGATCCGCCGCAACTTCGGCATGCCCCGCCCCGAGGGCTACCGCAAGGCGCTGCGCATCATGAAGCTGGCGGAACGCTTCCGCCTGCCCATCTTCACCTTCATCGACACCCCCGGTGCCTATCCCGGCGTCGGCGCCGAGGAGCGCGGCCAGAGCGAGGCCATCGCCCGCAACCTGTTCGAGATGGCCACCCTCAAGGTGCCCATCGTCTGCACCGTGGTGGGCGAGGGCGGCTCCGGCGGCGCGCTGGCCATCGGCGTGGGCGACCGGGTGCTGATGCTCCAGTACAGCATCTACTCGGTGATCTCGCCGGAAGGCTGTGCCTCCATCCTGTGGAAGAGTGCCGACAAGGCGCCTGACGCCGCCGAGGCCATGGGCATCACCGCCGAGCGCATCAAGAGCCTGGGCCTCATCGACCAGGTCATCAAGGAGCCGTTGGGCGGGGCGCACCGGGATCCGGATGCCACCGCGGCCAGCGTCAAGAAAGCCATGCTGGACAGCCTCGGGCGCCTGGAGCGCATGTCTACAGAAGAGCTGGTGGAAGCACGTTACAAGCGCTTCACCTCCTTCGGCAACTTCAAGGAATGACGGGCGCCGCCTGAAGGCCCGCGCCCATGTCCTTCTCCCCCGAACAACCTCTCGAGATCTTGCGGCGCTACCCGGCGGCGAGTAACTATCGCGTCGCACTGAGCGGCGGGCTCGACTCCACGGTGCTGCTGCAGGCCCTCGCTTCCGTCCGCGCGCAGCTCCCGGGTCCGCTCAGTGCCATCCACGTCGACCACGGCTTGCATCCGGATGCACCACGCTGGCAGGCCCACTGTGCCGCGCTCTGCGCCAAGCTCGGCGTGCCGCTGGAATCGCGGCGCGTGAAAGTCATCCCTGCGCCGGGCGAGAGCCTGGAAGCGGTGGCCCGGGAACAGCGCTACGGCGTGTTCCGGGAAGTGATGCAACCGGGCGATGCCTTGCTCCTGGCGCAGCATGCGGATGATCAACTGGAGACCTTCCTGCTCCAGGCACTGCGGGGCGCCGGTGTGCGCGGTCTCGCGGCCATGCCCGAGAGCGCGGGGTTCGGGGGCGGGCTCCTGCTCCGGCCGCTGCTCGGTTTCAGCCGTGCGGAACTGGAAGCCTGGGCACAGGCCCAAGGTTTGGCTTGGGTCGAGGATCCGAGCAACGCCGACACGGATCTCGACCGCAACTACCTGCGCCACGAAGTGCTGCCCCGCATCCGGTCCCGCTGGCCCGCCGCGGCTGACACGGTCTCCCGTGCCGCGCGCCACTGTGCGGACGCCGCCGAGACCCTGAAGACCCTGGCGGCCGAGGACTGGCGCCGTTACGGAGCCGGCGAGACCCTGCCGGTGGCGGCGCTCTACGAGCTGCCGGAACCCCGTGCGCGGAACCTCCTGCGTCACTGGCTGGAAGCGCGCGGCCTGCCCTTGCCGCCGGCCCATAAAGTCACCGAGATCCTGCTGCAGGGCCGCGCCGCCGAGGACCGCAATCCCTGCGTGGATTGGGCCGGGGCCGAGGTGCGCCGCTACGGCGGTCTGTTATATGCCCAACGGCCCCTGCCTGAGGCCCCGGCGGAGTTCCGTCTGCAGCCCGGGGTCAGCCGCAGCCTGGGGCAGGGCCTGGGGGACCTCACCCTGGTGCCGGCGGCGGGTGAGGGCATCCGTGCCTCTCTCTGCGGTCCTGAGGGCCTGCGGGTGGCCTTCCGCAGCGGGGGGGAGTCCTGTCGCCCCGCGGGCCGCGCCCACGGCCGGCCCCTCAAGAAATGGCTGCAGGAGATGAATGTGCCCCCCTGGCTCAGGGACCGGCTGCCGCTGCTCTACGCGGATCACGAACTCCTGGCGGTAGCAGGGCTGTTCGCCTGCGAACCGCATGCGACGCGACCCGGCGAAGCGGGTTTGCGCATCGAATGGCGCGATCATCCGCCGCTCACCTGAGCAGCGGGGGTTTTTCCGCTGAAATCCGCGTGTGACCTGCGCCGCACTTCTTAAAGAGAGGTGCTTCTGATATTCTGTTTTCCCGATTCCGCAGCGCCGTCCCGGTGCCGCGTCGGGAGTTCCAGATGACCCAGTTCGTATTCGTGACAGGTGGCGTCGTTTCCTCGTTGGGGAAAGGCATCGCCTCCGCTTCCCTTGGCGCCATCCTCGAGGCCCGCGGCCTCAAGGTCACCATGGTGAAGCTGGACCCCTACATCAACGTGGACCCCGGCACCATGAGCCCCTTCCAGCACGGCGAGGTGTTCGTCACCAACGACGGCGCCGAGACCGACCTGGACCTGGGCCACTACGAGCGCTTCATACGTGCCCGCATGGGCCGCAGCAACAACTTCACCACCGGCCGCATCTACGAGAACGTGATCCGCAAGGAGCGCCGCGGCGACTACCTGGGCGGTACCGTGCAGGTGATCCCGCACATCACCGACGAGATCAAGCGCTGCATCCGCGAGGGTGCGGGCGACGCGGACGTGTGCCTGGTCGAGATCGGCGGCACCGTGGGCGACATCGAGTCGCTGCCGTTCCTGGAGGCCATCCGCCAGATGGGCGTGGAGATGGGCCGCAGCGGCAAGTGCGTGTACATGCACCTGACCCTGGTGCCCTACATCCCCACTTCCGGCGAGACCAAGACCAAGCCGACCCAGCATTCCGCCAAGGAGCTGCGCTCCATCGGCATCCAGCCGGACATCCTCTTGTGCCGCGCCGCCGCCGAACTGCCCCTGGATGCCCGCCGCAAGATCGCGCTCTTCACCAACGTGGAGGAGCGGGCCGTCATCTCCGCCCCGGACGTGGACGACATCTACAAGATCCCCCTGGTCCTGCACGAGCAGGGCCTGGACGACATCGTGGTAGACCACCTGCGCATCAACGCCCGTTCCGCCAACCTCTCCGAGTGGCGCCGCGTGGTGGAGGCCCGTGCCAACCCCGAGGCCACCGTGAACGTGGCCATGGTGGGCAAGTACGTGAACCTGGCGGACGCCTACATGTCCCTGAACGAGGCGCTGCGCCACGCCGGCATCGCCACCCGCACCTCCGTCAAGATCCACTACATCGACTCGGAGGAAGTGGCGAAGGACGGCATCGGCATGCTGCGCGGCATGGACGCGATCCTGGTGCCGGGCGGATTCGGCGAGCGCGGCATCGAAGGCAAGATCGCCGCCGCCGGCTATGCCCGCGAGAACAACATCCCGTACCTCGGTCTCTGCCTCGGCATGCAGGTGGCCACCATCGAGTACGCCCGCAATGTGGCGGGCCTGAAGGGTGCCCACAGCACCGAGTTCGAGCGCAACGCCGCGCACCCGGTCATCGCCCTCATCACTGAGTGGAAGGACCGCAGCGGCAACGTGGAGAAGCGCGACGACAAGTCCGACATGGGCGGCACCATGCGCCTCGGTGCGCAGGAAGCCCTGCTCAAGACCGGTACCCTGGCCCACAAGCTGTACGGCAAGGACCGCATCATGGAGCGCCATCGCCACCGTTACGAGTTCAACAACAACTACCTTGAACAGTTGGAGAAGAAGGGTATGGTGTTCTCTGGCCGCTCCGAGGACGACCTGATGGAGATCGTGGAATTGCCGAACCATCCGTTCTTCATCGCCACCCAGTTCCACCCGGAGTTCACCTCCACCCCGCGCGACGGCCATCCTCTGTTCACCGGCTTCATCAAGGCGGCCCGGGCCTATTCCCAGTCGGGACAGACCCTCAAGGCGGCGCGCGCATGAAGCTCTGCGGCTTCGAGACCGGATCCGACAAGCCTTTCTTCCTGATCGCCGGCCCGGACACGCTGGAGAGCGAGCAGCTGGCACTGGACGTGGCCGGTCACCTGAAGGAAGTGACGGGCAAGCTCGGCATCCCCTACATATTCAAAGGCTCTTTCGATAAAGCCAACCGCACCTCCGGCAAGAGCTACCGCGGCCCCGGCATGGAAGAGGGCCTGCGCATCCACGCCAAGGTGCAGAAACAGATCGGGGTGCCGGTGCTGACCGACGTGCACGAGGACACGGACATCGAGGCGGTGGCCAAGGTGGTGGACGTGATCCAGACCCCGGCCTTCCTCTGCCGCCAGACCAACTTCATCCAGCGCGCGGCCAAGGCCGGCAAGCCGGTCAACATCAAGAAGGGTCAGTTCCTCTCCCCCTGGGAGATGCAGAACGTGGTGGACAAGGCCCAGGCCACCGGCAACAAGCAGATCATGGTCTGCGAGCGCGGCTTCAGCTTCGGCTACAACAACCTGGTGGTGGACATGCGCGGCCTCGCGGTCATGCGCGCCACCGGCTGCCCGGTGGTGTTCGATGCCACCCATTCCGTGCAGCTGCCCGGCGGGCAGGGCGGCAGCTCCGGCGGCCAGCGCGAGCACATCTCGGTGCTGGCGCGGGCGGCCATCGGCGCCGGCGTCGCCGGCGTGTTCATGGAGACCCACCCGGACCCGGACAAGGCCCTCTGCGACGGACCCAATTCCATGAAGCTCGCCCACATGGCGGCGCTGCTGGAGACGCTCAAGGAACTGGATACGGCGGTGAAGCGCCGGCCCTACCTCGAGACCCAATTCTGATCACCTCTATCTTAAGGAAGACGGCTGGCCATGGCGAAGATCACTGACATCCGTGCCCGTGAGATCATCGACTCCCGCGGCAACCCCACCGTAGAAGCGGACGTGCTCCTGGACAGCGGCCACTGGGGCCGCGCTGCGGTGCCGTCGGGCGCCTCCACCGGCAGCCGCGAGGCGGTTGAGCTGCGTGACGGCAACAAGAACCGCTACGGCGGCAAGGGTGTGCTCAAGGCCGTGGCCAACGTGCAGGGTGAGATCAGGAAGAAGCTCAAGGGCTTCAAGGCAGCGGACCAGAAGAAGCTGGACCAAACCCTCATCGACCTGGACGGCACCGAGAACAAGGGCCGCCTGGGCGCCAACGCCCTGCTCGCGGTGTCCCTGGCCAATGCCCGCGCCGCCGCCAACGAGCAGGACCTGGCGCTGTTCGAATACCTGGGTGGCCGCAAGGCGGTGACGCTGCCGGTGCCCATGATGAACATCATCAACGGCGGCGCCCATGCCGACAACAACGTGGACATCCAGGAGTTCATGATCCTGCCGGTAGGCGCGCCGGACTTCGCCGAGGCGCTGCGCTACGGCGCCGAGGTGTTCCACGCGCTGAAGAAGGTGCTGCACGAGCGTGGTCTCAACACCGCCGTGGGCGACGAGGGCGGCTTCGCGCCGGACCTGCCGTCCAACGAGGCGGCGCTGATGGCCATCATGGAAGCCATCGAGCGCGCCGGCTACAAGGCGGGCAAGGACATCATGCTCGGCCTCGACGCCGCCAGCACCGAGTTCTACAAGGACGGCCGCTACCACCTGGAATCGGAACGCCGCCAGTACAAGTCCGCCGAGTTCGCGGATTACCTCGCGGATCTCGTCAAGAAGTTCCCCATCGTCACCATCGAGGACGGCATGGCGGAGAACGACTGGGACGGCTGGAAGATCCTCACCGACAAGCTCGGCAAGAAGGTGCAGCTCGTGGGAGACGACGTGTTCGTCACCAACACACGCATCCTGGAGGAGGGCATAGATCGCGGCATCGCGAACTCCATCCTCATCAAGGTGAACCAGATCGGCACCCTCACCGAGACGATCGACGCCATCGACATGGCGGTCAAGGCGGGTTACAGCGCGGTGGTGTCACACCGCTCCGGCGAGACCGAGGACAACACCATCGCCGACATCGCGGTGGGCAGCCGTGCCACCCAGATCAAGACCGGCTCCCTGTCGCGCTCGGACAGGCTCTCCAAGTACAACCAGCTGCTACGCATCCAGGAGACCCTGGGCGCCAAGGCCCGCTACCACGGCGCCAAGGCCTTCCCGGCGGGGATCGGCTCGCGATGAAGTTGCCCGGCATCCACTTCGACTGGACGCGGCTGGTGCCGCTCATGCTCGTGGTGCTGCTGGTGATGTTGCAGTTCCAGCTCTGGTTCGGCGTGGGCAACGTGCCCTCGGCGATGCGCCTCAGGGGCCAACTCGAGACCCAGGCCGCGGAGAACGCCGGGCTGCAGAAGCGCAACGCGGCGCTGGCGGCGGAAGTCGCCGACCTCAAGGGCGGACAGGCCGCCATCGAAGAGCGGGCCCGCACCGAGCTAGGCATGGTCAAGCGCGGCGAGACCTTCTACCAGATCGTGCAGGCCCCCGCGCCTGCCACACCCTGAAGTGAAGCCGTGAGCCCGCGCCACTGGGCGGTGATCCCTGCTGCCGGCAGCGGCATGCGCATGGGGAGTTCCATCCCCAAGCAATACCTCTCCCTCGGCGGTCGCACGCTGATAGAACGCGTCATCGATGTCCTGGTGGCGGAACCGGCCATCGCCGGCGTCACCGTGGCGGTGGCGGCAGACGATCCCTACTGGCAGCGCTACCTGCCGGGGACCCGCGCGAAGCCGGTGCGCATCGCCGCCGGAGGCGACACCCGAGCCCGCTCGGTCTTGAACGCCCTGGAGACGCTGAAAGAGGAACTCGAGGACGACGACTGGGTGCTGGTGCACGATGCCGCACGGCCCTGCCTGCATCCCCGGGACATCTCCCTGCTCATGCACAGCATCGGCGACGACCCGGTGGGCGGCATCCTGGCGGTACCGGTGGCGGATACGCTGAAGCGGGTCGATGACGAGCGGCGCATCACCGCGACTCCGGACCGCACGGATCTCTGGCGCGCCTTCACGCCGCAGATGTTCCGCTACCGCCTGCTGCGGGAGGCGCTGGAATCGGCGCTCAGTTCCGGCGATGCACCGAGCGATGAGGCCAATGCCATGGAGCGCGCCCGCCATCCGGTCCTGGTGGTGGAGGGCCGCAGCGACAACATCAAGATCACCCGTCCCGACGACATCGCGCTGGCCGAGGCCATCCTCGCGCACCGCGCCGGAGCTGAAGCATGAGGATAGGCCACGGCTACGACGTGCATGCCTTCGGGCCCGGCGACCATGTGATGCTGGGCGGGGTGCGCATCGCCCACGTCAAGGGCGTGAAAGCCCATTCCGATGGCGACGTGGTGCTGCACGCGGTCTGCGATGCCTTGCTGGGCGCCGCGGCCCTGGGGGACATCGGCCGGCATTTCCCGGACACGGATGCCAGGTGGAAGGGCGCCGACAGCCGCTTGCTGCTCAAAGAAGTGGGGAGACTCCTGGCCGCGAAGAAGCTCAGGCCTTCCCAGGTGGACGTGAGCGTCATCGCCGAAGCACCCAAGCTCGCGCCCCATGTCTCCGCCATGTGCGCGAACCTGGCCCAGGATCTCGGTATCCTGCCGGACCGGGTCAACGTGAAGGCCACCACCCACGAAGGTCTCGGCGCCATCGGCCGGGGTGAGGGCATCGCCGCCCACGCCGTGGCGCTGATCGAAGACATCTAATTTCCCATGGACACCCTTCCAGACTGGTCCCGTGCCCACGGGCCCTTGACGCTCGCGGCCCGCATCCGCTCGGTACCCGAAGACTTCCGGGTGGAAGAGGTGCTGGGTTTCCAGGCGGATGGGGAAGGCCCCCACGTCATGCTCACGGTGGAGAAGCGCGGCGCCAACACCCGTTGGGTGGCGGACCAGCTGGCACGCCATGCGGGCGTGCCGCCGCGGGAAGTGGGTTACGCCGGCCTCAAGGACCGGCACGCGGTTACGGTGCAGCATTTCACGCTGCCCCTCGACCGCAGGCCTGAGCCGGACTGGAACGCTCTCCCTTCGGACGAGTTCCGGGTGCTGAAGTCCGAGCGCCACCGCCGCAAGCTCAAGACCGGCTCACTGGAAGGCAACCGGTTCCGCCTCAAGCTGCGGGAACTCTCGGGCCCCGTCTCCGCGCTCGCGCCGAAGCTCGAGGCCATACGCACGCAGGGCGTGCCCAACTATTTCGGCGAGCAGCGCTTCGGCCGCGGTGCCGGCAATATCGCCAAGGCGGAAGCGGCCCTCTCGGGCAAGCTGCGCATCCACGACCGGCGCCTGTTCAGCCTGCTCCTGTCCGCCGCCCGCAGCCTCGTCTTCAACGACCTGCTTTCGGCGCGGGTGCAGGCGGGCAACTGGAACAAACTGCTGCCGGGGGAAGTCCTGATGTTGGACGGCAGTCACAGCGTGTTCCGTATGCCCGAGCCGGACGAGACCCTGCAGGCTCGGCTCGCGAGCGGCGATGTGCACCCTACCGGTCCCCTCTGGGGCAAGGGTGAACCCATGACTTCCGGCGAGGTGCAAGCCCTGGAAGCGGAAACCGCCGCGCGCCATCCTGTGGTCACGGCAGGGCTGGAGCGCATCGGGATGGAGGCGGCGCGGCGCGCCTTGCGTCTGCCGGTGCGGGACTTCGCCTGGAGCGAGGAAGATGATGGTTTGATATTGGAATTCTTTCTGCCGGCGGGGGCTTATGCCACCACCGTGCTGAGGGAGCTGGCCGATACCCACGGGGAGACGGATGATGTTAACGAAGATTGAACACGGCGAGATCCTGGAACTCCGGCTGGAGCGCCCGCCGGTGAATGCCTTGCACCATCCGCTGGTGCAGGAACTGAAGGCCGCCATCGAGGCGGCGCCGAAGCAGGGCGCCAAGGCGCTGGTGCTCTCGGGCGTGGCGGGCATGTATTCCGCCGGCCTGGACGTGCCCTATCTCCTGGGTCTGGATCGCGCCGGCATGGAACGCTTCTGGGTGGATTTCTTCGCCATGCTGCGTAGCGTCGCCACCTCGCCCATCCCCATCGCCGCCGCCATCACCGGCCACAGCCCGGCGGGCGGCGCCGTCATCGCCATCTTCTGCGACACGCGCATCGCGGCCCAGGGCCGCTTCAAGATGGGGCTGAACGAAGTGCAGGTGGGTCTGCCGGTGCCGCGGGTGATCCTCGGCGGCCTCACGCGGCTCGTAGGCCAGCGTCAGGCTGAACGGCTCGCGGTGCGGGGGATGCTGGTCTCGCCGGACGAGGCATTGGCCGCAGGCCTGGTGGATCAGGTCGTCGCGCCCGAGGACGTGGTGCCGAAAGCGCTGGAATGGTGCCGCGAGATGCTGAAGCTGCCCCAGAACGCCATGCACGCCACGCGTTCCGTGTTGCGGGAGGACTATGCCCGGATGTTCGACAGCCTGGCGCCCACCACCCGTGAAGAGATGACGAAGGTGTGGTTCAGCGAGGAGACGCAACGAGTACTGAAGGACCTGGTGGCGCAGCTCGCCGCGAAGAAGAAGTAACTCAGCTCTTACCTAAGAGCACATATAGAGCGCCCGTACCGCCGTCTGCGGGTCGTGCGGAGCAAAACGCCAATACTTCCTTGCGTTGGCGTAGCCAGCCACCCAGCTTCTGCTTGATGACCGGTCCCTTGGGGCCGGACCCCAGGCCCTTGCCGTGGATGATGCGCACGCAGCGCCAGCCGTGGTCTGCTGCCTCGAGCAGGAACTCCGCCACGGCCACCCGCGCGTCCTCGCTGCGCATCCCGTGCAGGTCCAGCTCGGCGCGGGAGCTGTACTGGCCGCGGCGCAGCTTGCGCATCAGCGCGTGCTGGACGCCGGCCTTGGCGTACCAGAGGTCTTCGCCGCTGAAGACGCCGTCGTCCTGGAGGTCCAACCGCAGGCTCTCCTCCAGCACCGCGCGTCGCTCCGCGTCCGCGAAGCGCGCCCGGGGCAGGGGCTTGGGCTTGCGCACCGCCGCCTTCTTCTTGGCGCGCAGGGGTTTAGCTCCCTTCACGGATTCGCGGAAGAGCTGGCGGTCTTCTTCGCTGGTTTCGTGCTTGCGGCGCATGGGGTCTGGGGGCGGTGTTTACGGTATCCTACGCATGATAATGCAGAAATCCTGGGGATTTGAGTGCGGATCCTGCTCAGCAACGACGATGGCTTCCATGCGGAAGGGCTGCGCTGCCTGGCGGAGGCCCTCAAGGCCTTCGCCGCCGTCACGGTGGTGGCCCCGGACCGGGACCGTAGCGGCGCCAGCAACTCCCTGACCCTGAGCGCGCCGATCCGGCTGCGCCATGAGTCTCCCGGCGTCATCGCCGTGGACGGCACCCCTACGGACTGCGTGCACCTCGCCATCACCGGTCTGCTGGAGGAGTCGCCCGACATGGTGGTCTCCGGCATCAACGCCGGCGCCAACCTGGGGGACGACGTGCTCTATTCCGGCACCGTGGCCGCGGCCATGGAAGGGCGCTTCCTGGGCTTCCCGGCGGTGGCGGTGTCCCTGGTGCTGGATGGTCCGCCGAAGCATTTCGCCACGGCGGCGCGCTTCACCTGCGATCTGGTCAAGCGCCTGCGTTCCCACCCGCTGCCGGCGGACACCATCCTCAACGTGAACGTGCCGGACCTGCCCTGGGACGGCATCGAGGCGGTGGAGGCCACGCGTCTCGGCCACCGGCACCGTTCCGAGCCCGTGCTCAAGGACCAGGACCCGCGGGGCCGCCCCATCTATTGGATAGGCCCGCCGGGCGCGGAGCAGGACGCGGGCCCGGGCACGGACTTCAACGCCATCCGCCGCCACTGCATCTCGGTGACGCCCATCCAGATCGATCTCACGCGTTATACCGCCATCGACAACCTGTCCCAGTGGCTGCAAGGGATGGACCTCAAGTGACGGAAGTCCGCGGCATCGGCATGACTTCAGCGCGCACCCGCGACCGGCTGGTGGCGCGCCTGAAGGAGCAGGGCATCCAGGACCCGATGGTGCTGAACCTGATCCGCTCGACGCCCCGGCACCTCTTCGTGGACGAGGCCCTGGCGACACGCGCTTATGAAGACACTGCGCTGCCCATCGGTCTCGGCCAGACCATCTCGCAGCCCTTCGTGGTGGCGCGCATGACCGAGGCGCTCATGGCCGGCGGCCCGCTGGAGAAGGTGCTGGAGGTGGGCACCGGCTGCGGTTATCAGACCGCGATCCTCTCCGCGCTGGTGACGCGCGTCTATACCGTGGAGCGGCTCGCGGCGCTCTCCCAGCGCGCGAGACAGACCTTGGCCTCCATCAACATCCGCAACGTATTCTTCCGCCACGCGGACGGCGGCTGGGGCTGGCCCCAGCATGCGCCCTACGATGGCATCATCGTCACTGCCGCGCCGGAGGAGGTGCCCCAGGCCTTGCTGGGCCAGCTCGCCATAGGCGGACGCCTCGTCATACCGGTGGGCCCAGGTGGCGACCAGGATCTCCTTCTCATCGTGCGCCGCGGCGAGGAAAGCTACGACCGGCAGGTACTGGCGCGGGTGAGCTTCGTGCCTCTGCTCGGAGGGCTCGAGTGAGACGCATAGCGGGCCTCCTCATGCTGACGCTGCTGCCGATATTGATGGGTGGCTGCGCTGGTGCGCTGCAATGGAATGCGCCCCAGGATGGCGCCCCCATGGAGCCGGCGCCCGCGAGCTATGTGGTGAAGCCGGGCGATACCTTGTATTCGATATCTTTCCGTTATGGCCTCGACTACCACGACGTCTCGGGCTGGAACCATCTTGGCTCCGACTACCGTATCCATCCGGGCGACAAGCTGGTGCTGGCGGCGCCCGCCAGCGCCCTGCGCAAGCCCGCGCCGCCCGCCGCCGGCGCGAAGCGCGTGGATGACAGCCTGCCTCCGTCTTCCGGCCCCCTCCAGTGGGCATGGCCGGTGCAGGGCCAGGTGGTGCGCCAGTTCCATGCGGGAAGCCGCCTCGCCACGGGCGTGGACATCACCGCGCCCCAGGGCACCGAGATCCGTGCCGCCAGCAGCGGCCGGGTGGTCTATGCCGGCAGCGGCATCGTGGGCTACGGCAAGCTCATCATCATCAAGGGCAGCGAGAGCTTCCTGTCAGCCTACGCGGACAACGACCAGGTGCTGGTGAAGGAAGGCGACAGCGTGCGCATCGGCGAGCGCATCGCCACCATGGGCCTGGGGCGCGACAACCGGCCGGTGCTGCACTTCGAGATACGCTACGACGGCAAGCCTGTGGACCCATTGAGTTACCTGCCACGCCGCTGATGTCACACTTGCGCCGCACCCGGGCGCATTGGCAAGATTAGGGGTATGCTTCAAGCCATGATCCGCCACATCTCACGGCGCATTGCGTGAACCGCGAAGGCCAAGCTCCGCAGGACGAAGAGTCCCCGCAGGACCAAGAAGTCCTGGTGGAACTGGAGGCGGAGGAACCGCCGCCGGCCGGGGAGCTCCTGGCCGCGGACGGTGAGGCGGAACCCCTGCTGGATGCGGGTGAAGCCGAACCCGAGGAAGAAGAGGAGGCGGAGCCCAAGGGCGAGGCCGCTCCGGTCGCTTCCACCGCCCAGCTCGATGCCACGCGCCTCTATCTCTCCGAGATCGGTTATTCCCCCCTGCTGAGCGCCGAGGAAGAGGTCTACTACGGTCGCCTCGCGCTGCGCGGCGACGAGTCCGCGCGCCGGCGCATGATCGAGAGCAATTTGAGGCTCGTGGTCAAGATCGCCCGCAAGTACATCAACCGCGGCCTGCCGCTGCTGGACCTCATAGAAGAGGGCAACCTCGGGCTCATCCATGCGGTGGAGAAGTTCGATCCGGAGCGCGGCTTCCGCTTCTCGACCTATGCCACGTGGTGGATCCGCCAGACCATCGAGCGGGCCATCATGAACCAGACCCGCACCATCCGGTTGCCGATACACGTCATCAAGGAACTGAACCTGTATCTCCGCGCCGCCCGCAAGCTCGCCCATGAGCTGGACCGGGATGCCACCGCCGAGGAGATCGCGACGGAGATGGACACGTCGCCGGAGGACGTGAAGCGCCTCTTGGGCCTGAACGAGCGCGTGACCTCGGTGGATTCGCCCATCAGCCGCGACGGTGAGCGCGTGTTGCTGGACGCCATCCCAGACGAGAACAACACCGACCCCTCGCGCCTGCTGCAGGATGCGGACATGCAGACGGTCATCGAGAAATGGCTGGGGAAGCTCAACGACAAGCAGCGGCAGGTGGTGGAGCAGCGTTTCGGCCTGAACGGCCAGGAGAAGGGGACGTTGGAGGACGTGGGTAACTCCATCGGTGTCACCCGCGAGCGGGTGCGCCAGATCCAGATGGATGCTTTGAAACGCTTGCGTCAGATACTCGAATCAGAGGGTCTCTCCGAAGAATCCCTTTTCGAGTAGTCAGACGTTTTAGTCAGGAAGATAACCGCAAAAGCGTTACGAGCGCAGGCAGGACGAGGCGCGCGAGGCGAGCAAGTGGAGTGGACACGCAGTCCATGAGCATTGCGAGCCGAAGCGCAACAAAGTCATGCCAAGCGCAGTAGCTTTTGCGATTTTCAGATCATGAGGATAGCGGCGACTACTTTTCGATCTTCACTCAGTAACACGTTATAAGTCCGGCAGGCAGCGGCCGTGTCCATGACCTCCACGCCCATGCCCCTGCGGCTCAAGGCACCCATCAGTTCGCCCGGCAGGAAGCGTTGCGCCGCGCCGGTGCCGATGATGAGGATCTCGGGCTCGAGAGCCAGCGCCGCTTCCAGGTTCGCGGCATCCAAGTCCTCGAAGCGCTGCGGCGGCCAATCCTCGATGAGCCGGTCCGCGGCCACGATGAAACTCTTGGTGAGCAATGTGTCGCTCACGTTGACCCGGCCCGGCGCATAGGCGCGGATCACCTTCAGGTCACGGCCCACGTTCTCTTTGGCTATCTTCATGGCGCTAGATTAGCGGCATAATAGCCATAAGTGAACGCCGCTCCTTCCATGTCCTCCATGCTCCTGATCCCGGATTTCCTGCGTGCCCACCAGGCCGCGGGCCGGCCGCGCCTGCCGGTGCTGGAGCGCATGCTGGCCCGGGCCGGCCGGTGCGAGACGCGCCACCCGGCCGCCTGTTTGGCACCCCTGTTCGGCCTGACGGCAGGCGACATACACGAAGCGCCTTTCACGCGCCTCGCGGACGGCGGCACGCCGGACGAGGGCTGGTGGCTCCGGGCGGACCCGGTGCATCTCGCACCGGACCGGGACCAGCTGGTGCTCATGCCGGAATCGGTGCTGGAACTGGCCCATGCCGAGACGCACGCACTCTCCGAAGCTTTCAATAGGTTGTTCAGTGGCGACGGTTGGCATCTCGAGTTCCCCCAGGTCCTGCGCGGCTATCTGCTCTGCCCGAAACCCCTGGACGCCGTCACCCACGATCCGGCCCCCTTCGTGGGCGGGGCTGTGCTCGCAGCCATGCCCAGCGGCCCCGATGCCCCGCGCCTGAAGTCGCTCATGAGCGAAGTCGAGATGCTGTTCCACACCCATGCGGTGAACACCGCGCGGGAGGAGGCGGGGCGTCCGCCCATCAACAGCCTCTGGTTCTGGGGCGGGGGGCGGCTGCCGGCGGTGACCGGCGTCGCGCCGTTGCAGATCGTGAGTGACTTGCCGCTCGTGCAAGGACTCGCCCGTTGGGCTCGGCGTGAAGCGGTCCCATCCGCGTCCGTGAAGCATATCGATACCGACAGCCTCATCGCGTTGCCGGCGGGTGACCTCGCCGCGCTGGAACGGGATTGGTTCACACCGCTGTTCGCGGCTTTGAAGGATGGGCGGCTCACCCACCTAGACATCCATCTCGGCGGCCTAGGGGACTTCGTGCTGGACCGTTCAGGCGCTCAGCGCTTCTGGCGCCGCGGCCGGCCCCTGGGCACGTCATGAAAGCACGGCGTATCGAACGGCGTACTGCGCCCCCGGTGGACTGGCCGGGCTTGCACCCCCTGTTGCAGCGCATCTATGCCGCCCGCGGTGTCGCGGATGCTGCATCCCTGGAACTCGCCCTCACCGCCCTGGAGGACTACCGCCAGCTGGGCGGCATGGACCGGGCGGTGGACCTGCTCGCGGACGCGCTCGCGAAACAGAGACGCATCCTGGTGGTGGGGGACTTCGACGCGGACGGCGCCACCAGTTCCGCCTTGCTGGTGCGAGCCTTGCGACGCTTAGGCTCAGAGCATGCGGATTACCTGGTGCCGAACCGTTTCGAATACGGCTATGGGCTCACGCCCGAGATCGTGGCCCTGTCGGCGGAGCGCAAACCTGATCTCATCATCACGGTGGATAACGGCATCTCCAGCCATGCCGGCGTCGCGGAGGCGCGCCGCCGCGGTATCCAGGTGCTGGTGACGGACCACCATCTGCCCGGCGCAACGCTGCCGGAGGCGGATGCCATCCTGAACCCCAACCTTCCGGGAGATGCATTCCCCAGCAAGTCCCTCGCCGGCGTGGGCGTGGTGTTCTATCTATTGATGGCGCTCCGGGCGCGCCTGCGGGAGACAGGCTGGTTCACTTCGCGGGGCATCCCGGAACCCAACCTGGCGGAGCATCTGGACCTGGTGGCCCTCGGCACCGTGGCGGACATGGTGCAGCTTGACCGTAACAACCGGGTGTTGGTGGCGGAGGGCTTGCGGCGTGTGCGGGCCGGCCGTTGCATCCCCGGCATACGGGCGCTCATGCAAGTCGGTAAGCGGGACTTCAAGCGTGCCAATGCCTCGGACTTCGGCTTCGCCGTGGCGCCGCGCCTGAATGCCGCCGGGCGCCTCACGGACATGTCCTTAGGGATAGAGTGCCTGCTCACCGACGATGAAGCCCGCGCGAGTGAGTTGGCGACACGGCTGGACGAACTGAACAAGGAACGGCGCGACATCGAGGCGAAGATGCAGCAGGAGGCCCTGGCGGTGCTCGCGCACCTCGACTTCAGCGAGGACGATCCGGGCCTGCCCATGGGCTTGAGCCTCTACGATGAAGGCTGGCACCAAGGCGTGGTGGGGCTGGTGGCCTCGAAAGTGAAAGACCGGCTGCACCGGCCGGTGATCGCCTTCGCCCGGATGGAAGACGGCAGCTATAAGGGCTCGGCCCGTTCCGTGAAGGGCATGCACATACGCGATGCCCTGGAGGCCATCTCCACCCGGCAACCAGGTCTCATCCCCAAGTTCGGCGGCCACGCCATGGCGGCGGGGCTCACCCTGGAAGCGGGGCAGTTGGATGTCTTCCGCGCCGCCTTCGAGGCGGAGGCGCGCCGCTGGCTCAAGCCCGCTGATCTGGAGGGCGTGGTGCAGTCGGACGGGGAGCTGCCGGCGGACTGCTTCAACCTGGAGATGGCGGAACTCCTGCGTGCCGGCGGTCCCTGGGGCCAGGGCTTCCCGGAACCGGCCTTCGACGGCGAGTTCCGGCTGCTGGACCGGCGCATCGTCGGCACCGGCCATCTCAAGATGGTGCTGCAGCATCCCGCCGGCATGCGTTGCGAGGCCATCGCCTTCGGCGAGACCGGCGCGGGCATCCCGCCTGCCTGCCAGCGGGTGCGCATCGCTTTCAAGCCGGACGTGAACGAGTACCAGGGCGAACGCCGCCTGCAATTGCTGGTGGAGCATATCGAGCCGGCCTGAGGCCTGTTAAAATGCACGGATGGAAATCAATCCGATCCGAACCAAGATCACCGACCTCAAGGGCCGTGCCACGGCTCTGAGGGGGTATCTTTGAATACGATTCGAAGCGCGAACGCCTCCAGGAAGTAGACCGCGAGCTTGAGAATCCCAAGGTCTGGGACAAGCCGGAACGCGCCCAGGAACTGGGCCGCGAACGGGCACGCCTGCACGAGGTAGTCACTCTCTTGGACAAGCTGTCCAGCGGACTGGCTGACGCCGGTGAACTCCTGGAGATGCTGGCGGAGGAGGGGGACGAGGCCGGCGTGGCCGACGTCACCGCCGATGTGGAGCGCATGGAGCAGCAGGTGGCGGACATGGAGTTCCGCCGCATGTTCTCGGGCGAGATGGACTCCCACAACGCCTTCCTTGACATCCAGGCCGGTTCCGGCGGCACCGAGGCCCAGGACTGGGCCGAGATGCTGCTGCGCATGTACCTGCGCTGGGGCGAGCGCCGCGGCTTCAAGACCGAACTCGTCGAAGCCTCCGCCGGCGAAGTGGCGGGCATC
Organism: uncultured Gammaproteobacteria bacterium; assembly: GCA_964584665.1. Classification (GTDB taxonomy): domain Bacteria; phylum Pseudomonadota; class Gammaproteobacteria; order Natronospirales; family REEB76; genus DASUBN01. The sequence goes on from CAZPAO010000014.1 coordinate 49,366, forward strand.
AAGAGCGCCACCATCCGCTACGAGGGCCCCTATGCCTACGGCTGGCTGCGCACCGAGACCGGCGTGCATCGCCTGGTGCGCAAGTCACCTTTCGATTCCAATGCACGCCGCCATACCTCCTTCTCCTCGGTGTTCGTCTCGCCGGAAGTGGACGACGAGATCGAGATCGAGATCAACCCGGCGGACCTCAGGGTGGACACCTACCGTTCCCAGGGCGCCGGTGGCCAGCACGTCAACAAGACCGACTCCGCCATCCGCCTCACCCACATCCCCACCGGCATCGTGGTGGCCTGCCAGAGCGAGCGCTCCCAGCACAAGAACCGCGCCACCGCCATGAAGATGCTGAAGGCCAAGATGTACGAGATGGAGATGCAGAAGCGCCGCGAGGAGCAGCAGAAGCTGGAGGACAGCAAGGCCGACATCGGCTGGGGCAGCCAGATCCGCTCCTACGTGCTGGACCAGTCCCGCATCAAGGACCTGCGCACCGGCTACGAGACCGGCGACCCGCAGAAGGTCCTGGACGGCGCCCTGGACCCCTTCATCGAAGCCTCATTGAAGCAAGGTCTATAAGAGTATCTACTGGGGAAAGCCATGAGCGATCAGCAGCCGCCCGACGACAACAGCATCATCCAGCTTCGGAAAGAGAAGTTGATGAAGTTGCGTGAGAAGGGTGTCGCCTTCCCCAACGACGTGCACCGGGACGCCCTGGCGGCGGACCTGCACGGCCTCTACGGCCAGCGCAGCGGCGAGTCGCTGGAGCAGGAGAAGGTGCGGGTGCGGGTGGCGGGCCGCATGATGGCCAAGCGCATCATGGGCAAGGCCAGCTTCGCCCAGA
>CAZPAO010000015.1:0-47568 GCA_964584665.1 uncultured Gammaproteobacteria bacterium
CCGGCACCCAGGTCCAGGAAGTGAACCGCCTCATCAAGCAGTACGACCAGCTCGCGGACATGATGAAGAAGATGGCTGGCGGGGGCATGGCCAAGATGTTGCGGGGACTTAAGGGGAAGATGCCCCCGGGCTTCGGGCCTCGGTAAAAGGCCGAGCCGGGGTTCCAAAGCCGGTTTTACGGCTTTTTTGGGGTTTTAGCCCTCGTTTCCCGCCCCCGAAAGCTACGTAACCCCTTCACTTTTCTCCGGATTCCCGTAAAATACCGGGCTCTTTTGCCGGGTCTCCCCCTTTGGGCGGCCCCAAGTTTTCATAGAGGACTAGATTTACATGGTGACCATTCGTCTCTCCCGCGGCGGCGCCAAGAAGCGCCCGTTCTACCACCTGGTGGCGACCAGCAGCCGCAGCCCGCGCGACGGCCGCTACATCGAGCGCCTGGGTTTCTACAACCCGCTCGCCGCCAAGCACGAAGAGACGCTGCGCGTCGACGCCGAGCGCGTGAAGCACTGGATCTCGAAGGGTGCGCAGCCGTCTGACCGCGTGCAGTACCTGCTCAAGGAGCACAAGGTCGCGCTGTAAACCGTATGCACGGTGAGCGCAAGCGCATCGTCATCGGCAAGGTCGGCGGGCCGTTCGGCGTCAAGGGCTGGATCAAGCTCCTCTCCTGGATCGAACCGCGCGAAGAGATCGCTGACTACTCCCCCTGGCAACTGAAGCAGGGCGAGGGCTGGAAGGAATGGAAGGTCGCCGAGTTCCGGCCCCACGGCAAGGGACTCGCCGCCCGGCTCGTCGGTCTCGATGACCGTGACCAAGCCGCCGCACTGATGGGCGCCGAGATAGCGGTGTGGCGCGACCAGCTCGGCGAACCGGAACCCGGCCGGTATTACTGGGACGACCTGATAGGTCTCGAAGTGAAGGGGCCTGAAGGCCTGAGCTTCGGCAAGGTGAAAGGCATGATGGCCACCGGCGCGAACGACGTGCTGGTGGTGGAAGGTCAACGGGAACGCCTCGTCCCGTTCATCCAGGATCAGGTGATCAAGGGCGTCGATCTCGGCGCCGGGATCATCACGGTGGACTGGGATCCGGATTTCTAGAGGCCGTATGCATATAGAAGTCGTCACGTTGTTTCCGGAGAGTGTCACGACACTGCTCCAGTTCGGTGTGACGGGACGCGCGGTGGAGCGCGGTCTGCTGCAGGTAGGTACATCCAACCCGCGCGACCATGCCACCGACAAGCACAAGACGGTGGACGACCGGCCTTACGGCGGCGGCCCCGGGATGGTGATGAAGGTCGAGACCCTGCGCGCGGCCATCCGCGAGGCGAAGGGGAAGGCCGGCGAAGGGGCCAAGGTGATCTACCTCAGCCCGCAGGGCCGGCCGCTGGATCAGGCGGGCGTGCGGGAGCTGTCGAAGCATCCGGCGCTGGTGCTGGTGGCGGGACGCTACGAAGGCATCGATGAGCGCCTGATCGGGACCGAGATAGATGAAGAGTGGTCCATCGGGGACTACGTGCTGTCCGGCGGCGAGCTGCCGGCACTGGTGATGATAGACGCGCTGGCGCGGCTCATCCCCGGGGCGCTGAACGACGAGGAGTCGGCCGCCCAGGACTCGTTCGAGAACGGGTTGCTGGATTGCCCGCACTACACGCGGCCCGAGGAGATCGACGGCCGGCGGGTGCCGGAAGTGCTCCTCTCCGGCGACCATGCGGCGATACGCCGCTGGCGCATGCAACAGATGCTGGGACGGACGTGGTTGAGGCGTCCGGACCTATTGAAGGACTTGGAGCTGAGCGCGGAGCAGGAGAAGTTGCTGAAGGACTTCATCCGCGAGAGGGATGAATCATAAGTCCGAAAAATCCGTCCCAGGATTTTTCGGACTCGGCGAGTCCGGCACATGTCCGTACTCGCCTACGCGAACCGGCAGACCGGTCCGCGGCGCGGTGCATCCGTGCACCGCGGCACAACTGGTTAATAGTGGTCGAAATTTTTACAAGGTATGCAGTCATGAACAAGATGATCCAGGCGGTCGAAGAAGCGCAGTTGAAGCAGGTCCCGGCCTTCGAGCCCGGCGACACCGTGGTGGTGCAGGTCAAGGTGAAGGACGGCGAGCGCGAGCGCCTGCAGGCCTTCGAAGGCCTGGTCATCGCCATGAAGAACCGCGGCCTCAACTCCTCGTTCACCGTGCGCAAGATCTCGCACGGCGAGGGCGTCGAGCGCACCTTCCAGACCCACAGCCCCGTCATCGGCGGCATCGAAGTGAAGCGCAAGGGCGACGTGCGCCGCGCCAAGCTGTACTACCTGCGCGACCTCGCAGGCAAGGCTGCTCGTATCCGCGAGAAAGTGTAAAAAGCTACTGCGCTCGGCAGGGCGTCGTTGCGCTTCGGGTTCGCAGTCGGTCATGCACACAAGAGTGCACTCCCTCCTGCTCACCTCGCGCGCCTAGCCCCGCCTTCGCTCGTGACGCTTTTTACGAGAGATTAAGACTGCATTCAGTTGATACACTAAACGGGCGCGAAAGCGCCCGTTTCTTTTTGGGGCCCGATTTATCTTGTCCGTCATTCCGGCGAAGGCCGGAATCCAGTTCTGGACTGCTTCTTGGTCCTCTACCCGGAGGGTGTTCTAGCGAGGTCACTGACAGCATTCAGTTGATACACTAATCAGGCGCGAAAGCGCCCGTTTCGTTTCAGGGGTAAGGGACATGCCGCATCTTCGCCGCGTCGCTTGCTGCGCACTCGCCGTGCTGGCCTTGGGTGTGGGCGTGGCTGAAGCGAAGGCGCCGGCGAAAGCCGGCGCGCCCAAGAAATCCCCGGCCAAAGCTGCGGCTTCAGTAGCCAGGCCAGTCCCTGCGCCCGCCACCATCGTGGAACCGCTGCCCGCCGTCACGCCTGCGCCCTCTGCTTCCACCGCCGACCCCAATGTCTTAAGCCTCGCCACCGTCAGCGGCATGGCGGAGGCGGGCGCACCGCGCATCGCGCTGGAGATCATGGACCGGGACCAGCCGGACTCCACGAAAGACCCGGTGGGCTGGATGGCCTGGGAACGGGAACGCATCTATATCTACCAGTCGAGCCGCGCCTGGAAGGCCGTGATCGGGCGCGCCGGCAAGCTGCCGGCGGACGCGACACCGGACTTCCATGCCTGGGAGACCATGCAGGCGGCGGATGCCTGGCTCCATCTCGGTGATGGCGCGAAAGCCCTGGCCCTGGTGCAGCCGCTCGTCTGGGACACGAAGTCGCCGCCGGACGAGCGCGGGCTCGCGGCCCTGCGCCAGCTCGTGATCCGCGCCTACACCGGCATGGGCAAACTGGATGATGCCAAGACCGCCGTCATCCGTTATCGACAGGATTATCCGAAGGACGCGGGCGACTGGCCGCTCTTGGAAGCGCGCCTCTTCCTGCGTTCAGGTTCACCCCAGTCCGCGCTGGAAGTGCTGGAGGATGCCAAGGGCGACGAAGCGGAAATGCTCTCGCTGCTCGCGTCCCTGCGCAGCGGCCAGCTCTCGCCGGGGGACGCCCTGGGCGCGGCGGTGAAGGTCGGCAGCGACAGCAGCGCCTCCACCCAGAAGCAGGCGCGCGCCTGGATCATCGCCGCGGAAGCGGCGGACGATCTCAAGAATCCCGTCGCCCGCATCAGCGCGCTGCAGAACGCGCTCGGCATCCAGCCCACCCTCATCGAGCAGGACGATATCTTCGCCCTCACGCCCGACATGCTGTGGGATGCCTACATCGCCTACGGCCAGGATCTCGGCAACCAGCTGCAGCTGGTGGTGGGTGATGACCAGGCCTGGTTCGTGGCCGCATCCAACCAGTACGACAGCGCGCCCATCGGCGCTGCGGCGCTGTTCTCGCTCGTGGCTTACCAAGCAGGCGACCCGAAGCAGGCGGAGGTCGCCCAAGGCCAGTTCGCCACGCTGCTGCAAAGCCAGCGTTACGGCGACGTGCTGCTGCGCCACCTCTACCTCGATTCCTCCCGCTTCGCGGGACCGAAGACCATCCCGGCGGACGTGCGCTATCTCCTGGTGGATGACGTGCTGGAGATGCCGGACATCCCCCTCGCTTCCCAGCTGATGCAGGGCCTCGATACGGCGCCGCCCGCAGCGCCGGGCGAGAAGGTGGATGCGGCTGTGGCGGATGCTGCCTGGCAGCTGAAGCGCGCGCATGTGTTCATCTTAGGGGGCGATCCCGCGGCCGGTGTCGCCTCGCTGCACAAGCTAATAGAGAACCGGAGCCCCGTGGATACGGACGAAGTGCTGCAAGTGCTCTTCGACCTGCAGACCCTGCACCGGGACCAGGACGCCATCCCGCTGTTCGAGGACTTGCTGAAGGGCCCGCTCGCGCCGGAGCAGCGCCGCCAGATGCTCTACTGGACCGCGGATTCGTATAAGGCGATGGAAGATTACCCCAAGGCGGCGGAACTGTACCTGCGTTCCGCCATGCTGCCGGGCCCCTTCACCATGGACCAGTGGGCCCAGACTTCCCGCTACCAGGCGGCAGGCATGCTGGCGAAGGCCGGTTACCTGGACGATGCCCGCAATCTATATAAAGGATTGTTGGGCGCCACCCGCGACCCAGCCCAGCAGGCGGTGCTAGAGCACGATCTGCAACAATTGATGCTGCTGCCGGCCAAACCGGACAGCGAGCTACACTGAGTGAGATCGCATTCATCGATGGAAGAGAGGCGGTTCACGGGAAAGGACATGATCCATAGGGACTTCCAGAAGGAGTTTATCGAGATGTCGAATTCGTATGCGTCACTCGCAGCAAGGATCCTTGTGCCGATGTTCACCCTCATGGGTGCTTCGGCGATTCCCGTCACGGCGTTCGCCGGAGATACCGCTGGCATCGTCCAGGCGAGCCATCCGCCGGCTGAGGTATTCATGCCGAAGTTGGCTGAACTGAAATCGAAGACCCATGTTCCCATCTTGTTGCCGGACGCATTACCCAAGCCATTCACTGACGCGAAGGATGTCTTAATCCACGCGACGGAAAACAAATATGATGTCGGGCTCTATTTCCGGCTGGATTACGGGAATGCGGGTTACGCAGGCGGCTTCTCGGGTGAGGCGAAGCCGAAATATGGTCCCCGTGATATCCCTAATGTCGAACCGATCCCCCTAGTCAATGGGATACAGGGGTATTTCCGCTCCGTCGGCTGCGGAGGTTCATGCGGACCCGCGAACCTCTGGTGGCAGGTCGGTGATGTGCTGTATCAGGTTCAGTTGCGCTTGAGTCCCAGGACGGACGTCCAGCAGCAGAAAGATCTCGTTTCATCAGTCGCGAATTCCGCCATCCTTGCAGGCGCAAGGTGATGCCGAAGATGCGCCTCATGGATAGGTGACTCATGCTCGAACGCGATAGCCTGAAAGCTCTTGAAGAAGCCCTCACCGTACTGGAGCAGGGCTTCTCCGATATGCCCGGCTTCACGCCGCCAGCACTCGACACCCGCGGCCGCGACGTGCTGCTCGAGACCGCGCGGCGCATGCAGGACAACTATCCCTATCCCCATCCCCTGTACGCGGGGCAGATGCTGAAGCCGCCACACCCCATGGCGCGTGTCGCCTACATGCTGGCCCTGTGGATCAACCCCAACAACCATGCGCTCGACGGCGGCCGCGCCAGCTCTGCGCTGGAGCGGGAAGCGGTGGCGGCCATCGCCACCATGTTCGGTTACAAGGAACACTTGGGCCATCTCTCCGCCAGCGGCACCATCGCCAACCTGGAAGCCCTCTGGGTCGCGCGCCATGCGCAGCCCTGGGGCTTCGTATTGGCTTCATCCCAGGCCCACTACACCCACAACCGCATGTGCGAAGTGCTGGGGCTGCCTTTCAAGAGCGTGGCGGTGGACTCTCTCGGCCGTATGGACCTGAATGCCCTCGAAGACGCCTTGAAGCAGGAACAGGTCTCCACCGTGGTCGCGACCCTCGGCAACACCGCCCTCGGTGCGGTCGATCCCTTGCATGAGATCGTGAAGTTGCGTGAGAAGTACGGCTTCCGCCTGCACGTGGACGCCGCCTACGGCGGCTACTTCACGCTCGTGGATAACTTAAGTCCCGCCACCCGCGCCGCCTACGATGCCACGGCAGAAGCGGACTCCATCGTGGTGGACCCCCACAAGCATGGCCTCCAGCCCTATGGCTGCGGTTGCGTGCTGTTCCGTGATCCGGCGGTGGGGCGTTATTACAAGCATGATTCGCCCTATACCTATTTCACTTCCGCGGACCTGCACCTGGGGGAGATCAGCCTTGAGTGTTCCCGTGCCGGTGCCGCGGCCGTGGCCCTCTGGGCCACCCAGCGTCTGCTGCCCATGACCAAGGGCGGTGAGTTCGCCCAGGGTCTCGCCGCCGGCCGCGCTGCCGCCATCGGGCTACATGCGGCCTTGGCGAAGGATGACCGCTATTTACCGGGTCTTAACCCGGAACTCGACATCGTGGTCTGGACCCTCGCCGGAAACGGGCGCAAGCAGGCAGGGGAGCGGTCCCAGGCTGTGTTCGATGCCGCCGCCGCGCGCCACCTACACCTCGCGCTGCTGAAGCTGCCGGATGCACTGGCCAAGGCCTGGTGGCCCACGCTCGCAGCGGACTCCGAAATGACCACGGCGCTCCGCTCCGTCCTCATGAAGCCGGAACACAAGGAATGGCTGCCGCGGATACGTGAAATATTGGACGCCTCCACCACCCAGGTCTTGGCGCATAATTAATCTAGTTGTCAGTAGCGACTGGTAAGGACTATCGACCGTGAGCCAAAAGAACTTCTTTGTGCATATTTTCGGTGGAATGTGGAAGATCTGGGATCTGATCTGCCGCAGCATCATCAACCTCGTCATCACCCTGACGGTCTTGATTCTGCTCATCGGCAGCATGGCATCGCGCCATCCCCTCGTCCCCGGTTCAGCCGCGCTGGTGGTGGACATCCACGGCCGGGTGGTGGAGCAGGTCTCCGGTGAACCGGGGCAGCGGGCCCTGGACCGCCTGTTGGGCCAGAAGCATCAGCAGGAGACGCGCCTCAGGGATGTGGTGGAAGCCATCGAGCGCGCGCGGGATGACAAGCGCATCAAGGCGCTCGTGCTCGCCACGGATGACATGCAGGGCGCCGGGCTCTCCAAGCTCCAGGATATCGGCCGCGCCATCCAGGATTTCAAGAAGAGCGGCAAGCCCGTGTTCGCGCTGGGCTCGGGTTACGACCAGAACCAGTACTACCTCGCGGCCCAGGCGGACACCGTCTTCATCCATCCCCAGGGTGACGTGTTCCTGCAGGGCTACAGCATCTACCAGCCTTACTTCAAGGATGCGCTGGACAAGCTCGGCATCGAATGGAACGTGTTCCGGGTCGGCAAGTACAAGTCCGCCGTCGAGCCCTTCCTACGCAACGACATGTCCCCGGAAGCCCGCGAGGATTACGGCCAGTTGCTGGGAGACCTCTGGACCGGCTACCAGCAGGACGTGACCCATGCCCGCAAGCTCCCAGGCGATGCGCTCAAGAGCTATATAGATGATCTCGATCAGAATCTCGCGGCGGTGGACGGAGACGGCGCCGAACTGGCCTTGAAGTCGAGGCTGGTGGACAAGATCGCCACGCCAGATGAGATGCAGGCCGCCGTGGCCCGCGTCACCGGTACCTACGACCACACCTTCCGCCAGATCGGCTACCAGGATTATCTGGATGCCGCCGAAGCCAACGACATGCATCGCGGCGGCGGGGAAGTGGCGGTGGTAGTGGCGGCGGGTGACATCATGGATGGCGACCAGCCTCCGGGTTCCATCGGCGGGGATTCCACCTCGGAACTCATCCGCGAAGCACGCAACGACGATTCCGTGCGCGCCGTGGTGCTGCGGGTGGACAGCCCCGGCGGCAGCTCTTTCGCCTCGGACCTGATCCTGCGGGAGATCGAGCTCACCAAGGAAGCGGGCAAGCCCGTGGTGGTCTCCATGGGCAGTCTCGCCGCGTCCGGCGGCTATTGGATCTCCATGGCGGGGGACCAGATCTTCGCCAATCCCTCCACTATCACTGGATCGATAGGCATCTTCGGCATGCTGCCCACCTTCCAGAACACACTCGCCAAGGTGGGCGTGCACACGGACGGCATCGGCACCACGCCCTGGAGCGACGCGGGGGACGTGACCCGCGCCATGGCGCCTGAAGTTAAGCAGGCCTTCCAGCTCAGCATCGACCACGGTTACCAGACCTTCATCACCAAGGTGGCCGAGAACCGGCACATGAAAGTGGAGGCGGTGGATGCCATCGCCCAGGGCCGCGTCTGGTCCGGCACCGATGCGAAGCGCCTGGGGCTGGTGGACAAGTTCGGCAACCTGGAGGACGCCGAGGCTGCCGCCGCCAAGCTCGCCAACTTAGGGGCTAACTATAACGTCACCTATATAGAGAAGCCCTTGAGCTTCACGGATCGTTTCCTCATGGGCCTGGCGGATAATTCCGGTTCAGAGGGGAAGCTGAAGTTGTCGAGCGCCAGCATCGCCCCCTGGTATGGCCAGCTCCTGGACGTGGCACAGTCTTTAGATATATTTAATGATAGGAGAGGGGTGTATGCCTATTGCTTCTGCGACATCCGGTAGCGCGAGCTAAACGCCGCCGGCGCGGGCATAACTTTGTTGGGCTCCGGCTCGCCCGTTCGCTTCGCTATCCTGCTCCGCTCACGGCCCAGGGCGAACGTCCTGTCCGCCCGCGCCCGCATGCGGGCGCCCTCACGTTCCTAAGAGCACACTCCGGGGGCTCGTCCTCGCGCGCCTAGCTCTGCCAAGCGCGCGCGATGTTTTGAAGCCCTGACGTATTCATTGAAGAATACGTTTAGTTCATCGCACTAAGAATATCTTGTTCCAACTTCCCAGTAGGAATGCACTCAGTACCGTTGGAATCAGCTTGCGGAAATGAAGCCCTACCGCCAGAATTGAATGAAATCGTATCGGAATAATTTTGGCTGCCGCCACCGGCATTTTGGACAAATGCTTGTTTGGTAAGTATATAGCGCACGTTGACCGTAACGCGAGTTGAGTTTTGATCAATTTCTTCAAAGATAACGTTCACTCTTCCTTCTAGATTCATTTTTCTTTGAATGCCGAATAAATTTCCATTCTCCATGACTTCATAATTTTCATCTGCTTTTGAACCCGGGAATTGATAAGTACGTTCACCCCGGAAATTCTTAACGTAAGACGATATTTGTCCGCAATCAACATACTCTTGCGGATCACCGCTGTAACTAATATTAATTAAACCAGAAGATTTATCGAGATTATTTATTACAAAAAACTGTTTCCCAAGTTGTGGAACTGCGGTATCCCAAACTGCATTGCGAGGATGATTTATAATTTTTATATTTCCCGTAGATGCAGAGGAAGTAGGGCGAACATAATCAAGTTTCCCAGCGCATCCGGTCAGCAATCCAAGCAATACAATAAAAACTGAGAAACGCATAAGACCTCCTTATCTATCCAGCAACCCCGATTAATTCTTTCGCCTTTGCTCGCGCTTTGGGTAGGCTCTTGAAAACTCCATCTGCCAACTCTTTCAATAGACTCTGCTGCTCCTGCAACCTCAAGGCATGCAAGGCGACGCCCACCTGATGGGCCACCATCCCGAATAGCCGCCGTTCCTCCGGGGAATAGGCGTCCGCCGGGCGGGGGCCGATTACGACGAAGCCGATCACCTCGCCCCGCACAGTGAGCGCATAGGCGTAGCCTTCCGACCCCATGCCGCTGAGGGTGCCGTGCAGGTCCACTTCCGCATCGCCTGCCTTCAGCCGCAGCAGCGCCAGGTCGTCTGCATCCAGCTTGGCGGGGAACTCCAGGTTCCCCTGCTTACGCATGAGCTTCGGCCCGGCCTTGCCCTTCTGGGTGAAGTAGATCGCGAGGCCTTGGGCGCCGCTGTTCCGGAAAAGCTCCTCCGCCGCTAGGTCTAAGAGCTTCTCCGGGTCTTCCACGTAGGAGCAGGTGCGGGCGAACTGGGTGAGGGCGGCTTCCGCCTTGTGCTTGTTGCGGAAGAACACGCTGTTGATGCGCTCATCCACCTGCCGCTTGAGAGCGTTCATGCCCATGCCGAGGATCAGCGGAACCACCAGCGCCAGGAACTGGTTGGTCTCGCTGTGCAGGGTGTTCCGCTCCAGGAAGGAGAGCATGGCGGCGAACACGCCCACCACCAGGGAGGTGATGAGGCCGTACACGAGGGCCCGGTTCAGCACCACTTCCAATGACACCAAGCGATGTTTCAGCACCGCATAGGCGAAACCGGTGAAGGTCGCCGCCGTCAGCAGCGTGCCGACCAGGTTCACTGCTTCGAATGAAATGTTGAAGCGGCCCACGAAGAAACCGAGCGTGTAGGTGATGATGAGGCCCAAGAAGCTGAAGAATATCCAGCGTATGCGTGCCCTATTCACCGGGTCACAACGCCGGTAGGAGAACAGCAGCATGGAGAAGGGCACCATGAAACCGACGAAGTGCAGGCCTATCGCCCAGCTTATGTTCGGGATGGCGCCGGGACCGAACAGATCGAAGGTGCCGTGCTGGTAGAAATACCAGTTGAACGACAACACGCTGAGCGAGTACAGCACGACTGTGAGGGTGAATATCCAGTGGGCCCTGTGCCGCCGCCGCGGTGTCCTGGCTTCCAGGGTCAGGCCGTCCGCGATCAGGTACAGCCCCACGAGCGTACCTACGGCCGCCAGCGTCGCGCACCAGGAATTCAGCAGATTGCCGAAGGGCACAGGTAACGGGGCGATGGCGACTGCAGTCTGCGTGAAGGAAGTGAGACACCAGAGCGCCACGCCCAGGGTCGCGCGGCTGTGGCCGCGCCAGAGCAGCAGCAGGCCCAGGGCCGCCATCAGGATGCTGAGGGCATAGCCCGCGATCTCGGTGGCCATGTTCATGAGATTGCCGTTCAGGAAGCTGACCGGGGCGAACTGCATCGGTATGTGGTGGATCCCGTCCGCACGGCGTATGGGCATGTCGATGATCGTGCCCGCCGGCGCGTTGGAGTTGCCCACCATGAAGAAAGATCGGGTCTCGGGGCTCATGTCCGTGAGGTAGGCCACGTCCCCCGGCTGCAGCCCCGCTGGGAAGGGGATGCCGAGCGTGCTCGGCGAGAACTTCATGACCGGATCGGAGCCAAATACGGTGGCGTTCACCGGCTGGATGGTCTCGGGGACGAAGGGGATAGCGATGCAGGCCCCGACTACGAGGACACTGAATGCGGCCAGGAGGAGCTTGTGGAAAGTCATGGCGGGACCCCTTCGGCTTCAAGCCGTAGGGCTACACGCTACCGCGCCCGCCGCGCGGCAGCAACGGGTGGCGCAGGGCTGAGCCCCTGCGCCACCCCTCGCATCACTTGGGCTGCGTCTTCTGCCAGTCCTTGAGGGCTTGCAGCGTGTTGGCCACGTGCTTGTCCGGGTTCATGTCGGTATAGGTATAGAGGATCTTGCCGTCCGGCGTGATCACGTAGGAGGTGCGGTTGGCATAGGTCTCATGGCCCGGCAGTTCCGCGCCGTAGGCCTTGATGATCTTCAGGTCCGGGTCCGCCGCCACGGCGAACTTGCTGCGGCACTCGCTCACCGAGAACTTGTTGAGCTTGTCCACGTTGTCGTGGGACACGCCGATCACCGTCGCGCCCAGGGCTTTGTACTGGTCCACTGCGTCGGCGAAATCATGCGCCTCGATGGTGCAGCCCTTGGTGAAGGCCTCGGGGTAGAAGTACAGCACCACGGGGCCCTTCTTCAGGGCATCGGCCAGGTTGTAGGTGTATTCCTTGCCGGCCAGGGACGCCTGGGTGGTGAAGTCGGGAGCCTTGTCACCCACGGCCACGGCGGCCAGGACCGGCAGCGCGAAGGCGGTGAGGAGCAGGGCGAAGGGGGCGAAACGCTTCATGGAATTCTCCTTGGTGGAGCGTTGGGAAGGGGATAGATGATACAGGCCGGGGGCCTGGTTACAGGGACCCGATCCGGCCGGAAATATTCCCGGTGAGGTCGCGGATTTCATGGGCAACCGCCAGCCAGACACTCTTATGTTGAATGTTGCACTTCAACCCACTGGGTAGTGAAACAACCCAATCTTGGCTAGTGGGAAGATATCGGCGACATAGAGGCTCTTCACGCTCCGACATCTTGTCGCCAGGTCCGTCCTATCGAGCGGGCCTGATTCCTGGCCGATGCTACTGGGATACGCTGGCATCGCTCTCGAGCCACGCCCAGGCCGCATCGCCGTCATCGAAGAGCCGTACCTGGAAACCGCGGTTGCGGCATACGTCCTCATAGAATTCGTAGACTTCCCGCTTGTAGCCGTCCTTAGGCAGGATCATCGCGACCCGGATCATCCGCGACATATCCTCAGCCATGTACAGGTCAGGCAGCTTGTACACGTCCAGGATCGGCATCTCGGCCCGTGCAGCGGAACAATCCACCATCACCTTGTCGATCTTCCGCTCCATCAGCAGTCCCATGGCATGGTAGTTCGCTGCTTCCAATTCTTCGGAAGTGATCGTCCCGTGATACCCCATCACCAGTACCTGATTGTCTTCTGCGTGTCGCGTCGTCCAAGGCATGCGGGCTCTCCCCAAGATCGTCTGTCTTGTTAGCGGCCGCGCAGAGTTTAGCATCGGCTGATTTAAACCAGGTCTAGCCGCAAGCATGGGAGGAGGGCCTTGGGGCCTAGGTGAGTAGCGAAGCTACGAGCGACCACGCAGGGCCCGAAGCACTGCTTCGGGCGGGCGTACATGTACGCCCTGGACCGCGAGCGTAGCGGATGCATAGCGCTGCGGACGGGCTGGGTTTCTGGGTCGGGTCTAGCTCGGATTATCCCGCCGCAACCATTCCCAAGCCGCATCCCGGCTCTCGAAGAGCTTCACGAAATAGCCCCGGTTGCGGCAGACGTCCTCGTAGAACTCATAGAGTTCCCGCTTGTAACCGTCTTTCGGGATCACTACCGCGGCCCGTACCTGTTGGCGTGAGATGCCGCGATCCGAGTACACATCCGGCAGGTCGTAGACATCCACGGCCGGCACTTCCATGTGAGCGTCGCCGCAGTCCAGCAGCACCCGGTCTATCTTCTTCTCGAGCATGAGGCTGAGGATGCGGTGGGTGGCCGAGCGCAGCTCCGGCGCGGCGAGCGTGCCTTCATACACAACCTCGATGATGCGGTCCTGGTCCCGCGTGTCGAGACGCCAAGGCATCTTTAAGCCCCCTTCCTTGGAAGCCAGTCTAGCATCGAGCCATGAAGACCGATTTTAGATACGCATCGCGGATGTATCGAAATGTTGCTGCTTAAGCTTTCGCAGCCATCTCAAAGCCTTACAAGCGCAGTAGCTTTGAGGCTAATTCCAATCTAATACGACTTTGCCCGACTTGCCCGATCTCATCACGTCGAAGCCTTCCTGGAAGTCCTTCACCTTGTAGTGGTGCGTCAGCACCGGGCTGATGTCCAGCCCGCTCTGCAGCATGCTCACCATCTTGTACCAGGTCTCGAACATCTCGCGGCCGTAGATGCCTTTCAGGAACAGGCCCTTGAAGATCACCTTGTTCCACTCGATGGCCGCATCGGGGGGCAGGATGCCGAGCAGGGCGATCTTGCCGCCGTGGTTCATGGTATCGATCATCTGGCGGAAGGCTTGGGCGTTGCCGGACATCTCCAGGCCCACGTCGAAGCCTTCCTTCATGCCGAGGTCTTCCATGGCGGCCTCGAGCTTCTGGTTCATCACGTTCACCGTACGGGTGGCGCCGAGCTTGCGCGCCAGTTCCAGCCGGTAGTCGTTCACGTCGGTGATCACCACGTTGCGGGCGCCCACGTGCTTGGCGATGGCCACCGCCATACAGCCGATGGGGCCGGCGCCGGTGATGAGCACGTCCTCGCCGACGAGGTCGAAGGAGAGCGCGGTGTGGGTGGCGTTGCCCAGCGGATCCAGGAACGCGGCCACGTCGTCGGAGATGTCATCCGGCAGCGGGAAGGCGTTCACCGCCGGGATCGAGAGGTACTCGGCGAAGCAGCCGGGGCGGTTCACGCCCACGCCCACTGTGTTGCGGCAGAGGTGGCGCTTGCCGGCGCGGCAGTTGCGGCAGTGGCCGCAGGTGATGTGGCCCTCGCCGGAGACGCGCTGGCCCACTTTGAAGCCCTGCACTTCGCTGCCGATCTCCGCCACCACGCCCACGAACTCGTGGCCCACGGTCATGGGCACCGGGATGGTCTTCTTCGCCCAGTCGTCCCAGTTGTAGATGTGGATGTCGGTGCCGCAGATGGCGGTCTTGCTGATCTTGATGAGAAGATCGTTATGACCGAATTTGGGTTTCGGTACGTCTTGCAGCCAAATCCCTTCTTGAGCTTTGGCCTTTACTAAAGATCTCATTTAACCACCTCAGTAGAAAAGAATTCTGAAAATGAGGGATTTTGGCCGCTGGCTAGGCGCGGACGACCGAGCACCCGGAGCGTACTCTTAGTGTACGTGAGGAGTGCGAGGTCGGTCGCAACAACGCCAGCGGGCAAAATAACCATTTTCAGATAACGCCGAGTTTGCGGCCGACTTTGCCGAAAGCGGCAACAGCCTTGTCGATATGTTCCGGTTCGTGGGCCGCGGACATCTGGGTGCGGATGCGAGCCTGGTCCTTGGGCACCACCGGGAAGGAGAAGCCGATCACGTAGATGCCTTCGCCCAGCAGCTCGTCCGCCATGGTCTTGGCGAGCTTCGCGTCCCCCAGCATCACCGGGATGATGGGGTGGTCCGCGCCGGCGAGCTTGAAGCCGAGCTTCTGCATCCCATCGCGGAAGCGCTTGCTGTTGGCATGCACTTTCCTGCGCAGGCTGTCGTCGCTCTCCAGCATGTCCAGCACCTTGATGGAGGTGGCGGCGATGGTGGGGGCAAGGGTGTTGGAGAAGAGGTAGGGGCGCGAACGCTGCCGCAGCCACTCAACGATTTCTTTACGCGCAGAAGTGTAGCCGCCGGAGGCGCCGCCCAGCGCCTTGCCGAGCGTGCCGGTGAGGATGTCGATGCGGCCCATCACGCCACGGAACTCGTGGCTGCCTTTGCCGTCTTCGCCCATGAAGCCCACCGCGTGGGAGTCGTCCACCATCACCAGCGCGTGGTACTTGTCGGCCAGGTCGCAGATGCCTTTCAGGTCCGCGATGATGCCGTCCATGGAGAACACGCCGTCGGTGGCGATGAGCTTGTGGCGCGCGCCGGCGGCATCCGCTTCCTTGAGCTTTGCCTCCAGGTCCGCCATGTCGTTGTTGTTGTAGCGGAAGCGCTTGGCCTTGCACAGGCGCACGCCGTCGATGATGGAGGCGTGGTTCAGCGCGTCGCTGATCACCGCATCCTGTTCATCCAAAATTGTCTCAAAGAGCCCGCCGTTGGCGTCGAAGCAGGAACCGTAGAGGATGGTGTCTTCCATCCCCAGGAACGTGGAGAGCCGGGCTTCCAGCTCCTTGTGCACCGTCTGGGTGCCGCAGATGAAGCGCACCGAGGACATGCCGAAACCGTAGAGGGGCAGGGACTCCTGGGCAGACTTCACCAGGGCCGGGTGGTCCGAGAGCCCGAGGTAGTTGTTGGCGCAGAAGTTCAGCACCTCCGCGCCGCCCTTCACCCGGATGGCCGCCTGCTGCGGCGTGCTGATGACCCGTTCGGTCTTGTAGAGCCCTTGTTCGTGGAGGGCCTGGGTCTGCTGGGCGAGCTGGGCGAGGAAGGCCTTGTTCAAGGGCGGGCTCCGGGGACATAAATTGCGGTGCGGATTATACCAGTGGGCCCGGCGGGGGCGGGACCGACTCCTTTATTATTGGGGCGAGTACCGAGGCGCTGAGGATATGGAACATGCCTGATAGCCGGGACGTACGACTGGATAAATGGCTCTGGGCCGCCCGTCTATATAAGACGCGCAGTCTTGCCACTGTTGCCATCAATGGAGGCAGGGTGCATGTGAACGGGCAGCGGGTGAAACCCTCCCGCGACGCGCGCATCGGCGACACTATCTCCCTCACTCGTGGCGCAGACCCCATGGAACTGACAGTACGTGCCCTCTCGGACAAGCGCGGAAAGGCGGCTGATGCGCAGGCCCTCTATGCAGAGACACCCAGCAGCGTCGAGATGCGCGCCACACGATCAGCGTTGCGCAAGAGCAAGGCGCTCAGCAACCCGGCACCGGAGAAGCGCCCCGACAAACGGGCCCGGCGTCAAATAATTCGCTTTACTCGCAAAGATGTTTAGGGGTGCCTCTAAAGATGAGAGATTTTGGTTTATGGCAAGGCGCGGCCGGCCGAGCACCCGGAGCGTACTCTTGGTGTACGTGAGGACTGCGAGGCTGGGTGCAACGCAGCAAGAAAGCAAAAGATCCATTCTTTAGAGGCACCCGCATGGCACGGCCAGTCACTCCCATCATCGCTGCGGACATCATCATCGAGCTGCTCGATCAGCCCGGGCGCCCCATCGTGCTCATCGAGCGGCGCAACCCGCCCCATGGCTGGGCCATCCCCGGCGGGTTCGTGGACGTGGGGGAACGGCTGGAGCAGGCCGCCGTCCGCGAAGCGGAAGAGGAGACGGGCCTCAAGGTCACTCTCAAGGCGCTGTTGGGTAATTATTCGGATCCGGCCCGGGACCCCCGCGGCCAT
Source organism: uncultured Gammaproteobacteria bacterium (assembly GCA_964584665.1). Classification (GTDB taxonomy): domain Bacteria; phylum Pseudomonadota; class Gammaproteobacteria; order Natronospirales; family REEB76; genus DASUBN01. The sequence continues at coordinate 16,579 of CAZPAO010000015.1, forward strand.
ACGATCACTGCCGTGTATGTGGCCGAAGCGCATGGCACACCGAAGGCCGGCGACGATGCCAAGAACGTGCAGGTCTTCGATCCCTTGAAGCCGCCGGCTCTCGTTTTCGATCATGCCGTGGTGCTGGCCGATTACCGCAAATATAGAGAGACCGGTATGGTCACTCCGCTGCGTTGACCATGGCAGACACTTCCTTCTTGGATTACGTGCTGGAACAGCTTGAAGAGGCCCGCGGCCTGAAGACGCGGGCCATGTTCGGTGGCCACGGCCTCTATCTGGGCGATGCCTTCTTCGGCATCGTCCACAAAGGCTCGCTGTACCTGCGCACCGACGAGGCCAGCCGCCCGGCCTACGTGAAAGCCGGCAGCAAGCCGTTCAACCCCAAGGGCAAGCAGGAATTGCACCGCTACTACGAAGTCCCGGCCGACGTGTTGGAAGATGCGGATGAGCTTCTGGTATGGGTCAAAAGGGCAGTGAAGAGCCGCGATTGAGCAGAAAAGCGGGAGAAATGGACCTGCCTTCTACCTTATAATTAGCGCCTTTCCCCACGCAGATCCGCCGCCCTCAATGGTCTTCAGCACCCGCGCGAAAATCATCCTGGCGGCGCTCCTCCTGGCTCTCGCCTGGTTCACGGGCTTAAGCCATCGCGACCTCTTCCAGACCGACGAAGGCCGCTACGCCGAGATCCCCCGCGAGATGCTGGTGAGCGGCGACTGGATCACGCCGCGCCTGGATGGCCTCAAGTATTTCGAGAAGCCGCCGCTCCAGTACTGGGCCACCGCCGCCGCCTACGGCGCCTTCGGTGAATCCAACGGCAGCTCCCGTCTCTGGACCGTGCTGCTCGGCTTCCTCGGCATCCTCATCACCGCCCACGCCGCCCTGCGCCTGTTCGATGCGCGCACCGCCTGGTGCGCCGCGCTGGTGCTCATCGGCAGTTGTTACTACGTCGTCATGGGGCACTTCAACACCCTCGACATGGGCGTGAGCTTCTTCATGAGCGCGAGCCTGTTCGGTTTCCTGCTGGCCATGCAGACGGAAGACGTCGCGGTGCGCCGCGGCTTCATGTACATCGCCTGGGGCAGCGCCGCCCTCGCCACCCTGAGCAAGGGCCTGGAAGCGGTGGTGCTGCCGGGCGCAGTGTTCGTGCTCTATGTGCTCATCACCCGGGACTGGGCACGCTTAAAACAATTGCATATATTGGCCGGCATCGTCATCTACCTGCTGATCGCCGGGCCATGGTTCCTGCTGGTGAGCTTGCGCAACCCCGAGTTCCCGCAGTTCTTCTTCGTGCACGAGCACTTCCAGCGCTTCCTCACCACTGTGCATCATCGGGTCGCGCCCTGGTGGTTCTTCCTGCCGATCCTGATCTTCGGCCTGTTCGCCTTCCTGCCCCAATCCGTGCGCGCCGCCGCCGCGCTGTTCCACCGCGAGACCTATGCCCGCGAGCCGGGGCGCTTCAACACGCCTCTGTTCCTGTGGCTGTGGTGCGGCTTCATCTTCCTGTTCTTCTCGCTGTCGGATTCCAAGCTGGGCAGCTACATCCTGCCCATCTTCCCGGCGCTGGCCTTGCTGGTGGGCCGCGAACTGGAGAAGCTGCGCCGCCGTGACGCGATGCTGAGTGCTTTCCTCTGCATCGCGCTGGCGCTGGTCGCCCTGTGGCAGGCGCCGGAGCTGCAGAAGCACACCGACAAGCTGCCGCTGGAGCTGTACCAGGCTTTCCTGCCCTGGCTCGCGGCCGGCATCGTGCTGGTGATGCTCACTTCGACGGTGGGTTTCTTCCTGGCTTACTTCAACCGGGTTGCGGCAGGGATCACGCTGCTGGCGGCGGGCGTGCTCCTCGGCACCCAGGTTCTGGCCAACGGCGCCCAGGCCCTCTCGCCGGCCTATTCGCAGAAGAGCCTCGCGGACCAGATGGCCGCATCCGTCAGCCCCGAGACGCCTATATATAGTCTCCAGGATTACCCCCAGTCCCTGCCGTTCTACCTGGGCCGAACCCTGACTTTGGTGGCTTATAAAGGTGAGCTTGAGTTCGGCATTGGCCAGGAACCGGCCAGGTGGATTCCGGACCTGGATGCTTTTGCCTCACAATGGCGGTCCGGCGGCCCGGCCCTGGCGGTGATGCCGCCCGAGACCTATGACGCCTTGGCGACAGAAGGGCTGCCCATGACGGTGATCGGCCGCGACCCGCAACACATCGCCGTGAGGAAGCCATGAATCTGGTGAGTTTCGCCCTGGTGCTGACCGGCGTGCTGCTGAACGCCGCTGCCCAGCTGCTGCTCAAGGCCGGCGTCAAGGACATGGGTATCATCCAGCTCACGCCCGGCACCATCTTCAGCGCGGGCCTGAAGCTCGCCCTGGAGCCGCACATCGTCGCCGGTCTCGCCTGTTATGCCATCAGCGTGGTGGTGTGGATCCTGGCGCTGTCGCGGGTGCAGGTGAGCATCGCCTACCCGATGCTGTCCTTGGGTTACGTGGTCACGGCCTTCATCGCCTGGGCCTTCATGGGAGAGGCGGTCAACGCCATGCGCATCAGCGGTATCGCCGTGATCATCGTCGGGGTTTTCCTCGTGGCGCGGAGCTAAAGAGAGACAGATGAGCAACAAGGATTACCTGCCCTTCACCCGTCCCACCTTGGACGAGGAGACCATCCAGGGCGTGGCCGACGTGCTGCGTTCCGGCTGGATCACCTCCGGCCCCATGGTGGAGCAGTTGGAGAAGGGCCTCACGGATTATCTGGGTGGTCAGCGCTTCGTGCGCACCTACCTGCACGCCACCGGCGCCATGGAAGAAGCCCTGGTGATGGCCGGCATCGGGCCTGGGGACGAGGTCATCGTCCCGGCCATGACCTTCGCCGCCACCGCCAACGTGGTGGTGCGCGTGGGCGCGAAGCCCGTGCTGGTGGACGTGGACCTGCGCAGCCGCGCCATGCTCATGGACCAGGCCGCCGCCGCCATCACCCCCAAGACCCGCGCCATCATGCCGGTGCATCTGAATGGCATGGCCGCGGACCTGGATGCGGTGTATGCGCTCGCCAAGAAGCACGATCTGCGCGTCATCGAGGACGCGGCGCAGGCCATCGGCACCGAATACAAGGGCCGGCGCGTCGGCTCCTTCGGCGACATCGTGGTGTTCAGCTTCCACGCCAACAAGAACCTCACCACCATCGAGGGTGCCGCGGTCTCCGTGGCCACGGCGGAGGAGGCGAGGCGCATGGAGATCCTGCGCTTCCACGGCATCACCAAGTTCCCCGACGGGACCATGGACATCACTGAGGCCGCCAGCAAGCACAACATGACCGACGTGGCCGCCCGGGTCGGCATCGGCCAGCTGAAGCACCTGGACGGCTTCAACAAGAAGCGCCGCGAACTCGCCTACCGGTACTTCGAGCTGCTGGCGGACGAGTCCCTGGCGGTCCTGCCCGCCAAGGGCGATGCCGGCCACAGCTGGCACATGTTCACGCCGCTGCCTCTATATAAGAAGTACGGACTGGACCGGAACACCCTGAAGCAGCGCATGCACGCGCAGGGCATCGGCCTCGGCATCCACTACCAGGCCATCAACCAGTTCAGCTTCTACAAGAAGATGGGCTATAAGGAAGGCCAGTTCCCCAACGCCGAGCGCATCGGCAGCGAGACGCTGACCTTCCCGCTGTTCCCCACCATGCAGATGTCCGACGTGGACCGCGTGTGTGAAGCCTTGAAACATTGTCTGACGCAGAAGGCTTGACGGAGTACGCCATGGCCACCGCCCCGAAGAAGAAGAGCGTGGACACACCCGAACTCTCGGTAGTGATCCCGGTCTACAACGAGCAGGATTCCCTGCCGACCTTGTTCGCGCGCCTGTATCCCGCGCTCGACGCCCTCAAGCGCGATTACGAGGTCATCTTCATCGACGACGGCAGCGCCGACCGCTCCGCCGCCATGCTGCGCGATCAGTTCGGCAAGCGCGAGGATGTGACCCGCGTGGTGTTGCTGCAGAGCAACTTCGGCCAGCACGCGGCGATCCTGGCGGGCTTCGATGTCTCCCGCGGCGACGCGGTGGTGACGCTGGACGCGGACCTGCAGAACCCGCCGGAGGAGATCGCCAAGCTCCTCGCCAAGATGGACGAGGGCTACGACTACGTCGGGACCATCCGCCGCAGCCGGCAGGACGTGGCCTGGCGCAAGTACGCCTCCCGCGCCATGAACCGCCTGCGCGAGCGCATCACCAAGATCAAGATGACGGACCAGGGCTGCATGCTGCGCGCCTATTCCCGCCACGTCATCGACGCCATCAACAACACCAGCGAGATCAACACCTTCATCCCCGCGCTCGCGTACCTGTATGCGCTGAGGCCAGTGGAGGTCATGGTGGAGCACGACGAGCGCGTGGCGGGGGAGTCCAAGTACTCGTTCTACAGCCTCATCCGTCTGAACTTCGACCTCGTCACCGGTTTCTCGGTGGTGCCGCTGCAGGTGTTCTCCTTCTTCGGGGTCATCATCGCCGCCGCCTCGTTCCTGCTGTTCCTGGTGCTGGTGCTCTATCGAATCTTCTACCCGGAGGGCACCGTGGACGGCGTGTTCACGCTGTTCGCCGCCATGTTCTTCTTCATCGGCATCATCCTGTTCGGCATCGGCCTCCTGGGCGAGTACGTTGGCCGCATCTACCAGGAAGTGCAGCGCCGTCCGCGCTTCCTGATCCGGAGCCTTTTGGAGAAGAGATCCCGATGAGCCAGCGCGTCGGTTCCGCCAGCGCGGTGGTGTTCGCGTACCATGACGTGGGCGTGCGCTGCCTGTCGGTGCTGCTCGCCTACGGCGTGAAGGTGGACCTCGTGGTCACCCATGAGGACGATCCGAACGAACAGATCTGGTTCAGCAGCGTGAAGAAGCTCGCGGAGCTGAACGGCATCCCGGTGGCGACGCCGGCGGACCCCAACACGCCCGAGTTCGCGGCGCGCATCGCGGCCCTGAAGCCGGACTTCCTGTTCTCCTTCTATTACCGCTTCATGCTGGGCGCGCCGCTGCTGGATGCCCCTGCCCGCGGCGCTCTCAACATGCATGGCTCGCTGCTGCCCAAGTTCCGCGGCCGGGTGCCGGTGAACTGGGCTATCATCCACGGCGAGCGCCAGACCGGGGCCAGCCTGCACTACATGGAGAAGAAGCCGGACGCCGGCGATCTCGTGGACCAGCAGGCGGTGCCCATCCTGCCGGATGACACCGCGAGCGAAGTGTTCGCCAAGGTGACCGTGGCCGCGGAGCAGGTGTTGGACCGCAGCCTGCCGGCTCTGGTGCTGAACACGGCGAGCCGCAAGCCGCTGGACCTCAAGGCCGGCAGCTACTACGGCCGCCGCCGCCCTGAAGACGGGCGCATCGACTGGACGCAGCCGGCCTGGAGCGTTCACAACCTGATCCGCGCGGTGGCGCCGCCCTATCCGGGGGCCTACAGTACGGCGGGGGGCAAGCCCTTGAAGGTGCTGCGCAGCCACTACCCGGACCAGGCTGCCCGGCACGAGACACCGACCTTATATATGGAATCCACAGGCCGCTGCTACGCCGATTGCGGCGACGGCAAGCGCATCGAGATACTGGCGCTCGAACTGGACGGGCGCACCCTGGATGCCGCGCAGCTCGCGCAGCACCTCATCAGACCGCTTCCATTGGGAGACTGAACGTGAAGAAGATCCTCATCCTCGGCGTGAACGGCTTCATCGGCCACCACTTGAGCAAGCGCATCATCGAGACCACGGACTGGGAAGTCCATGGCATGGATATGTTCTCGGACAAGGTGTCCGACCTCATGTCCAACCCGCGCTTCAACTTCTTCGAGGGTGACATCACCATCAACAAGGAGTGGGTCGAGTACCACGTGCGCAAGTGCGACGTGGTGCTGCCGCTGGTGGCCATCGCCACCCCGGCCACCTACGTGAAGGATCCGTTGCGGGTATTCGAGCTGGACTTCGAGGCGAACCTGCCCATCGTGCGCCAGTGCGTGAAGTACAAGAAGCGCGTGCTGTTCCCGTCCACCTCCGAGGTCTACGGCATGTGCCGCGACCCGGGCTTCGACCCCTACACCTCCGAGCTGATCCTCGGGCCCATCAACAAGCCGCGCTGGATCTACAGCTGCAGCAAGCAGCTCATGGACCGCGTCATCGCCGCCTACGGCGACCGCGAGGGCCTGGCCTACACCCTGTTCCGCCCCTTCAACTGGATCGGGCCCGGCCTCGACTCCATCTACACGCCGAAGGAGGGCAGCTCCCGCGTGGTGACCCAGTTCCTGGGCCAGATCGTACGGGGCGAGACCATCAAGCTGGTGGACGGCGGCGCCCGCAAGCGCGCCTACACCTACGTGGATGACGGCATCGACGCGCTCATGTCCATCATCGATAACAAGGGCGGCGTGGCCGACAAGCGCATCTACAACATCGGCAACCCCAAGAACAGCCACTCCGTGAAGGAACTGGCGGACATGATGATGGAGATCGCCCTCTCCATGCCGGAATACTCTGTCAGCGCCAAGAAGGTCAAGCTCCTCGAGGTCAGCGCCGACGACTATTACGGCAAGGGTTACCAGGACGTGGAGAACCGCCTGCCCAGCATCGAGCACACCCGCAAGGAACTCGGTTGGGAACCCAAGGTGGACATGAAGACTTCCTTGAGGAAGCTCTTCGAGTTCTACCGCGGCGACGTGGCCCGGGCCCGCGACTTGATGGAAGACAATGCCTAAGGCCGTGAAGCGGCTCGCGCTTAAGATCGACGTCGATACTCTGCGCGGCACGCAGGAAGGCGTGCCGCCTCTCATCGAACTGCTCAAGCGCCACGGCGCCCAGGCCACTTTCCTGTTCAGCCTGGGGCCGGACAACACCGGCCGCGCGCTGCGCCGGATATTCCGGCCCGGGTTCCTCAAGAAGGTCTTCCGCACCAACGTCGCCGGCAACTACGGCCTGAAGACGCTGATGTACGGCACGCTCATCCCCGGTCCTGACATCGGCAAGCGCGGTGCAGCGGAGATGCGTGCTGCACGGGACGCCGGCTTCGAGGTGGGCATCCACACCTGGGACCACATCCGCTGGCAGGACTTCGTCGCCGGCAAGGACGCGGATTGGACGCGCCGCGAGTTCGATGCGGCGGTGGCGCGTTTCAAGGAAGTGTTCGGCACCGCCCCGGACACCTTCGGCGCCGCCGGCTGGCAGATGAACTTCCATGCCTTTGAGCTGGAGCATGAACACCGCATGCACTACGCCAGCGACACCCGCGGCACCCATCCCTTCCTGCCGGAGATGAAGGGCAGGGTGTTCTCGGTGCCACAGCTCCCCACCACGCTGCCGACCCTGGACGAACTCGTGGGGGTGGACGGCGTCACGGTGGAGACGGTGGCCGAGCGGCTGCTCCAGCTCACCGCCGGCACCGCGCCGGAGCATGGGCACGTGTTCACCCTGCACGCGGAACTGGAGGGCATGGCGCTCCGGTCCGTGTTCGAGCGCCTCCTGTCCGGCTGGGAAGCCCAGGGCTACGAGCTCTGCGCCACCCGCGACATCGCGGCGGGCCTGGACCGCAAGAAGCTGCCCATCAGCACCGTGGTCATGGGCGAGCTGCCGGGCCGTTCCGGCCTGCTGGCCCTCCAGGGCCCGGCCTGCGTTCCTGTATAATCCGCGCGCCACGGCCCACGCGGCCGTGAGTCCGAACATCATCGTCTGAGGGAACTCATGTCGTACAAGCACGTGAAGCTGCCGTCCGGCGGCACCAAGATCTCTGTGACCAACGGCAAGCTCGTGGTGCCGGAGAACCCCATCCTCGGTTACGTCGAAGGCGACGGCATCGGCGTGGACATCACGCCCGCCAGCATGAAGATCTGGGATGCGGCCGTGGCCAAGGCCTACAACGGCAAGCGCAAGATCCACTGGTGCGAGATATACCTGGGCGAGAAGGCCCAGAAGCTCTATGACGGCAACTACTTCCCGGATGAGACCCTGACGGCGATCAAGGACCTCATCGTCTCCATCAAGGGCCCGCTCACCACGCCGGTGGGCGGCGGCTTCCGTTCCTTGAACGTCACCCTGCGCCAGGACCTGGACCTCTACGCCTGCGTGCGCCCGGTCAAGCATTACCCCGGCGTGCCTTCGCCGCTGAAGAAGCCTGAACTCGTGGACGTGGTGATCTTCCGTGAGAACACCGAGGACGTCTACGCCGGCATCGAATACGAAGCGGGCAGCGAGAAGAACAAGAAGCTCGCCAAGTTCCTGCGCGAGGAGCTGGGCGCCAAGTTCTTCGAAGGCGCCGGCCTCGGCGTGAAGCCCATCTCCGCCCATGGTTCCAAGCGCCTGGTGCGCAAGGCCATCCAGCACGCGATCGACTACGACCGCGGCTCGGTTACCCTGGTGCACAAGGGCAACATCATGAAGTTCACCGAGGGCGCGTTCCGCCAGTGGGGTTACGACGTGGCCCGCGAGGAGTTCGGCGCCGAGCTGCTGGACGGCGGCCCCTGGATGCACTTCAAGAGCCCCAAGACCGGCAAGTGGATCGTCATCAAGGACCAGATCGCGGACATCATGTTCCAGCAGATGCTGCTGCGCCCTGATGAGTATGCGGTGCTCGCCACCCCGAACCTGAACGGCGACTACCTCTCCGACGCGGTTGCGGCGGAAGTGGGCGGCGTGGGCATCGCCCCCGGCGCCAACATCGGCGATTCCCTCGCCGTGTTCGAGGCCACCCACGGCACCGCGCCGAAGCACGCGGGCCTGGATAAGGCCAACCCCGGCTCGCTGCTCTTCTCCGGCGTGATGATGCTGGAGTACATCGGCTGGCGCGAGGCGGCGGACATGGTCCAGGCGGCCTACGCCAAGACCGTGGCCTCAGGGGTCGTGACCTACGACTTCGCCCGCCAGATGACCGGCGCCAAGGAAGTGAAGACCAGCGCCTTCGCCGATGCAGTCGTGAAGAACCTGTAATCCAGGGCACAGCAGGGGCGGCGGCTTGGAAACAGGTCGCCGCCCCCTCATATATAGAGTCCCGAGGGCACTGACCCCCTCCATCCAGTAAAATAGCGGGTTCCAGGCCGCTATCCCGTATCCGTCCGGAGCTTCCATGTATCAGCCTGCCGCCGACGCCGCGTCCGACGACCGCTTCATCTTCAAGGGCACGCCGCCCGCGCTGGATCCCCTGCGCGCGGCGATCAACGCGCTCTACCTCGCGGACGAGACGAAGTGCGTGGATGCGCTCCTCGCGCAGGCGAAGCTGGACGACAAGTCCCGTACCGAGATCCAGGCCCGTGCCAAGCATCTGGTCGAGACGGTGCGCAAGAACCGCACCGCCAAGGGCGGCATCGAGGAGTTCCTGCGCCAGTATGACCTGTCCTCCCAGGAGGGCATGGTGCTCATGTCCCTCGCCGAAGCCTTCCTGCGCATCCCGGACGCGGACACGGCCGACAAGCTGATCCGCGACAAGATCGTGAACGGAAACTGGTCGGAGCACCTCGGTGCCAGCCCCTCGCTGTTCGTGAACACCTCCACCTGGGGTCTCATGCTCACCGGCAAGCTCATCGAGCTGGACCAGGCCGTCGAGAAGAACCTCGGCAACTACATGGCGGCCCTCGCCGCGCGCCTGGGCGAGCCCGTCATCCGTGCCGCCTTCCGGCAGGCCATGCGCATCATGGGCCACCAGTTCGTCATGGGACGGACTATTGAAGAGGCTCTCAAGAGAGCCCGCGATGACGAGAACCGCAAGTTCCGCCATTCCTACGACATGCTGGGCGAAGCGGCCCTCACCGAGAAGGACGCAGAGCGTTACTTCCAGGCCTACCGCACCGCCATCGACGCCATCGGCGCCTCGGTGGAGAAGGGCGCTGATGTGTTCTCGGCCCCCAGCATCTCCGTCAAGCTCTCGGCCCTGCATCCTCGATACGAGCTGGCCCAGCATGAGCGCGTGATGGGCGAGTTGGTGCCCAAGGTCATCGCGCTGGCCGAGCGCGCCAAGTCCTATGGCATGGGCCTGACCGTGGATGCGGAGGAGAGCGAGCGGCTCGATCTCTCGCTGGACATCATCGAGGCGGTGTACCGTTCGCCCAAGCTCTCCGGCTGGGAAGGCTTCGGCCTCGCTGTGCAGGCTTACCAGAAGCGCGCGCCGCACGTGCTGGACTGGCTCATCGCGCTCGCCCGCGATGGCAAGCGACGCATCCCGGTGCGCCTGGTGAAGGGCGCCTACTGGGACAGCGAAGTGAAGCGCGCCCAGGAACGGGGCCTCGAGGGTTATCCCGTGTACACCCGCAAGGTGAACACCGACGTGGCCTATCTCGCCTGCGCCCGCAAGATGCTGGGCAGTCGCGATGCCGTCTATCCCATGTTCGCCACCCACAATGCCCAGACCCTCTCCAGCGTGCTGCAGATGGCCGGCGGCGATCTCGCCTTCGAGTTCCAGCGCCTGCACGGCATGGGCGTGGAGCTGTACGACGAGGTGGTGGGTCCGGACAAGCTCAAGCTCAACTGCCGCGTGTATGCCCCGGTGGGCAGCCACGAGGACCTCTTGCCCTATCTCGTGCGCCGGCTCCTGGAGAACGGCGCCAACACCTCCTTCGTCAACCGCATCATCGACGAGAAGGTGCCCGTGGACGCCATCGTGGCGGACCCGGTGGCGGAAGTGGAAGCGCTCACGGTTAAGCCGCATCCGCGCATCCCGCTCCCGAAGGACATCTACGGCCCCTGGCGCCCCAACTCCCGTGGCGTGAACCTGGCCGACCAGCAGAAGCTCGCGGGCCTCGCCATCGAGATGCAGAAGGCCTTCGACCGGGAATGGATCGCCGCGCCCATCATCGGTGGAAAGGTCCTGTCCGGAAAAGAGAAGCCCTCCCTCAATCCCGTCGACAATCGCGAGACCGTGGGCATCATCCGCGAGGCGGACGCCGAGACCATACGCAAGGCAGTCGATGTCGCAGTGGAAGCCCAGCCTGCCTGGGATGCGACCCCTGCCATGGAACGGGCCCGCATCCTGCGCAAGGCGGCGGATCTGTTTGAAGCCCATACGGCTGAGTTGATGGCCCTCTGCGTGCGCGAAGCCGGCAAGTCCATCCCCGACGCGGTCTCGGAAGTGCGCGAGGCGGTGGATTACCTGCGCTACTACGCCGAGCGTGCCGAGGAGGACTTCGGCAAACCCAAGGCCATGCCGGGTCCCACCGGCGAATCCAATGAGCTGTGGCTGCAGGGCCGCGGCGTGTTCGTCTGCATCTCCCCCTGGAACTTCCCGCTGGCCATCTTCACCGGCCAGGTGGCCGCGGCGCTCGCCGCCGGCAACGCCGTGCTGACGAAGCCCGCCGAGCAGACTTCCCTCATCGGCGCCCAGGCCGTGCGGCTCATGCACGAGGCCGGCATCCCCGGTGGTGTGCTGAACTTCATCCCGGGCCGCGGTTCCGTGGTGGGCCAGCACGCGGTGGCGGATCCGCGCATCGCCGGCGTCGCCTTCACCGGTTCCACCGAGACCGCCAAGACCATCAACCAGACCCTCGCCAACCGCGACGGCATCATCCCGGTGCTCATCGCCGAGACCGGCGGCCAGAACTGCATGCTGGTGGACTCTTCCGCGCTGGCGGAGCAGGTGGTGATGGACGTGGTCGCCAGTGCCTTCAACAGCGCCGGCCAGCGCTGTTCGGCCCTGCGGGTCCTGTTCGTGCAGGAAGAGATCGCTGACCGGGTGGTGGAAGTGCTCTCCGGCTACATGGATGAGCTGCGCATGGGTGATCCGGCCTGGCTCAGCACCGACGTGGGACCGGTCATCGACAAGGCTTCCAAGCAGCAGCTCGACGAGCACAAGGCCTGGATCAAGACTCAAGGGCGGCTCATCAAGGAACTCACGATTCCGGCGGAACTCGCCGAGGGCACCTACGTATCCCCCATGGCGGTGGACCTGCCGAGCCTCGACATCCTCAAGCGTGAGGTGTTCGGCCCGGTGCTGCACGTGATCCGCTACAAGGCGGCGGACCTGGATAAGGTCATCGACAGCATCAACCGCACGGGCTATGGTCTGACGCTCGGGATCCACACGCGCATCGACAGCCAGGCCCAGTACATCCAGCGCCGCATCCGCGTCGGCAACGTCTACATCAACCGCAACATGATCGGCGCGGTGGTGGGCGTGCAGCCCTTCGGCGGCCAGGGTCTCTCCGGCACCGGTCCGAAGGCGGGTGGCCCGCACTATATGCTGCGCTTCGCCACCGAGCGCACCGTCACGATCAATACAGCTGCGGTGGGCGGCAACGCCTCGCTGCTCTCACTGAAGGACGCGTAGCACTTACATGGCCGTCAGCGTCTTCGACATGTTCAAGATCGGCGTGGGCCCCTCCAGCTCCCACACCGTGGGGCCCATGCGCGCCGCGCGCCAATTCCTGCTTGATCTCGAGGACAAGAAGCTGTTCGATCGCACCGCCCAGGTGGCGGTGCAGCTCTACGGTTCCCTCGCCCTGACTGGCAAGGGGCACGGGACTGATAGAGCCATCCTTTTGGGCCTCGAGGGCGAGACACCCGATGGCATCGACCCCGACACCATCGATGCGCGCCTCGCCAAGATCCGCAAGGGCGGTCGCATCGATCTCCTCGGCAAGCGTGAGATCCCCTTCGACGAGGCGCTGGACCTCCTGTTCCACCGGGACCAGGTGCTGCCGAAGCATTCCAACGGCCTGCGTTTCACGGCGCTGGACGCCGACAAGAAGCCGCTCTTCACCGACGAGTTCTACTCCATAGGCGGCGGCTTCATCGTGCGCAGCAGCGAGATGGAAGGGGACGCCGCCGCGGTGGTGTTCAAGCTGCCTTATCCATTCAACTCCGGCGACGAGCTGCTGGCACAGTGCGCCAAGCACAAGCTCAGCATCCCACAGCTGATGCTGGCCAACGAAGAGGCTTGGCGCCCTGAAGCCGAGACCCGCGCCGGCCTCTTGAAGATATGGAACGTGATGCAGGCTTGCGTCGCCCGCGGCATGCGGGAGGGAGGAGAGCTTCCCGGCGGCCTCAAGGTCATCCGCCGTGCGCCTATCCTGACCGCGCGTCTCGCCGCGCAGAAGAAGACCACGGCCCTGGATGCCATGGACTGGGTGAACCTGTGGGCCTTGGCCGTGAACGAAGAGAACGCGGCCGGCGGCCGCGTGGTCACGGCGCCCACCAACGGCGCCGCCGGCATCATCCCCTCGGTCATGCACTATTACATGCGCTTCGTGGAAGACTCGGATGAGGAGGGCATCCTGCGCTTCCTGCTCACCGCCGCCGCCATCGGGATCCTCTACAAGCAGAACGCCTCCATCTCAGGCGCCGAGATGGGCTGCCAGGGCGAGGTAGGCGTGGCCTGCTCCATGGCCGCCGGCGGGCTCATCTCCGCCATGCAGGGCAGCGACGCGCAGATCGAGAACGCCGCCGAGATCGGCATGGAGCACAACCTCGGGCTCACCTGCGATCCGGTAGGGGGGCTGGTGCAGATACCCTGCATCGAGCGCAATGCCATGGGTTCCGTGAAGGCCATCAATGCCGCCCGCCTCGCCATGCACGGTGACGGCCAGCATCGGGTATCCCTGGACCAGGTCATATCCACCATGCGACAGACCGGCCACGACATGCGCAGCATCTATAAAGAGACCTCCCTGGGGGGACTCGCGGTGAACGTCACGGAATGCTGAAATCTTGCTCAATGGAGTGAGCATTTAGCCGAATTCGCCTTGGGACAGTGGTCCCACACCCCGCCCATATGTTAAAAACTATGGGCGAATGTGACAACGAATAAGGCAAAGGGGCACTAGGGATGGGATATCTACGCGCCAGCCGCTCGCTGGGCAGCGTCCGCGGCAGCTACCTCATCGCACTCGCGGTGCTGGCGGCCGGTCTCGCCCTCACGGCCATCGCCTACGTCGTCACCTTCAAGTACCAATCCGACAGTCGCCACGCCCGTTTCAAGCTCTACGCGACCCAGGTATCCATCACCCTGGAGGCGCGCTTCGACCAGTACGTGGCGGTGCTCGATTCCAGCGCCGGGCTGTTCACCCGCTCCGCCGCCGTGCAGCGGGCCGACTGGGAGAACTTCGCTGACGCCATCGCGCTCGAAGCCAAGTATCCCGGCATCTCCAGCCTGCAATACCTGAGCTATGTGAAGCGCAAGGACCTCCAGTCCTTCGTCGCCGCCACCCGGGGCGACGGTTCGCCCAAATTCACGGTGCGGCCGGTGGAGGAGCGGGACTTCTACTGCCCCATCACCTATTCGGCGCCGCGCGCCACCATCGATTTCGTGGAAGGCTTCGACCCCTGCCACGCGGCCATGAACACGGGCGTGCTGTTCGCCGCCCGGGACAGCGGACACAACAGCCTGAGCGTGCCGCTGGACCTGCGCGATGTGGATGGTGCGCTGCACCGCGGCGTGGTGGCGGTGCGGGCGCTGTACCGGCCCCGCGCCGACATCTCCACGGAGTCTGCGCGCCGCGCTGCGGTCTTCGGCTGGGTCGCCGAGACCCTGCCCATGGACAAGGTGGTGGCGGGAGTCATCCCCGAACAGGTCTCCATGGAAGTGGAGGTGAACGACACGGCGGTGCCTGGCGATGCCGGCATGCTCTACCGCAAGCAAGGCGACTCCGGCAGCGATCCCCGCTGGACCGGCTTCGCCGCCATCGAATCGGACTATGCCACGCGTATGGACATCGGCGGCCGGGACTGGACCCTGCGGTTCCATGAGCCCCCCAGCATCTCCTGGATCGCCCTGCTGATCGTCGCGGCCGGACTCCTCATCACCGTGCCGGTGACGCTGCTGGTGCTGAACCTGGGGCTCACCCGTTCACGGGCCCTGCGCCTCGCCGAGCGCATGACCGAGTCCCTGCGCGAACAGGAGCAGCTGCTCTCGTCCGTCACCGGCAACATCTCCGACGGCATCTATAGGAGTACGCCCGACAAGGGCATGATCTACGCCAACGACGCGTTGGCGCGGATGTTCGGCTACAAGAACACCACCGAGCTGATGAGCGTCGCGGGCCCCATCCTCTATGCCAACCCGCGCCGCCGCCAGGAACTCACCCAGCTCCTGGACGACAAGGGCTCCTACCGCAACGAGGAGGTGGAGTACCAGCGCAAGGACGGCAGCCGTTTCTTCGCCGTCAACAGCGCCACCACCGTCAAGGACGAGCAGGGCACGCCCATCTATTTCGACGGCGTGATCTCAGACATCACCGAGCGCAAGCGCGCCGAGGCTCAGGTCTACCAGCTCGCCCATTACGACAGTCTCACGGGCCTGCCCAACCGTGCGCTGCTGCGGGACCGGCTAGGCCAGGCCATGCACGATGCGCGGCGGCGCAACGCCAAGCTCGCGGTGATGTATCTCGACCTGGACCGCTTCAAGAACGTCAACGATTCGCTCGGACACGAGACCGGCGACAAACTATTGAAAGCCGTGTCCATGCGCCTGCGCGAATGCATGCGCGATAGCGACACCATCAGCCGCCAGGGCGGCGACGAGTTCCTGCTGATCCTGCGCGACGTCAGCGATGCGCCGGGGGTGGCACGGGTCGCGGAGAAGCTGCAGGATGCCGTCGCCAAGCCCGTGCGCATCGGCGAATACGAGCTGCACATCACGCCAAGCATCGGCATCAGCCTGTTCCCGGACGACGCCACGGACATCGACGATCTGATCCGCAACGCGGATGCGGCCATGTACCATGCCAAGGAGAACGGCCGCTTCAACTTCCAGTTCTTCACGCCTGAGATGAACACCCGCGCCTACGAGCGCCTCTCGCTGGAAGGCAGCTTGCGGCTCGCCATGGAGCGCCAGGAGTTCAAGCTGCATTACCAGCCTCAGGTGGACCTGCGCACCGGCCAGATCATGGGCATCGAGGCGCTCCTGCGCTGGAACCGCGGCGGACAAGAACAAGTGCCGCCTTCCGTGTTCGTGCCGGTGCTGGAGAGCAGCGGCATGATCGGCGAAGTGGGGGAGTGGGTGCTGCGTGAGGCCTGCCGTCAGAACCGTGCGTGGCAGGACATGGGGCTCATGCCCTTGCCCATGGCGGTGAACCTATCCGCCATCCAGTTCAACCGGCGCAACATGGCCGACACCATCTCCGCCATCCTGGCCGAGACCAAGCTGGAAGCCCGTTACCTCGAACTCGAGTTCACCGAGAGTGCGGTGATGCACGACAGCCGCGAGGTGAGCACCATCATCAGCCGCCTGGACGACCTGGGCGTGCAGCTCGCCCTCGACGATTTCGGCACCGGCTATTCCTCCCTGACCTATCTGCGGCGTTTCCACCTGGACAAGCTCAAGATCGACCAGTCCTTCGTGCGCGACATCGACCTCGACGTGGACGATGCGGCCATCGTTACCGCCATCATCGGCATGGCCCGCAACCTCAAGGTGAGCGTGGTGGCGGAGGGCGTCGAGACCCGGGCCCAGTGCGATTTCCTTCGCGCCAACGGCTGCGACGGCCTGCAGGGCTATCTCTTCAGCAAGCCCCTACCCGCCGACGAATTCACCGTGTTGCTCCAGAGCGGCAAGACCCTCACACTCTGAACCCATGCGTAAGTTACTGCTGTGCGCGGTCGCCCTGGCCTGCGGCCACGCCGCCGTCTGCCTTGCCGGCGATGCCATACCCGCGCCTGCCATGGCGGGCGCCTATGGTCCCTATGCGATGACCCGTGAGGCTTCCGGCACCAGCTGGCAGCCCGAGTCCACGCCCATGGACGGCATCATGCAGGTGGACGGCGACTGGATGAGCATGGTCCACGGTTACATGGACCAAGTGCATGACCATCAGGGCGGGATGCGGGGCGACACCAAGGACTTCAGCGAGAGCATGTTCATGGCCATGGCCCAGCGGCCGCTGGGACAGGGCACCTTCGGGCTGCGCGGCATGTTCTCCCTGGATCCGTTCATGGGGAAGGACGGCTATCCGCTGCTTCTGCAGACCGGTGAGACCGCCGATGGCGCGCATCCCCTGGTGGATCGCCAGCATCCCCATGATCTCTTCATGGAGTTGTCCGCCTCCTATAGCCAGCCGCTCAGCGACACGCGCTCCTGGTTCGTCTATGGCGGGCTCCCCGGCGAACCCGCCCTCGGACCCCCGGCCTTCATGCACCGCGCTTCCGGGATGGACGATCCAGAAGCTCCCCTGTCCCATCACTGGCTGGATTCCACCCACGTCACCTTCGGTGTGCTCACGGCGGGCGGGGTGCTGGGGGACGTGAAACTGGAGGCATCCGCCTTCCATGGCCGGGAGCCGGATGAGATGCGTTGGAACATAGAGACGGGCCCCCTGGATTCCTCGTCCCTGAGACTGAGCTGGAACCCCGGCGAGGACTGGGCTTTGCAGGCGAGCCGCGGTCATATCCACAGCCCCGAGCAATTGGACCCGCAGCTCGACCAGGACCGGAGCACTGCGTCCGTCATGTATGGCAGGGACTTCGGTGCCGGCGACCGCTGGGATACCACCCTGTCATGGGGTCAGGATGACGACCGCCCCGGGCGCAAACTGGATGCCTGGCTCGCTGAGAGCGAACTCAAGTTCGGCGGCATGCATACCCTGTTTGGCCGGCTCGAACGGGTGGAGGAAGGCGAACTCTTCGCTGCGGGCACACCGCAGGCCGGCAGCGTATATGCGGTCAAGAAATTGTCATTGGGTTACATACGCGACTGGCCTGTCGCAGGCCACCTCGTCTTCGGGCTCGGCGGCCTGGTCAGCCTCTATGACTTGCCGGCGCGGGTGCAGACCGCTTACGGCAACCCCCATTCCTATATGCTATTCGCCCGTCTGAAACTTCATTGAGCAGAGGTCCAGCCATGGCCAGCTTCCCGCGTCGCAAACTGGGTTCCCAAGGCCTTGAGGTCTCCGCCTTAGGGCTAGGCTGCATGGGTATGTCGGATTTCTACAAAGGCGGAGAGGGCGAACAGGAGTCCATCGCCACCATCCACCGTGCCTTGGATCTCGGCATCGATTTCCTCGACACCGCGGACATGTATGGTCCCTTCACCAACGAAGAACTGGTGGGGCGTGCCATCAAGGGCAAGCGCGATAGTTTCGTCGTCGCCACCAAGTTCGGCAACCAGCGCACACCGGACGGGAAGTTCCTGGGCGTGAACGGCCGGCCCGAGTACGTGCAGGCCTGCTGCGATGCATCCCTCAAGCGCATGGGCGTGGATCACATCGATCTCTACTACCAACACAGGGTGGACATCAACACGCCCATCGAAGACACCGTCGGCGCCATGGCGGAACTCGTCAGCCAGGGCAAGGTGCGCTATCTCGGTCTTTCTGAAGCCGCGCCTGCCACCATCCGCCGCGCCCACAAAGTGCACCCCATCAGCGCGCTCCAGACCGAGTACTCCCTCTGGAGCCGCGAGCCCGAAGGCGAGCTCCTGGACACCGTGCGCGAACTCGGTATCGGGTTCGTCCCCTACAGCCCCTTGGGCAGGGGTTTCCTCACCGGCACCATCAAGAAGTACGAGGACCTGGCGGAGGATGACTGGCGCCGCAACATGCCGCGCTTCAAGGGCGAGAACTTCCAGAAGAACCTGGATGTCGTGACACGGGTGGAGGAGATCGCTTCCGCCCGCGGACTCCAAGCCTCCCAAGTGGCTCTCGCCTGGTTGCTGCATCAGGGCGAGGACATCGTCCCCATCCCCGGCACCAAGCGCCGCAAGTACCTGGAACAGAATGCCGCCGCTGCCGGCATCAAGCTGAGTGCCGAGGAGCTGCTGCGCATCGATGCCGCCTTCCCAAAGGGCGTGGCTGCCGGCAACCGTTATCCGGACATGAGCACCGTAAATCGCTGAGCGAGGGAGAGGGTCGTGGATAAGTTCGAGTTGGTCATCGGCAACAAAGCCTATTCCGGCTGGTCGCTACGCCCCTGGCTGGTCCTCAAGCATGCGGATATTCAATTCACCGAGACCCGCATAGCACTTTACTTGCCGGGTTCCAAGGAGCAGCTGTTACGGCATTCGCCTGTAGGCAAGGTGCCGGTGTTGAAGCACGGCGCGCTCAGCGTGTGGGAGTCCCTGGCCATCTGCGAATACCTGGCGGAACGTTTCCCCGAGGCACGGCTCTGGCCCATGGATCCTGCCGCGCGCGCCCTTGCGCGCACTTTCAGTACCGAGATGCAGTCGGGTTTCGGTGCGATCCGTAATGCGTTGTCTTTCAACTGTCGTGCGCACGGGCGGCGGGTGCCGATCTCGCCGGAGGTGCAACAGGAACTAATGCGGGTGCAGGCCTTGTGGCGCGGCTGCCGTGAGACCCACGGCAGCGGCGGTCCCTGGCTGTTCGGTCATTTCACCATCGCCGATGCCATGTTCGCGCCCATGACGCTGCGCTTCGCCACCTATGGGATCCCGTTGGATGCGCCCTCCCAGGCCTATGTCGACACTGTACGCGACGACCCGCCCGTGCGTGAATGGATCGCTGCGGCAGAGCAGGAGAACGAGGTCATTGAATATGCCGAAGTAGGGCGGTGATGGGCGTACCTGAGTCCGACGGACTGCTGAAGCCGGTCGAATACGAGTTGCTGGCGGCGCCTGCCTTGCAGGCAGCGGCGGACGTGGCCGCCCAGCGGGGCGATCCCCATCTCTACAACGACATGGCTTCCATGCTCGCGCTGCTGGGCACGGTCACAGCCCTGACCCATGCCTATCTCGAGCAAGGCCTGCCGGTGGAAGCCTCACCCCGAGCGGAACTGGAGCGGGCACCGCTTGCCGTCTGCGCGCTGGTGTTCACCGAATCCGGTCTCGAGGCGTCGGAAGTGGAGCGCTGCCTGCGCGCCCTGTCCCGGGCTTACCTCCAGTTGCTCAAGGACGGTGTGCTGGGTCCGCAGGAAGCCCTAGTGGAGAAAGGCTATGCGGAACTCATGGCTGGTGAGCGTCCCCAGGCCCTCCAGAGCTTGCGGCAGGCGACTTTGGCCATGGCCAAGGCCGTAGATCAGTGGGAAGCAGGCCGCCAGGCAGGTGTTTCGTCTTGACTCCCAATGGCTTGCAAAGCGCCGATACCTGTATATAATCACATAAGCCTGTACGTTTACCCAGGCCTAGGTAGCGCCATTCCATGGAAAAGATCACTCCCCGGCAGCAGGAAATATTCGACCTGATTCAACAGGTTATAGAAGAAACCGGTATGCCGCCGACCCGCGCTGAGATCTCAGAGACCCTGGGATTTAAATCTGCCAACGCGGCTGAGGAACACCTCCGCGCCCTAGCCCGAAAGGGTATGATTACCTTACTGCCCGGCGCTGCCCGGGGAATCCGCATTACCGATCCTCCCGGTCTCCCGGTAGTCGGCCGGGTAGCGGCGGGCAGTCCTATCCTCGCGGAGCAGCACCTGGAAGGCCGGGTGCGGGTCGATCCGCGCATGTTCTCCCCCAAAGCCGAATATCTGCTGCGCGTGCGCGGTATGAGCATGCGCGACGCCGGCATCATGGACGGCGATCTCGTGGCCGTGAGCCGTACTCCGGACGTGCGCAATGGCCAGATCGTGGTGGCCCGCCTGGGGGATGAGGTGACGGTCAAGCGCTATCGCCTGCAGGGCCCTGAGGTGCACCTCCTGCCCGAGAATCCCGCCTTCCAGCCCATCGTGGTGGACGTACGCAGCCGCGAACTCCTCATCGAGGGAGTGGTGGTGGGCGTGCTGCGGGATGCCCGGGTGCAGTGAGCCGGATATTTTTTCGCCAGATTTGACCGGCCGCGCGCATTACGGCTTTGGAGTATAATCTCGCGCCCCTGAAGCCGGGGTTGACGCAAAGTCGTTGATTCTATTGACCTAATTCCACGTTTTTACCCTGACCGGCTGGCGCTCGACTTTGAGGCCGGCCGTTTGTGTTTTGGGGATACGGACAAAAACTAGATCTAAGGCCATGCACGCATACCATCCACATGCACGCCGCAGCGGCGCCGGCCACGGCGGCGAAGCCCCCATGGAGCGCAAACGTCTCTATGCCCTGAGCCTAGGTGCGCTGGGTGTGGTGTTCGGCGACATCGGCACGAGTCCGCTCTACGCCCTGAGCACATCCTTCTCCGCCGGTAACGGCCTGGTGCCCACCCCCGAGACGGTGTTGGGCGTGCTGTCACTGGTGTTCTGGTCCCTCATCATCATCGTCTGCCTCAAGTACCAGCTCTTCGTCATGCGCGCAGACAACAAGGGCGAGGGCGGCATCCTGGCGCTGTTGGCGCTCCTGGATCCTTGGCGCACGCGGCGCAGCCGCCGCTCCCAGATCCTCATCGCCCTCGGCATATTCGGCGCCGCGCTGCTCTACGGCGACGGCATGCTGACACCGGCTATCTCGGTCTTGAGCGCCGTGGAAGGTCTGCAGCTCGGGGATAATCCCATCTCGCGTACGGCCATCATCGCCATCACCGTCGGCATCCTGGTGGGGCTGTTCGCCTTCCAGCGCGGCGGCACCAGTCGCGTGGGCATGGTGTTCGGGCCCATCTGCGCCGTCTGGTTCACAGTCATCGGCTTCCTGGGATTCCGCGCCATCCTGCTGCATCCTGGGGTGCTGGCTGCCGTCAATCCGGGTTATGCGCTCGGGTTCATCGCGCATCATGGCTTCGCCGACATCGTGGTGTTGGGCGCGGTGTTCCTCTGCGTCACCGGCGCCGAGGCGCTGTATGCGGATCTCGGTCACTTCGGCCGCGCGCCCATCCGGCTCGCCTGGTTCGCCTTCGTCATGCCGGCGCTCATGCTGAACTACTTCGGCCAGGGCGCCATGCTTCTGGCCAACCCCGGCCAGCCTCCACAGCAGCTCTTCTACAGTCTCTCGCCCAATTGGTTCCTGTATCCGCTAATCGCGCTGGCCACAGCCGCCACCGTGATCGCTTCACAGGCAGTGATCTCCGGCGCCTTCTCGCTCATGGGCCAGGCCATCCAATTCGGCCAGAGCCCGCGCCTCACCATCATCCGGACCTCGGTGGACGAGAAGGGTCAGATCTACATCCCGGCCCTGAACTGGATCCTGATGGTGGCGACCATCGGCATCGTCTTGGGTTTCCAGAGCTCCGACCGTCTGGCGACGGCCTACGGCGTGGCGGTCAGCTCCACCATGGTCATCACCACCATCCTCATGTTCTTCGTCGAGCGTGACCGCTGGCACTGGAACGTCGTGCTGGTGTGCGGGCTGGGATTGTTCTTCCTGTCCGTGGACCTAATGTACTTCAGCGCCAACGTCTTCAAGGTCTGGGATGGAGGCTGGTTCCCACTGGCGGTGGGTCTCATCGGCTTCGTCATCATGTCCACCTGGAGCACCGGCCGCTCCAACCTCATCGACCGTCTGCGCGCCAGCACCGAGCCTCTGGATGAGTTCCTGGCCCATATCCGTGAACAGAAACCCATCCGGGTGCGCGGCACGGCCATCTTCATGACGGCACCGAACCTCGGCACGCCGCCCATGCTGCAGCACCACCTGGAGCACAACCAGGTGCTGCACGAGCAGATCGTGCTGCTCACGGTGCTCACGGACGACGTGCCTTTCGTGCATCCGACCCAGCGTCTCGAGATCCAGAAACTGGAACTCGGGTTCTACCGGGTGAACGTGCACTACGGTTTCATGCAGATACCCAACATCCCGCAGGCTTTCCGCCGCGCCAAGGATTATGGGCTCAGCATCGATCCAGAGACCGTCACCTATTACCTCGGACGCGAGACGCTGGTCTCCACCAAGCATTGGCCCTCCATGATGGGCTGGCGTGAGAACCTGTTCGCATTCATGTCCCGCAATGCCATCCGCGCCACGGATTTCTACCAGATCCCGCCCGACCGCACGGTCGAGTTGGGCTTGCGCCTGCGTCTGGGAGACCTGCGTGCCGGCCGCAACGATCGGCACTGAACCGTGATCGGCAAGCTGCTCTCGGCCCTGGCTGCTTTCATCATCGCCACCCTCTCGTCGCTGGGTTACGGCGGAGTGGTGCTGCTCATGGCCATCGAGAGCGCCTGCATCCCGCTGCCTTCCGAACTCATCATGCCCTTCGCCGGCTTCCTGGTGTTCCAGGGGACGCTCACCCTCTGGGGCGTCGCGCTCGCTGGAGCCCTTGGCTGCGTGCTGGGTTCGCTGGTGGCTTATTACGTGGGTCTCTGGGGTGGGCGTCCGCTGGTGCTGAAGTACGGACGGTACCTCCTCATCTCGCAGCAGGACGTGGAACTCGCGGACCGCTGGTTCGCCCGCCATGGCGAGGTCACCATCTTCATCGGACGTCTCCTGCCGGTGGTGCGTACCTTCATCGCTTTCCCGGCTGGGGTCGCCCGCATGCCCCTGCTCAAGTTCGTGGCCTACACCTTCATCGGGTCCCTCATCTGGTGCTGGGCCCTGGCCTGGATAGGCCGGAGCCTGGGTGAACATTGGGACACCCTGGGGACATGGTTCCACCGCTTCGATGCGGTCATCGGCCTCCTCATCGTCCTGGGGGCTGCATGGTGGGTCTGGCGGCACCTCAAGAATCTTCGCGGTTCTTAAGACCAGTCTGACTTGCATATTTTGTTCAGGCAGCGTGCTTCGCTCCTGCTCCGCCCGCTGCACCGGCCGGCAGCCCCTTGCCGTCCGCTCGCCATATACGGCGAGCCTTGACACTTTGGCTTGGATATCAGATAGTTATACCTAGATAGCGCCGATTTGAGACTCAGCTTGCGGGCGCTCTATAAATGCAGCTAAAGCGGGATGCCCCATGGAACCTGCTTTAGCCCCCTCCGATGACGAGGGCCACGCTGAGCAGGTTTTTCGTTTTCCGGGACAGGGATATCCAGGGAGACGGAAAGAGGCAAACACCATCGCCGTTTAGGACAACTTGCAGGGCGATCACGGCAGCCAGAAGGCCGCCGACTGCTAAACCGTCAGGAGCTTCGAGACCCGATGAACTCGCTCACCACCGCCTGGGACCGGCAGGCTTTCCCGCACACCCCCGGCGTCTCCTTCGAATTCTTCCCGCCCGGCACACCGGAGATGGAGAAGAAGCTGTGGCTGGCCCTGGAGCGCCTCGCGCCCCTGGCGCCGCGCTTCGTCTCCGTCACCTATGGTGCCGGCGGTTCCACCCGCGAGCGCACCCACGACACCGTGGTCGCCATCCAGCGCCGCCTCGGATTGCGCCCGGCTGCGCATCTCACCTGCGTGGGCTCGAGCCGCGAGGAGATCGCCGCCATCGCACAGCGGTATTGGCAGGCCGGCGTGCGCCACATCGTCGCACTGCGCGGCGATGCCCCCGAGGGCGAGCATTACCAGCCGCACCCTGGCGGTTACGCCAACGCCGCGGAACTGGTGGCAGGCCTGAAGCGCGTGGCGGACTTCGAGATCAGCGTGGCTGCCCATCCGGAAGTGCATCCCGAGGCTGTCTCGCCCCAGGCCGATTTGGACAACCTGAAGCGCAAGATGGAGGCGGGCGCCACCCGCGCCATCACCCAGTACTTCTTCGACGTGGAGATATTCCTGCGCTTCCGCGACCGGCTCGCCGCCAACGGCATCGACATGCCGGTGATTCCGGGCATCCTGCCGGTCACCAACTACGCCCAGGTCAAGAAGTTCAGCGCCCGCTGCGGCGCCAGCGTCCCGCGCTGGCTGTCGGATTTCTTCGAGGACGTGGACGACGACCCGGAGACCCGCAAGCTGGTGGCGGCCCATGTGGCCGGCGAGCAATGCCGCCTGCTGCAGGCCGAGGGCGTGCAGGAGTTCCACTTCTATACGCTCAACCGTCCGGAGCTGGCCCGTGCCATCTGCCGGCTGTTGGGCATCAAGCCCGCGCCGGTGCCCGTGGCGGAACCGGCCCTGGCGGTGGGCGCGCGCTGAACACCATGGACTGCCGGAGCGAACTGGAGCGGTTGCTCGCGGAGCGGATACTGCTGCTGGATGGCGCCATGGGCACCATGATCCAGGGCCACAAGCTGGAAGAGGCGGATTTCCGCGGCGCGCGCTTCAAGGACCATTCCCATGCCCTGAAGGGCAACAACGATCTGTTGACGCTGACGCGGCCTGACGTCATCGCCGGCATCCATCGCGCCTATCTCGAAGCCGGCGCCGACATCCTCGAGACCAACACCTTCAATTCCACTTCCATCTCCCAGGCGGACTACGGCACCCAGTCGCTCGCCTACGAGCTGAACCGCGAGGGCGCGAAGCTCGCCAAGCAGGAGACTGCGGCGATGCAGGCGAAGGATGGCCGGCGCCGGTTCGTGGCGGGCATCCTCGGCCCTACCAACCGCACCGCTTCCATGTCGCCTGACGTGAACGATCCCGGCTTCCGCAACGTGAGTTTCGACGAACTTAAGGACGCCTATGCGGAAGCGGTACGCGGCCTCCTGGATGGCGGCGCCGATGTGCTCATGGTCGAGACCATCTTCGACACCCTGAACTGCAAGGCCGCGCTCGTCGCCATCGAGGAGCACTTCGAGGCAGGCGGCAAGACGGTGCCGGTGATGATCTCCGTCACCATCACCGACCTCTCGGGACGCACCCTCTCGGGCCAGACCGTGGAAGCGTTCTGGAACTCGGTGCGCCATGTGAGACCCTTCAGCATCGGGCTCAACTGCGCCCTGGGCGCGGAGCAGTTGCGCCCCTATGTGCAGGAGCTGGCCAAGCTCGCGGACTGCTACGTGAGCGCCCATCCCAACGCGGGTCTGCCCAACGCCTTCGGCGGCTACGACGAGACGCCGGCGCACATGGCCGGCCACCTCGGCGGCTGGGCGCAAGAGGGCAGCGTGGATATCGTCGGCGGCTGCTGCGGCAGCACCCCGGACCACATCCGTGCCATCAAGGCCGCGGTCGCCGGGCAGAAGCCCCGCGAGCGCGTCTCCGCCGCGCCGGGCTGCCGGCTCGCGGGCCTGGAGGCTTTCAACATCCTGCCGGGCAGCCTGTTCGTGAACGTGGGTGAGCGGACCAACGTCACCGGTTCCGCCAAGTTCAAGAAGTTGGTGCTGGCGGGCGACTATCCCACGGCACTCGAAGTGGCCCGGGAACAGGTGCAGAACGGGGCTCAGCTGATCGACGTGAACATGGACGAGGGGCTCCTGGACGGCAAGGCCGCCATGGTCCGTTTCCTCTCGCTGCTCGCCGCGGAGCCGGACATCGCCCGGGTCCCGGTGATGCTCGACTCTTCCCGCTGGGAGATCATCGAAGCGGGCCTGAAGTGCGTGCAGGGCAAGTGCGTCGTCAACTCGATCAGCCTCAAGGAAGGGGAGGAACCCTTCCTCAAGCAGGCGCGGCTCGCGCGCCGTCACGGCGCCGCCGTCGTGGTGATGGCCTTCGACGAGCAGGGCCAAGCGGATACCCTGGAGAAGCGCGTGGCGGTCTGCGAGCGGGCCCATGGTCTGCTCACCGGGAAGCTCGGCTTCCCGCCGGAAGACATCATCTTCGACCCCAACATCTTCGCCATCGGCACCGGCATCGAGGTCCATGCCCGCTATGCGGTGGACTACATCCAGGCGGTGACCGAGATCAAGCGCCGCCTGCCGGGCGTGCTCATCAGCGGCGGCGTCAGCAACGTGTCCTTCGCCTTCCGCGGCAACGACCGGGTGCGGGAGGCCATGCACGCGGCCTTCCTCTATCATGCCATCCGCGCCGGCATGGACATGGGCATCGTCAACGCGGGCCAGCTCGCGGTCTACGAGGAGATACCGAAGGATCTGCTGGAACATGTGGAAGACGTGCTCTTCGACCGCCGGCCCGACGCCACCGAACGGCTCATGGCATTCGCGGGCACTCTGGACAAGAGCGGCATCAAGCAGGTGCAGGACCTCGCCTGGCGCGAGCTGCCGGTGGAGGAGCGCCTGAAGCATGCGCTGGTGCAGGGCATCGCCGACTACATAGATGAAGACACGGAAGAGGCGCGTAAGCGCGCCAAGCGGCCGCTGGACGTGATCGAAGGCCCGCTCATGGCCGGCATGGACGTGGTGGGGGACCTCTTCGGCAGCGGAAAGATGTTCCTGCCCCAGGTGGTGAAGTCCGCGCGTGTCATGAAGAAGGCCGTGGCCTGGCTCACGCCCTACATCGAGGCGGAGAAGCAGGTGGGTGCCCGCCCCAAGGGCCGCATCCTCATGGCCACCGTCAAGGGCGACGTGCACGACATCGGCAAGAACATCGTCGGCATCGTGCTGCAGTGCAACAACTACGAAGTGGTGGACTTGGGCGTGATGGTGCCGGCCCAGAAGATCCTGGACACGGCCCGTGAACGTCAGGTGGACCTCATCGGGCTCTCGGGTCTCATAACGCCTTCCCTGGACGAGATGGTGCACGTGGCCCGCGAGATGCAGCGGGATAACTTCCATATCCCGCTGATGATCGGCGGTGCCACCACGTCCCGCACCCATACCGCGGTACGCATCGCGCCGTACTATAAGGGCGCCGTCACCCACGTGAAGGATGCCTCCCGTGCCGTGAGCGTGGCTTCCGGCTTGCTGGGGGATGGGAGTGCCGCCGTCATCAAGGCCATCGAAGCCGATTACGCCAACGTGCGCGCCGAATACGCCGGCCGCGACCAGGATCAGAAGTGGCTGAGCCTCGGCGAAGCGCGCGCCAACCGCATCCCCATCGAGTGGCAGGGGTATGCCCCGCCGAAGCCACGCGGGCTGGGCGTGGAGACCCTGCATGACTTCCCGTTGGAGACCCTGCGCCCTTATATAGATTGGACCCCGTTCTTCCATGCCTGGCAGCTGAAGGGCAGCTATCCCAAGATATTGGACGATCCGGAGAAGGGCGAGACCGCGCGTCGCTTGCTGGCGGACGCCGAGGCCATGCTCGACAGGATCATCGCAGAACGCTGGCTCAGGGCCAGCGCGGTCTATGGTCTCTTCCCGGCGAACGCCGAGGGGGACGACGTGGCGGTGTTCAAAGACGGTTCACGCGGGGAACGCAGCGCCACTTTCCGCTTCCTGCGCCAACAGCAACAGAAGCCCACCGGCCGCCCCAACCGCTGTCTGGCGGACTTCGTGGCGCCCATAGATAGCACCCGGGAAGATTATCTCGGCGCCTTCGCCGTCACGACGGGCCTCGGCATAGAGGAAAGGGTGAAGGCCTTCGAGGCAGACCATGACGACTACAGCGCCATCCTGCTGAAAGCCCTGGCGGACCGTCTGGCGGAAGCCTTTGCCGAATGCCTGCATCTCAAGGTGCGGCGAGAGTCCTGGGGGTACGCTTCAAATGAAGGCCTGGATAACGATGCGCTCATCCGCGAGGAATACCGCGGCATCCGTCCGGCACCGGGTTATCCCGCCTGCCCGGAGCACACCGAGAAGGGCACGCTCTGGCAGCTCCTGGATGCAGAACGCCGGGCCGGCATCCGCCTCACGGAGCATTACGCCATGTGGCCGGCTGCAGCGGTGAGCGGGTTCTATTTCTCCCATCCAGAGTCCCATTACTTCGCCGTCGGGCGCATCAACCGGGACCAGGCCACGGACTATGCACGCCGCAAGGGCATGGACCTCGCCACCGCCGAACGATGGCTGGCCCCCAACCTCGGGTATAACACCTAAGGGGCCCTCGCCACGCCACCCCGGCCAGGTCAACCGCCAGCCCGGTCTGCCGTTGTCTCTCCCTGCGCGACCTTGCGCCTCACTTACCAGAAAAGGGATACCTATGAAACGCCAGACCGCCATCCTCCTGGGCTCTCTCCTGGCCCTCAGCGCCGTCACCTCTGCCCAGGCTGCCGCCCCGGCCGCCAGCACCGCCGTCGGCCATGAGAAGGCCCAGATCAACAAGCAGGACAAGGACATCAAGAAGGACGACGCCGCGGTCAAGAAGGACCAGGCTGCCGCCACAACCGAGCGCAAGGACCGTGACGCCACGGCCAAGAAGCTCGATGAAGACAAGAAGGCGGGCAAGTCTGCCGCCGTCGCCGCCGACGAGAAGCAGCTCAAGTCCGAGGACACGGCCATCAGCAAGGACGTGAAGGATGCCAAGGCCCAGGAGAAGGACCGTGCTGCCGACAAGAAAGACATCCATAAGGACCAGAAAGCGGTCCGGAAGGATAAGGCCGCCGCTCCGGCTGCTTCCACCGCCGGCCAGCCCCCGCGCTAAGCCGCCAAGGGCTATCCCGTTTTCCGGGATCAGGAAGGGGTGCACAGCGATGTGCGCCCCTTCTTTTTGAGGTTTATGTCACCGCTCCGCAGCGGCTCCAAGCTGTGTCGAGCGTCAACGTCTTGGGTTCCCGCGCCGTTGTAACCTCCAGGCGGCCAGTGATAAGCCCATCCGCCAGGTCTTTAGGAGACAACCATGAACCGAACCCCCGTGATCCTGTTCAGCGCCCTATTGCTCGTCGCGCCGATGGCTTGGGAACGAGCCGCCGCCGATGCGCCGGCGGCGACCGCACCTGCAGGTAACTGCGGTGCTGCCCATCGCGACCACAAGCAGCTCAACCAGGAACGCCGCCAGCGCCACGCCGATACCCGCAAGCTCGACAAGGATAAGGCGGCCGACGACAAGAGCGCAGCCAAGACCGACCGTCAGGACGTCAAGCAGGATGACCAGAAGGTGAAATCCGACAAGCAGGCCCTGCATCAGGCCCGTCGCGGCCATCCTTGCCAGGATGTGCCCAAGGCTGCCACCGGGGCGAACCCGGCTGCTTGAGTCTTAAGCCATGCATCGTCGGCGCCCCAGGCCGGCAATGTTGCATCGCGGACGTGCGAAGACCGTTGACAGCCCGCGCGGACAGGGACTAGCATCCGCGCCAGTTTCGTCACGAGAGGCCCCCGAAGTGGGCAGTAGTTGTCTGAACCAGGACCCCTCCCGCCAATACGGCGGCTCGCGCGACTGAACCCCCTGGGCCGCGCAGCCTCCGTCCATGCGGAAGGGCCAGCGCGGCCGATTCGATCCATAGCCGATGACGCCGCGGACGTATATATAGACGTTCGCGCTCCGCCCGCACAGGCGTAGCGCCTGCAAAGACGGGTGAAGCGTGGCTTTCGAGAGACTCGGCGGATTCCTGCGCGGCAAAGGCGACACCCAAGGTGAGCGCGGCAGCCGCGTGTCCGCGCGTCTGGTCGAAGTCAGCCGCATGGCGGCTGACGACACCTTCGATGAGTTCCACACCAGCATCCAGGGTCTCACCGAGGCGGAAGCCGAGGAGCGCCTGGCTGAGTACGGTCCCAACACCGTCGCACGCGAAGTCGAGCACGGCTTCTTCTACCAGCTGTTCGTGCGGCTGGCCAACCCGCTCAATGTCCTGCTCATCATCCTCACCGTCATCTCCGCAGTCACACACGACGTCGATGGGGCCGTCATCATCGCCGTCATGGTGATCCTGTCGGTGGGGCTGTCCTGGGTGCAGGAGGCCCGCTCCAACAACGCCGCTGAGAAACTGCAGGCCATGGTGAAGACCACTGCCACCGTCCTCCGCCGCGAGGAAATGGAGGAAGAGGAGGCGGAGGAGGAGGAAGCGGAGGGGGACGAACCGCGAGTGAGCTACAAGCCCGTGCGCAAGCAGGTGCCCATCGAGGAGCTGGTGCCGGGCGATCTGGTGCACCTCAGCGCCGGCGACATGATCCCGGCGGACCTGCGCCTGCTCTCCGCCAAGGACCTGTTCATCAACCAGTCGGCTCTCACCGGCGAATCCCTGCCCGTGGAGAAGGCCGCCATGGCGGTGGAGGGCGCCTCGGGCAGCCCCATGGACCTGCCGAACCTCTGCTTCATGGGCACCAACGTCGTGAGCGGCACCGCCGTCGGCATCGTCGTCATGACCGGTGCCGACACCTACTTCGGCTCCCTCGCCAGCTCCCTGGGCACCGAGCGGGTCGAGACCAGCTTCGACAAGGGCATCCACCAGTTCACCTGGCTCATGATCAGGTTCATGGCGGTCATGGTGCCGCTGGTGTTCCTCATCAACGGCATCACCAAGCACGCCTGGGGTGAAGCCTTCCTGTTCGCCCTGGCGGTGGCGGTGGGCCTCACCCCCGAGATGCTGCCGGTGATCCTGAGCGCCAACCTCGCCAAGGGCGCGCTCGCCATGTCGCGCCACAAGGTCATCGTCAAGCGCCTCAACTCCATCCAGAATTTCGGCGCCATGGACGTGCTCTGCACCGACAAGACCGGCACCCTCACCCAGGACAAGGTGTTCCTGGAGAAGCACG
>CAZPAO010000016.1:0-47172 GCA_964584665.1 uncultured Gammaproteobacteria bacterium
CTGCGCTACTACAGCGTGATCTACGAAGCCATCGACGACGTGAAGAAGGCCATGACCGGCATGCTCGGCACCGAGACCCGCGAGCAGATCGTGGGCCTGGCCGAGGTGCGCGATGTGTTCCGCTCCTCCAAGATCGGCGCCATCGCCGGCTGCCTGGTGGTGGAAGGCTACGTCAAGCGCAACAACCCGATCCGCGTGCTGCGCAACGACGTGGTGATCTACCAGGGCGCGCTCGAATCCCTGCGCCGCTTCAAGGACGACGTCGGTGAAGTCCGCGCCGGAACCGAGTGCGGCATCGGGGTGAAGGACTACAACGACGTGCAGCCAGGCGACAAGATCGAGTGCTACGAGCGCGTGGAAGTGGCGCGCACGCTGTAAGCGGCCCATGGCGAAGGAATACCAGCGCTCCACCCGCGTCGCCGAGCAGCTCCAACGTGAGCTGGCCGGGATGATCGGACGTGTGCTGGAGGATCCCCGCGCCGGGATGGTGACGGTCACGGCGGTGAAGCTCACCAAGGACCTGTCCCACGCCAAGGTGTTCGTCTCCGCCATCGGCGGCAGCCTCACACAGCAGGAGCTGGTGCAGGCGCTGCAGCACGCCTCCGGGTTCATGCGGCATGAGATCGGCCGCGCCATGAAGCTGCGCATCCAGCCGGAACTGCGCTTCATCTACGACGAGACCGAGGAGCGGGCTGCGCACCTGGAAGCGCTCATCGCCCGCGCCAACTCCGAAGACGGCGGGAAAGACCGCTCGTGACGGATGGCAAGCCCGCCGCCGGGCAGCGGGTGAAGGCGCCGCGCCGGGACGTGCACGGCGTGCTGCTCCTCGACAAGCCCATCGGCATCAGCTCCAACGACGCCCTGCAGAAAGCCAAGCGCCTGTTCCAGGCCAACAAGGCCGGCCACACCGGCAGCCTGGATCCGCTCGCTACCGGCATGCTCCCGCTCTGTTTCGGCGAGGCCACCAAAGTCTCCGGCTTCCTGCTGGACGCGGACAAGCGCTACGCCGTCACCTGCCGCCTGGGGGCTCGCACCGACACCGCCGATGCGGAAGGCAAGGTGGTCGAGACCAAGCCCATCCCTGCCTTGGGCGTGGATCTGATAGAACGCGCGCTCGCGAGATTCAGGGGCGCCATCCTGCAGGTGCCGCCCATGTATTCGGCGCTGCACCACGAGGGGCAGCGGCTCTATGACCTGGCCCGGGAGGGGGTGGAGGTGCCGCGGGAGGCGCGGCCCGTGACCATCCTGGAACTCACCATGAGCGCCTGGACGCCGGACTCCCTGAGCCTGGAGGTGCGTTGCTCCAAAGGCACCTACATCCGCACCCTGGTGGAAGACGTGGCGGTGGCTTTGGGCACCCTGGCGCATGTGACGGTGCTTCGGCGCCTCTCGGTGGGCCCATTCGGCCTGGATTCGGTCATGCACACTCTCCCAGAGCTGGAAGCGAGGCTCGCGGAGGCGGGTCCTGCGGGTCTGGATGCCCTGTTGCTGCCGGTGGACTACGCAGTGCTGCACTGGCCCAAGGCGGACTTAGGCACCGATGCAGCCTGGTACTTCACCCGCGGACAGGCAGTATTCCTGGGGGGTACCCCTGGTCAGGGCCTGATGCGGGTCTATGGGGAAGGGCGGTTCTTAGGGATAGGCGAGATCCAGACCGATGGGCGCCTCGCCCCCAAGCGCCTCATGAATCTGCCGGTCCCGGCCGCGGAAGGCCTCGCCGAGCGCGTGGTTCAGCCCTGATTCCATTGGATTTTTGCTTGTCCGAGTAGGGCGGCGCGGATACAATAGGCGGCTGAACCCAAGGTTAAAAACTATAGTCTGGAGTCGAACGAATGGTTTTCACGGCTGAGAAGAAACAGGAAGTCATCGCCACCTACCGTCGCGATGCGAAAGACACCGGTTCCCCCGAAGTCCAGGTGGCGCTGCTCAGCGCGCGCATCGGCGGCCTCGAGGACCACTTCAACCAGCATAAGCAGGATCATCACTCCCGTCGTGGACTGCTCAAGATGGTTAACCAGCGCCGCAAGCTGCTGGACTATCTCAAGAAGGCCGATCTCAAGCGCTACGAGACGCTCATCGAGCGGCTCGGCCTGCGCCGCTGATACCGACTGCCTTCCAAAACACGTAGCAGAACACGAAGGGGATAACCCGTGAGCGTATTCCGCAAGAGTTTCCAGTACGGAGAGCACACCGTCACCCTCGAGACGGGTGAGATCGCCCGCCAGGCCGACGGCGCGGTGATGGTGACCATGAACGACACGATGGTGCTGGTCACCGCCGTGGGTTCCACCAAGGCTATACCGGGCCGGGACTTCTTCCCGCTCACCGTGAACTACCAGGAGAAGACCTACGCCGCGGGCAAGATCCCGGGCGGCTTCTTCAAGCGTGAAGGCCGGCCGAACGAGAACGAGACGCTGGTCTCGCGCCTCATCGACCGCCCGCTGCGCCCGCTGTTCCCCAAGGGCTTCGTCAACGAAGTGCAGGTGGTCTCCACCGTCATGTCCAACAATCCGGACGTGAATGCGGACATTCCCTCGCTCATCGGCGCCTCCGCCGCGCTCGCCATCTCCGGCCTGCCGTTCGCCGGCCCCATCGGCGCTGCCCGGGTCGGTTACATCAACGGCAAGTACGTGCTCAACCCCACCCGCACCCAGCTGCTGGAATCGGATCTCGACCTCGTGGTCGCCGGTACCGAGAGCGCCGTGCTGATGGTGGAGTCCGAGGCCGACTGCCTCTCCGAAGAGGTCATGCTCGGCGCCGTGGTGTTCGGCCATGAGCAGATGCAGGCCGCCATCACGGTCATCAAGGAACTCGCCAAGGAAGCCGGCAAGCCCGCCTGGGACTGGAAGCCGGAAGAGAAGGATAAGGGCCTGGCCCAGGTCGTGGCCGGCCACTTCGAGAAGCCCCTGGTCGAGGCTTATCAGATCTCAGACAAGCAGGATCGCTACACCAAGATCGACGAGATTCGTGCCGCTACCGTCACCCAGTTCGCCGGTGAAGGCGAGGGCAAGTACGCAGAAGCGCTGGTGAAGGGCGCGTTCGCCGATCTCGAGAAGAAGATCGTCCGCGGCCGCATCATCGAGGGCAAGCCCCGCATCGACGGGCGCGATACCAAGACCGTGCGTCCCATCACCATCAAGGTCGGCGTGCTGCCCCGCGCCCACGGCTCGGCGCTGTTCACCCGCGGCGAGACCCAGGCGATCGTGGTCACCACGCTCGGCACCGGCCGCGACGCGCAGATCATCGACGCCATCGAAGGCGAGCGCAAAGAGCCCTTCATGCTGCACTACAACTTCCCGCCGTACTCGGTGGGCGAGACCGGCATGATGGGTTCCCCCAAGCGCCGCGAGATCGGCCATGGACGCCTCGCCAAGCGGGGCATCCAGGCCGTGATGCCCGACATGACGACCTATCCCTACGTGGTTCGCGTGGTCTCGGAGATCACCGAGTCCAACGGCTCCAGCTCCATGGCTTCCGTCTGCGGCACCAGCCTCGCGCTGATGGATGCGGGCGTGCCGCTGAAGGCCCCCGTGGCCGGTGTGGCCATGGGCCTCATCAAGGAAGAGAAGGGTTTCGCCGTGCTCACCGACATCCTCGGCGATGAGGATCACCTGGGTGACATGGACTTCAAGGTGGCGGGCACCGCCACCGGCGTCACCGCCCTCCAGATGGACATCAAGATCCAGGGCATCACCAAGGAGATCATGCAGCAGGCCCTCGCCCAGGCGAAGGACGGCCGTCTGCACATCCTCGGCAAGATGAACGAGATCATCTCCAAGCCCCGTTCCGACATGTCCGAGTGGGCGCCGCGCATCGTGGTCATCAAGATCGACCCCGAGAAGATCCGCGACGTCATCGGCAAGGGCGGCGTGGTCGTGCGCGGCATCCAGGAGGAGACCGGCACCACCATCGAGATCGAGGACGACGGCACCATCAAGATCGCCTCGGTGGACAAGGCCCAGGGCGAAGCCGCCCGCAAGCGCATCGAGGACATCACCGCCGACGTGGAAGTGGGCCGCATCTACGAGGGTAAGGTGGTCAAGCTCATGGACTTCGGCGCCTTCGTCGCCATCCTGCCGGGCCGCGACGGCCTGGTGCACATCTCCCAGATCTCCGAAGAGCGTGTCGAGCGCGTCAGCGACAAGCTCAAGGAAGGCGATGTGATCAAGGTCAAGGTGCTGGAAGTGGACAAGCAGGGGCGCATCCGCCTCAGCATGAAGGCTGTGAACGCTCCGGCGTAAACGGTACGAAGTTGAAAACAAGAAGGGGACCGCGAGGTCCCCTTTTTATTTGTGCGATGAGAGCCATCCCTGTAAAACTGCTCGCGCTAAATCCCTGGGTTCGCCCGTTCGGCTTCTTCTGCGTTTACGCAGGCAGATGCGCCTGCAGGTGGCTGGTGATGCGCTGGTCCACCCAGCGGCGCGGCTTCAGCAGGCTGCCATCGATGAAGCCCACGTGGCCGCCGCGCTCCGTCAACTCGAAGGTCACGTTCGGCGACAGCTCATCGTCCTTCGGCACCACCGCCGGGGTCATGAAGGGGTCGTCTACCGAGTGCACCACCAGGGTAGGCACCGTGATGTGCTTCAGGAATGGCTTGCTGCTCGCGCGCTTGTAGTAGTCGTCCGCGTCCTTGTAGCCGTGCAACGGCGCGGTCATGGCGTCGTCGAACTGGCGGAAGGTCTTGAGCGCGCCGATGTCCGGCAGCTTGATGGGCGAGTGGATGCGGTCGAACTTGCGCTGGGCCGAGCGCTTCATGCGGCTCATGAGTTCCCACATGTAGAACTTGGAGAGGCCCTTGCCGATGGCCTCGGAGCAGACTGCGAGGTCGAAGGGCACCGACACGGCCACGCCGGTGACGATGCGCGAGGCGTTGGGGCTCTCGCCCAGCCACTTCAGCAGCACGTTGCCGCCAAGTGAATAGCCCACGGCGGCCAGCGGCGTCTCCGGCTCGCGCTGCTTCAGGACGCCGCTGAAATATTCGATGTCCTGGGTGAAGCCCGAGTGGTAGCCGATGGGCAGGCGGTTGGGCTCGCCGCTGCAGCCGCGGAAGTAGGGCAGCGCGGCGCGGAAGCCCATCTCGTGGATCTTGCGCATGATGTTGCAGGCGTAGCGGGAA
The DNA here is from genome assembly GCA_964584665.1 of uncultured Gammaproteobacteria bacterium. Classification (GTDB taxonomy): domain Bacteria; phylum Pseudomonadota; class Gammaproteobacteria; order Natronospirales; family REEB76; genus DASUBN01. The sequence goes on from CAZPAO010000016.1 coordinate 5,117, forward strand.
CGGATGGATCCCTCTAATCCATGGAGGACTATGACGATCGGCCCGGACTTGCCGGTGGTCCAGTCCACGTCGATGAAGTCCCCGTCCGGCAGCTCCAGGCGCTCGCGCCGGAGTTCCAGCTTGGGCCGGGGGAACAGGGTGTTGGGGATGACGGTCTGGATGTGCCGGTTGCGCCACAGTCCCTTGGGCTTGAACTCGCTTCTCACGATCATCTTGGCTCGTCCTTAAGGCTCATGCGGGTTGGTACGTTGTAGGTCATTTCGCGGATGCAGCTTCGATCTCGGCCCGTCCGGCCACCAGTCTCTCCACCACCGAGGGGTCGGCGAGGGTGCTGGTGTCGCCGAGGCTCTCGAGGTCGTTGGCGGCGATCTTGCGCAGGATGCGGCGCATGATCTTGCCGGAACGGGTCTTGGGCAGGTAAGCGGTCCACTGGATCGCGTCCGGCGCGGCGAAGGACCCGATCTCCTTGCGCACCAGCGCGATGAGTTCCTGACGCAGCTTCTCGTCCGGCTGCACGCCGCTCATGGTGGTGACGAAGGCATAGATGCCCTGGCCCTTGATGGGATGGGGGTAGCCCACCACGGCAGCTTCCGCCACCTTGTCGTGCAGGACGAGCGCGCTCTCGACCTCGGCGGTGCCGATGCGGTGGCCCGAGACATTGATGACGTCGTCCACCCGGCCGGTTATCCACCAGTAGCCATCCTTGTCGCGGCGCGCGCCATCACCGGTGAAGTAGTTACCTGGGTATTGCTTGAAGTAGGTGTCGAAGAAGCGCTGATGGTCGCCGTAGACGGTGCGCATCTGGCCGGGCCAGGGGAAGGTGATCACCAGGTTGCCGGAGGTGGCGCCTTCCAGCACCTTGCCGGTGCCGTCCACGAGGGCAGGGCGTATGCCGAAGAAGGGCAACGTGGCGGAGCCCGGCTTCAGGGCCACCGCGCCCGGGAGGGGCGTGATGAGGATGCCGCCGGTCTCGGTCTGCCACCAGGTGTCCACGATGGGACAGCGTTCCTCGCCCACCACGTGGTAATACCACTCCCAGGCTTCCGGGTTGATGGGTTCGCCCACGCTGCCGAGTATGCGCAGGGACTTGCGCGAGGTCTTCTTCACCGGAGCATCGCCCTGGGCCATGAGCGCCCGCAGCGCTGTCGGCGCGGTATAGAAGATGTTCACTTCGTGCCGGTCGATCACTTCCCAGAAGCGCGAGGCATCGGGGTGGTTGGGCACACCCTCGAACATGAGGGTGGTGGCGCCGTTGGCCAACGGCCCATACACGATGTAGCTGTGGCCGGTGACCCAACCCACGTCCGCGGTGCACCAGTAGACGTCGCCGTCCTGATAGTCGAACACGTACTTATGGGTGATGGCGGCATATAGGAGGTATCCGCCGGAGCTGTGCAGCACGCCCTTGGGCTTGCCGGTGGAACCGGACGTATAGAGGATGAACAGCGGATCCTCCGCGTCCATGGACTCCGGCCTGCAGTCGGCGGACTCCTTCGGCACCGTCTCGTGGTACCAGATGTCCCGCTTCGCATCCCATTGGATGTTTCCGCCGGTGCGCTTCAGCACCAGCACCGTGCTGACGTCGGGGCAGGATTTCAGCGCTTCGTCGCAGTTGGCCTTGAGGGGCACCTTCTTGCCGCCCCTGAGACCCTCGTCTGCGGTGATGAGCACCCGGCAGTCGGAATCCAGGATGCGGTCCTTGAGGGACTCGGGCGAGAAGCCGCCGAACACGACCGAGTGCACGGCGCCGATCCTGGCGCAGGCGAGCATGGCCACCGCCACCTCCGGCACCATGGGCATATAGATGCAGACCCGGTCGCCTTTCTTGATCCCGCGTCTCTTGAGCAGGTTACCGAGCCGGCAGACTTCCGCGTGCAGCTCCCGGTAACTCAGCTTGCGCTGGTCCTTGGGGTCGTCGCCCTCCCAGAGGATGGCGGTCTGATCGCCGCGCTTCTCGAGGTGCCGGTCAAGGCAGTTGGCGCTGACGTTGAGCCGGCCGCCCTCGAACCAGCGGATGTGGGCCTTGTGGTAATCCCAGTCCAGGACCCGTTTCCAGGGATGCTCCCAGTCCAGGAAGGCCTTGGCCTGTTCAGCCCAGAATCCTTCCGGGTCTTCCACGGACCACCGGTACAGAGCCTCATAGCCGGCCTTATCCAGCAGCGGCTTGCGGACGGGTCGGGCAGGGACTGGATAGACCTTGTCGTCGGACATGAGAGCTTCGGATCCTTAAGGAGATTCCTGGGCGGCTACCTTAATACACGCCATCCTGTGTATTAAGAGCCGTGCCGTAAATCAGGGCTTCACCCCAAAATGTCGTATTTAAACCTTTAGATAACAAAGAGATAGTAAAGAATCATTATTTCAAATCTCAGTCCAGACGGAGCTGCCGGATGCCCTTCAGAGCCCCCGCCTGCCAGTTCGCCCGTGCCCAAGCCCACACCTCATCTATAGATGCGCGCTCAAGCGACTGGGGCGGCAGCTGGCGCAGAGATACCAGGGCTCGCCAGAGGGTCGAAGCCGGCCGGGAGAGGTCCAGGGGCGCTGCCTGGGTCTGTTTGCTGAGCTTCTCCCCGGCCGCATTCACCGCCACCGGCAGATGCATATAGATAGGGTGCGGCAGGCCCAAGAGGGTCTGGAGATGGAGCTGCCGCGGGGTAGAGAGGAGCAGGTCCGCGCCCCGCACCACATGGGTGATGCCTGCCCAGGCATCGTCCAGGACCACCGCCAGCTGGTAGGCATGGCAGCCATCCGCCCGGCGCACGATGAAGTCGCCGATGTCCCGAGCGAGATCCTGGCAGACGGTGCCCTGGAGCGGGTCCTGGAAACAGAGCTCCCGCGAGGCCACCTTCAGGCGCAGGGCCCGGGCGGCCTTGCCCTCCGGCAGACCGGCACGGCAGGTACCGGGGTAGACGGGCCCTTCGATGCCGGTCAGGGCACTGTCGGCGATCTCGCTGCGGGAGCAGGCGCAGGGGAACACGGCGCCTTCCTGCTGGAGGCGGGTGAGGGCTTCCTCGTAGGCTTCCACCCGGCTGCTCTGGTAGAGCACCGCCCCATCCCATTCGAAACCGAGGGCATCGAGGCTGCGAAGGATGTCGTCGGCGGCGCCGGGCACTTCCCGGGGTGGATCCAGGTCCTCTATACGCAGCAGCCAGCGACCGCCCTGGACCCGCGCCTCCAGACAGCTACCGAAGGCGGCCAGTAGGGAGCCGGTATGGAGCGGGCCGGTGGGGGAAGGGGCGAAACGGCCGACGTAAGTCATGACCTAGATACTACAGAAATGAAAAAAGCCCATTAAGGGCTTCTTTCTATTAAGGGAATCGACCTGATCGGCCGTCCGCATCCCTGTTCCTTGCTCCAGTCGAGGGCGTACATCCTGTACGCGCGTGGTTAAAACGAAGCTGTGCTTCGTTTTTAACCACCCATCTGCTTCTCTCTGATCTCATCCAACTGCTTGCAGTCGATGCACTGGGTGGCGGTAGGGCGGGCTTCCAGGCGGCGGATACCGATCTCGACGCCACAGGTCTCGCAGTAGCCGTATTCGTTGGCGTCCAGGTTGGCCAGGGCCTCGTCGATCTTCTTGATGAGCTTGCGTTCCCGGTCGCGGGTGCGCAGCTCGAGGCTGAACTCGGATTCCTGGGTGGCCCGGTCGTTCGGGTCCGGGAAGTTGGCGGCCTCGTCCTGCATGTGGTGCACGGTACGGTCCACTTCCTCCATCAGCTCGCGCTTCCAGCCCCGCAGGATCTCGCGGAAATGCGCCCGCTGGGGGTCGTTCATGTAGGGCTCGCCCTTCTTGACCGGGTAGGGCGTGAAGCCGCGGAACATGTCGCCGGCGCCGCGTGAGGCGCTCTTCTTGGGGGCGGGTTTGGCCGGAGCCTTCTTCGCGGCCACCTTGGGGGCAGCCTTGGGCGCCGCCTTCTTGGCGGGTTTGGCGGGAGCGGCTTTCTTCTTAGCCGGCATGGGGGGCTCCTGGACCTGGATTAAAAAGCGGGCGGTGTTATACCGGATTTGGGCGGGTTGGCGCAAGTTTGGCCGGCAAACGGCCTATTCAGGGCAGCGTCACGGGGCTGGGGCCCTGCCAGCCGGGGGCACGGTGCTCGGCCACCACGGTGGTGAAGATCCCGCCGCGCACGTTGAACTCGGCGGTGAGCCGCATGAACTTGGGCGACAGGGTCCGGGCGATGTCGTCGAGGATGCGATTGGTCACGTCCTCGTGGAAATGCCCCTCGTCGCGGAAGCTCCACATGTAGAGCTTGAGCGCCTTCAGTTCCACGCACAGCTTGTCGGGGACGTACTCCAGCAGCATCTCGGCGAAGTCCGGCTGACCGGTCTTAGGACACAGGCAGGTGAACTCGGGCATCCGGATGCGGATGGTATAATCCCTCCCTTCGCGCGGGTTGGGGAAAGTCTCCAGTTCTTTGCTGGGTCGGGTGGTCATGGGGGCCATTCGGCTCTGCGATTCCAGGCGCCGATACTTTACACTACCGGGCCATCACTGGCCATTTCTACAGCACCGGCGAGGCACATGCGGCTCTCCAAGATAAAGCTCGTGGGATTCAAGTCCTTCGTGGACCCCACCTCGATCGAATTCCCGAGCAACCTCGTGGGCATCGTCGGCCCCAACGGCTGCGGCAAGTCCAACACCATCGACGCCGTGCGCTGGGTGCTGGGCGAGACTTCCGCCAAGAACCTGCGCGGCGATTCCATGGCGGACGTGATCTTCAACGGCTCTTCGGCCAGGAAGCCGGTCGGCACCGCTTCGGTCGAGCTGGTCTTCGACAACTCCGATGGCGCCATCGGCGGCCAGTACGCGAGCTACGCGGAAGTCTCGGTGCGCCGCGAAGTGGTGCGCGACGGCACCTCCAACTATTACTTGAACGGCGTGCGCTGCCGTCGCCGCGACATCACCGACATGTTCCTCGGCACCGGCCTCGGTCCGCGCAGCTACGCCATCATCGAGCAGGGCACCATCTCGCGCCTGGTCGAGTCCAAGCCCGACGAGCTGCGCGTGTTCCTGGAGGAGGCCGCCGGCATCTCCAAGTACAAGGAGCGTCGACGCGAGACCGAGAACCGCATCCAGCACACCAAGGAGAACGTCGAGCGCCTGAACGACCTGCGCGATGAGGTCGAGAAGCAGCTCGAGCGCCTGCAACGCCAGGCGCGCGCCGCGGAGCGCTACAAGGAACTGAACGACGAGAAACGCAAGACCAAGGCCGAGCTGCAGGCGCTGAACTGGCGCACCCTCGATGCCGACGTGAGCGAGAAGGACGGCATCATCCGCGAGCGCGAGACTTCGCTCGAGGCCGCCGTCGCCGAGCAGCGCTCCATCGAGAGCGACATGGAGAAGGCCCGCGTCCGCCACGACGAGGCCACGGACTCATTCAATACCGTGCAGGGCCGCTTCTACGAGGTGGGCGCAACCATCGCGCGCGCCGAGCAGGGCTTGCAGCACGCGCGCGAGCTGCGCAAGCGCCAGCAGTCCGAACTGGAACAGGCCGAGGCCCAGTGGCGCGAGTTGGATGGGCACATCAGCCGCGACAAGAAACAGATCGAGACCCTCGGCGCCGAGATCACCGGGCTCGAACCCGCGTTCAATGCCGCCAAGCAGGCTGAAGCCAAAGCTGTCGCCAACCTGGCGCAGGCCGAGCAGGCCATGCAGGATTGGCAGGCGGGCTGGGAAGGGTTCAACAAGGGTGTCAGCGAGCACACCCAGACCGCCGAGGTGGGCCGCGCCCAGGTGGAACAGCTGGAACGCCAGCTCATGCAGACGCTGCAGCGCCGCGAGCGCGTCGAGGCGGAGCGCAAGCAGTACGCCGCCGACAGCCAGCAGCAGGCATTGACCAACCTCGAGGGCGAAGCCCAGGCCGCCGAGGCCAAGCTGCAACGCCTGCAGGGCGAGCTCGCCGAAGTATTGAAGGAACTGGAGACGCGACGCGCCGAGGAACAGCAGTCGTCGCGTGCGCTGCACGAGCTGCGCAGCAAGCTGGAGGACAGTCGCGGCCGCGTGGCATCCCTCGAAGCGCTGCAGCAGGCGGCGTTGGGCAAGAGCCGCGAGCAGGTGAACGCCTGGCTCAAGCAGAAGCGCCTGGATTCATCGCCGCGCCTCGCCGAGCAGCTGCACGTGGATGCGGGCTGGGAACGCGCCGTGGAGACGGTGCTGGGCTGGCACCTCGAAGCGCTGGTGGTGAGCGAGTCGGCACCGAAGCCGGAAGACCTCGCCGGCCTCACCGGCGGCTCCATGACTTTCATCGAGACCTCGGGCCAGGCGGCTCAAGGTCCCGGCCTGTTGCAGAAGGTGAAGGGCCCCGCGGCCCTGTCGGACTTCCTCAAGGGTGTGCGTACCGCTGATTCCCTGGCGGAAGCACTGCAGCAGCGCAGCTCCCTGGGTGACGGCGAATCCATCATCACCCGCGATGGGATGTGGCTGGGCAAGCACTGGCTGCGGGTGATCCGCGACAACGACGAGCGTGCCGGCGTGCTGGCGCGTGAGCAGCAGCTGCGCGACCTCAAGCAGCAGCTCGCCGACAACGAGAAGGCCGCGGCCGAGCAGGCGGCGAAGCTGGACGGGCAGAAGTCCGCCGTGAAGGAGCTGGAGACGCGCCGCGAGCTGCTCCAGATGGACGTGAACCGCGCCAACCGCGAGGCGGCGGACGCCCAGGCCAAGTTCAAGGCCGCCCGTTCCACCCAGGAGCAGGTGGCGGCGCGCATCAAGGCGCTGGAGACCGAGGCGGGCGAGATCGCCGCGCTGGTGGCCCAGGCCGAGCAGGAGATCAAGGGAGCGCGCGGGCGCGTGGAGAGCGCGCTGAAGGCCTTGCAGGAACTGGAAGGCAAACGCACCGGCCTGCAGTCGCAGCGCGACGGCCTGCGCGCGAAGCTCGACGGCGAACGCCAAGCTGCGGCCCGCGACAGGGACGCAGCCCACGAACTGGCGCTGAAGCTGGAATCGCGCCGCTCGCAGAAGACATCCACCGAGCAGGGCATGGGCCGCATGCAGTCGCAGGTAACGCAGCTCGAGCAGCGCCGCACCGAACTGAAGCGCTCCACCGAGCAGGCGCTCGAGCCCATGCACGTGCAGGAACAGGAACTGAAGTCCTTACTGGACAAGCGCACCCGCGTGGACGCGGAGCTGACCGAGGCGCGCCGCGCCGTCGAGGCGGTGGCCGAGCAGATGCGCCAGCTGGACCAGGCGCGCATGGTGCGCGAGCGCAAGGCTGAAGCCCTGCGCGAGGAAGTGCAGCGCCTGCGCATGGACAGCCAGGACGTACGCATCAAGCGCGAGACCATCGTCGCGCAGCTGAAGGAAGAGAGCCTCGAGCTGCAGCAGGTGCTGGACGGCATGCCGGAAGGCGCCGAGGTCGGCGCCTGGGCCGAGAAGCTCGCGGAGACCGAGCAGCGCATCGGGCGCCTGGGCGAGATCAACATGGCCGCGATCAGCGAGTACACGGAACAATCCGAGCGCAAGAAGTACCTGGACGCGCAGCTGGCGGACCTCACCGAGGCGCTCAGCATCCTCGAGAACGCCATCAAGAAGATCGACCGTGAGACGCGCACGCGCTTCAAGGAGACCTTCGACAAGGTGAACTCCGGCCTCTCGGCCAACTTCCCCAAGCTCTTCGGCGGTGGACACGCCTACCTGGAGCTGACCGGGGAGGAACTGCTGGATGCTGGCGTCGCCATCATGGCGCGCCCGCCCGGCAAGCGGAACACCAGCATCCACCTGCTCTCGGGCGGCGAGAAGGCGCTCACCGCGGTGGCGCTGGTGTTCTCCATCTTCGAGCTCAATCCGGCGCCGTTCTGCATGCTGGACGAGGTGGACGCGCCATTGGACGAGGCCAACATCGGCCGCTTCTGCGACATGGTCCGCAGCATGTCGGACCGGGTGCAGTTCATCTTCATCAGCCACAACAAGAGCACCATGGAGATGTCCAAGCAGCTCATGGGCGTCACCATGAACGAGCCGGGTGTGTCGCGGCTGGTGGCGGTGGACGTGGAAGAAGCCGTGCGCATCGCCGCCATGTGAGGACGCGATGGAGCTGCGCCTCATCCTGATCCTCATCGGTGCGGCCATCATCGCGGCCATCTGGCTGTTCTCGCGGCAGCGCACCGGCGCCGGCAGGTCCGGGCCGCGCGAGGCACCCACTCTCGGTGACGAGAGTTTCCCCGAGGACGACTTCCCCTCCGAGACCATCCCCGGCAGTTCCGCCAGGAGCGCGCCGGTGCGGGAGCAGGGCGAGCAGCTGATCCTGGCCCTGCACGTCATGCCCCGCACCGTGGTGCAGTTCCCCGGCGCCGCGTTGCGCCAGGCCTTCGAGGCCTGCAACCTCAAGTACGGCCGCTACCAGGTGTTCCACCGCCTGGAGGGCGAAGCCTCCGTGTTCAGCGTCGCCAACGTGGTGGAACCCGGCTCCTTCATACTCGATGAGATGGATTCCTCCGAATACCCCGGCTTGACCCTGTTCATGCTGCTGCCGGGCCCCCGTGGCGGCGTGGCGTCCTATGCCGACATGCTCGCGACCGCGCGCCAGCTGGCCCAGGCCCTGGACGGGGAGGTGCTGGACCAGGAGCGCAGCACCCTCACGCGCCAGACCGCCCGCCACATCCGCGAGCGCATCATCACCTTCGAGACGCAGCTGCGCTTAAGGCGCCCCTCCCAGGCATGACCAGCCGACGCGACGCCGAGAAGCGCCTGCACACGCTGCGCGAGCAGCTCCGGCACCATAACCACCGCTACTACGTGCTCGACGACCCGGAAGTCCCGGATGCCGAGTACGACCGCCTGATGCGGGAACTCCAATCTCTCGAAACGGAACATCCCGAATTCGTCACGCCGGACTCACCCTCGCAACGGGTGGGCGCGGCGCCGCTCGCCGAGTTCGGCGAGGTGCGCCACGCGGTTCCGATGCTGTCCCTGGAGAATGCCTTCAGCGAGGATGACCTGCAGGGTTTCGACCGGCGCATCCGCGAGCGGCTGGAAGCGGAGGAGGTGGAGTACACCGCCGAGCCGAAGCTGGACGGCCTCGCCATCAGCCTGCGCTACGAGCAGGGCATGCTCGTGCGGGGCGCCACCCGCGGCGACGGCTCGACCGGCGAGGACGTGACCCAGAACATCCGCACCATCAAGTCCATCCCGTTGCATCTCTTGGGAAAAGGTTGGCCCGCAGTGCTGGAAGTGCGCGGCGAAGTGTACATGCCGAAGAAGGGTTTCGAGGAACTGAACAAGCGCCTCGCCGCGAAGGGCGAGAAGACCTATGTGAACCCCCGCAACACCGCCGCCGGCAGCCTGCGCCAGCTGGACCCGCGCATCACCGCCGAACGGCCGTTGGAGTTCTACGCCTATGGCCTCGGTGAAGTGAGGCCCGATAGCCTGCCCAAGCGCCAGAGCGCCATCCTGGAGAAGTTCAGGGAGTGGGGCCTGCGGGTCAACCGGGAGATCGCCCAGGTGAAGGGCGCCGCCGGCTGCTTCGCCTACTACCAGAAGCTCGGCGCGAAGCGCGCGAAGCTGCCCTATGAGATCGACGGCGTGGTCTACAAGGTGGACCGCCTCGACTGGCAGCAGGAACTCGGTTTCGTGGCGCGCGCGCCGCGCTGGGCCGTGGCCCACAAGTTCCCGGCGGAAGAGATGATGACGGTGCTGAAGTCCGTGGACTTCCAGGTGGGGCGCACCGGCGCGCTCACGCCGACGGCGCGACTCGAACCGGTGTTCGTCGGCGGAGCCAATGTGAGCAACGCGACGCTGCACAACATGGATGAGGTGGAGCGAAAGGACATCCGCATCGGCGACACGGTGATCGTGCGCCGCGCCGGCGACGTGATCCCCGAGGTGGCGGGCGTGGTGCTGGCGAAGCGCCCGAAGGACGCCAAGAGAGTGAAGCTGCCGAAGAAGTGCCCCGTGTGCGGTTCCGAGGTGATGCGACCCGAAGGCGAAGCCGTGGCCCGCTGCAGCGGAGGGCTGTTCTGCGCCGCCCAGCGCGGCCAGCTGGTCCGGCACTTCGCCGCGCGCCGCGCCATGGACATCGAGGGCTTCGGCGAGAAGCTCATCGACCAGCTCATCGAGAAGGGCCTGGTGCACACGCCGGCCGACATCTACAAGCTGGACCTGAAGACCTTCGCCGAACTGGATCGCATGGGCGAGAAGTCCGCCCAGAACCTCATGGATGCCATCGAGAAGAGCAAGACCACCACGCTCCCGCGCTTCCTGTTCGCGCTCGGCATCCCGGACGTGGGCGAGACCACCGCCGCCGATCTCGCGCGGCATTTCGCCGGCCTGGACAAGCTGGAGGAGGCGGCCATCTCCTATGAGAAGCAGAGACTGAAGCATGCGGAACTGCCACCCAAGGACGCCGAGAAGCTCCTGAAGGAGCTGGAACTGCGCCAGGTGGAGGGCATCGGCCCGGTGGTGGCCGAGCAAATAGGGGCATTTTTCAATCAGCCCGGCAACCGCAAGGTCATCGCGGAGCTCTATAAGGCCGGCATCCACTGGCCCGCGGCACCGAAGCGCCCAGCGCCCGGCGCCCAATCGCTGGCGGGCAAGACCCTGGTGCTCACGGGCACCCTGCCTTCCATGACCCGCGACGAGGCCAAGGACCTGATCCTGTCGCATGGCGGCAAGGTGGCGGGCAGCGTCTCCAAGAAGACCGACTACGTGGTGGCCGGCAGCGAGGCCGGTTCCAAGCTCACGGACGCGCAGAAGCTCGGTGTCGCCGTCCTGGACGAAGCGGGGCTCCTGAAGCTCCTGCAATCCTGAGTGCCTGTTGCTAGAATGAAGCCGATGCGACACACGGTGAACCTGGACAGGCGATGGCGCTGGCTGCTGGCGGTATTGCCGCTGGCCCTGGCTGGCTGCGGCGGACCGCTCTCGCCTGACTACGGCGTGCGCGAAGGTAAGTTCCCGACCTGTCCCGCCAACCAGGACTGCGTCTCCAGCCAGGAGACGGATCCCAAGCTCTACATCGCACCTCTGCATTATCGCCCCAGCCACACCAGTTCCCAGGTGGACCGCGACAAGGCCCACACGGACCTCGTGGCCGCGATCAACGCCGCCGGTCCCGCCCGCATCGTCTCCAACCACCGCAACTACATCCGCGTCGAATATCCCGTCGCGCCCCACGACCAGCGCAAGACCGACTACTACTACCAGCCGGAGCAGGCGGTGGACGAGGTGCAGTTCTACCTCTCGCCCACGGACTACACGGTGGAGATGTTCTCGGTGGGCAAGCTCGGGCTCCTCGAGAGCGGCGACAGTCGCGAACGCCTGGAGAAGGTGCGGGCCTACTTCGACAAGCTGCAGCAACAACCCCGCAGCTGAACCTGCAAAAAAAGAAGGCCGGTCTCGCGACCGGCCTCCCTGTCTTCTGAACTCGATCGTCTAGATCACTTGGCCGGAGCGCTCGCCGCCGCCGGAGCCGGAGTGCTGGGCGCCGCCGGGGCGGGATAGGTGACCTTGGCAGCGTCCGTCAACTGCTTGATGTAGCTCTCCACGGCCTTGCGCTGCATGTCATTCATGATCTGCTCGCGCATCTGGTCGAGGCTCGGCGGCGCCTGTTCGCGCACGTCTTCCAGCTGGATCACGTGGTAGCCGTACTGGGTGTGCACCGGCTCCTGGGTGATCTCGCCCTTCTTGAGCTTGGCGAGGGCCGCGGCGAACTCCGGCACCATGGTGCTTCCGGAGAACCAGTCGCCGCCCAGCTCGCCGCCGTTCGCGGCGCTGCCCGGGTCCTGGGAGTACTTCTTGGCGAGCTTGCCGAAGTCGGCGCGCTTGTCGAGCTGCGCGATGATGTCCTTGGCCTGGGCCTCGTCCTTCACCAGGATGTGGCGCGCCTTGTACTCATGGCTGTCGGTGCCCTTGATGCGTTCGTCGTAGGCGGCCTTGATGTCGGCGTCCGAAGGCTGATGGTCCTTCAAATAGTTCTGGATGTAGACCTGGGCCAGGATGCTGTTGTCGCTGGTCTTGAGATCTGCCTGGGTGTCGGGCTGCTTGTCCACGCCGGCCTTACGGGCGGCCTGGGCCAGCAGTTCCATGTTCACCAGGGTCTTCACCACGCTGGCTTTCTGCACGGGGTTCAGCGGCGGCTCCTGGCCGCCGGTCTGGGCCCGCACGAAGGCGCGCAGTTCGCCGTTGGTGATGGCGGTGCCGTTCACCGTGGCCAGCACCTGGGCATCGTCGGCCTTGCCGCCGGCCGGCGTCTTGTTGCAGGCCGCGAGGCCGAGGCCCAGCAGGGCGAGGATGATCAGTCTGGATAGGATGCGCATGCGGATTCCTTTGGGTCGGTTAATCGGTCTCGTCGGGGGTCAAAGCGGAGATGCTGAGGGCATGGATGTCGGTCTGCATGAGCGCGCCGAGGGCGGCGTAGACCATGCGGTGGCGCTCCACGCGCCCGTGGGTAGCGAAAGCGGAGGAGACGATGCGCACCGCGAAGTGGCCGCGGCCATCGCGGGCGCCGGCATGGCCGGCATGCTGTGCGCTGTCGTCGCGCACGTCCAGCTCCAGCGGCGCGAAGCGCTGCTGCAGGCGGGTGCGGATCTCGGCGCTGCGGTCCATCTCAGGGCAGCGTCCTGCGGAAGGGCTTGACGGTGACGCGGGCGAACACGCCGGCAGCCACGTAGGGGTCAGCCTCGGCCCAGACCTTGGCCTCATCCAGCGACTTGAACTCGGCCACGATCAGGCTGCCGGTGAAGCCGGCATTGCCCGGATCCTCGGCGTCCAGCGCCGGGTGCGGACCGGCCAGCAGCAAGCGGCCCTCACGCTTCAGCTGCTCGAGGCGCGCCACGTGGGCGGGGCGCGCGCCGAGGCGCTTGTCCAGGGAATCGGCCACGTCTTCGCAGATGATCGCGTACCACATCAGGGCTTGTCCTCTTTGGGCATGTACCGGGCGAGATAGACGGTCTGGATCACGGCGAACACCAGGCCGAGACCGATGGCGCCCCAGACTTTGAAGCGCACCCACACGTCGGTGCTGAAGTTGTAGAGCACGTAGACGTTGAGGGTGCCCAGCGACAGGAAGAACAGGCCCCACATGAGGTTGAGGCGGGTCCACACGGCGTCAGGCAGCTTGAGCTGCTCACCCATGGCGCGCCGGATGATGGGCTTCTCGCCGATGAACTGGCTGCCGATGAACGTGAGGCCCGTCAGCCACTCGATCACCGAGAACTTCCACTTGAGGAACACCGGGTCGCGGAACGCGAGCGTAAGTCCTCCGAACGCCAGCGAGAGCAGCATGGTGATGATCAGCATGGGCTTGACCTTGCGCGTCATCACCCAGGAGATGGCCACCACGACCACGCTTCCGGCCATGAGCACGCCGGTGGCGGTGTAGATGCCTTTCCAGAGGTAGCTCAGGAAGAATGCGGCGAGCAGGAGGAATTCGAGCAGCGAGGACATGTTTCCGTGCCGGGGCGGCGGGGCGCGGCTATGATAGCGCATGCCCCCTTGGCGGGGCGAGCCGGCACTCAGGGATATGAGCCAGTATTTCGTCGTCCACCCGGTCAATCCGCAGCTCAGGCTCATCCGGCGTGCGGTGGAGATACTCCGGGCCGGCGGCCTGGTGGTCTACCCCACGGACTCCTGCTATGCCCTGGGCTGCCACCTAGGGGACAAGGACGCCATGGAGCGCATCCGGCGCATCCGCCAGGCGGACAAGGACCACAACTTCACCCTGGTGTGCCGCGACCTTTCCGAGATCGCCACCTACGCCAAGGTGGACAACCCGACCTTCCGCCTGCTGAAGGCCTACACCCCGGGGCCCTACACCTTCATCCTGGAGGCGACCCGCGAGGTGCCGCGGCGGCTGCAGCACCCCAAGCGCAAGACCATCGGCATCCGCGTGCCGGACCATCCGGTGCCGCAGGCCCTACTCGCGGAACTTGGGGAACCGGTCATGAGTTCGACGCTGATCCTGCCCGGCGACGACGCGCCGCTCACGGACCCGGAAGAGATGCGCGCGCGGCTGGAGCACCAGGTGGAACTCATCCTGGACGGCGGCCCCTGCGGCTTCGAGGCGACCACGGTGGTGGACCTGACCGGAGAATCGCCGCGGCTGCTGCGGGCCGGAAGAGGGGACCCCAAGCCCTTCGGCGGCTGACGGCGCCTGTATAATGCCGCGCATGCCGGAATTCAACCTGGTCCAGAAGATCCTGCTCATGGGCATCCCCATCCTGTTCGCCATCACGGTGCACGAGGTGGCCCACGGCTGGGTGGCCAACAAGCTCGGGGACCCCACGGCCCGTATGCTGGGCCGGCTGACCCTGAACCCCATCAAGCACATCGACCCGGTGGGCACGCTCCTCATACCGGCGGCTTTGCTCCTGCTCGGCGCGCCCTTCCTGTTCGGCTGGGCCAAGCCCGTGCCCATCACCCCGCAGAACTTCGCCAAGCCCCGCATCGGCATGGCCTGGGTGGCGGCGGCCGGCCCCGCCTCGAACCTGCTGATGGCGATCATGTGGGTCGCGGTGTGCTGGATGGCGGCGACCTTCGGCGCCGAAGTGCCCTACATCGTGCCGCTCTATTGGATGGGCATCTTCGGCGTGCTCGCCAACGTGGCCCTGGGCGTGCTGAACCTCTTCCCGCTGCCGCCCCTGGACGGTAGCAAGGTGCTGGCGGGCTTCCTGCCGGCGCGCGCGGCGCGCGCCATGTACCGCGTCGAGTATCTCGGCCTCCTGCTGGTGGCTGTGCTGCTCTGGACCGGCATCCTCGGGCGCCTGCTCAGTCCCATCATCTTCGGTATCACCAACGTGTTGCTGGCCCCCGTGCCGGAGCTACATTGAACGCAGTCATGCCCGGCAACCACCGCGTCGTCTCCGGTATGCGCCCCACGGGACGCATGCACCTCGGCCACTACCACGGCGTGCTCAAGAACTGGCTCAAGCTGCAGCACGAGTACGAGTGCTACTTCTTCGTGGCGGACTGGCACGCGCTCACCACCGGCTACGACGACGTGAGCGGCATCGAGGATTCCGTCTGGGACATGCTGGTGGACTGGTTCGCCGTGGGTGTGGATCCGGGCAAGTCCAACCTCTTCATCCAGTCGCGCATCCCGGAGCACGCGGAGCTGCACCTCCTGCTCTCCATGATCACGCCCCTCGGCTGGCTGGAGCGGGTGCCCACTTATAAGGATCAGCAGGAGAAGCTCTCCGACAAGGACCTCTCCACCTACGGCTTCCTCGGCTACCCGGTGCTGCAGAGCGCCGACATCCTCATGTACAAGGCCGGCCACGTGCCGGTGGGCGAGGACCAGGTGCCGCACGTGGAGCTGACGCGCGAGATCGCGCGCCGTTTCAACCACATCTTCGGCCGCGAGCACGACTTCGAGGCCAAGGCCGAGGCCGCGGTGAAGAAGCTCGGCAAGAAGAACGGAAAGCTCTATTCCGAGCTGCGCAAGCAGTATCAGGAGCAGGGCGACGCGGAGGCGCTGAAGACCGCCGCCGCGCTGGTGACCGGCAACCAGAACCTGACGCTGGGCGACCGCGACCGCCTGCTGGGCCACCTCGAGGGCGGCGGACGGCCCATCCTCATCGAGCCGCACCCCCTGCTCACGGAATCGGCGCGCATGCCGGGTCTGGACGGGCAGAAGATGTCCAAGTCCTACGGCAACACCATCGGCCTGCGCGAGGACCCGAAGGAAGTGGAGCAGAAGCTCAAGACCATGCCCACGGATCCCGCGCGCGTGCGCCGGAATGATCCGGGCAATCCCGAGAAGTGCCCGGTGTGGGAGTTCCACAAGGTCTACTCCGACCAGGCGACCCGCGACTGGGCCTGGAAGGGCTGCACCACCGCCGGCATCGGATGTCTGGACTGCAAGAAACCGGTCATCGACTCCGTGCTGAAGGAACTCGCGCCCATACGCGAGCGCGCGCTGGAGATCGAGGCCAATCCCGAGGCGGTGCGCGCCGCGGTGGCGCAGGGCTGCGAGGCGGCCCGTGCCGTGGCGCGGGACACGATGGATGAAGTACGCCAGGCTGTGGGCCTGGGCCAACGGTGAGCGTGATGCAGCAGGACGAGATCAAACCGGTGACGGAGCCGGCCCCCGAGCAGGCGGAGATGCCGTTCGCCATCGTGCAGGGCGCGCCCTACATGACGCTGCCGCGTGACCTCTACATCCCGCCGCAGGCGCTGGAGGTGTTCCTGGAGGCCTTCGAGGGGCCGCTGGACCTGCTGCTGTACCTCATCCGCCGCCAGAACCTAGACATCCTCGACATCCCCATCGCCGAGATCACGCGCCAGTACATGGAATACATCGACCTGATGAAGGACATGCAGCTCGAACTCGCCGGCGAATACCTGGTGATGGCTGCGATGCTGGCCGAGATCAAGTCGCGCATGCTGCTGCCGCGCCCGCCCATCGAGGAAGGCGAGGAAGTGGATCCGCGCGCCGAGCTGGTACGCCGCCTGCAGGAGTACGAGCGCTACAAGCAGGCGGGCGAGGACATCGACGCCATGCCGCGGGTCAACCGCGACGTGTACCCGGCCCAGGCGGAGGTCGAGGAACAGCGCGCCGTGCAGATCCTGCCCGACCTGACCATGAAGGAACTGCTGATCGCCTTCAAGGAAGTGTTGCACCGCGCCGACATGTTCACCCATCACCAGGTGGGCCGCGAGCAACTCTCGGTGCGACAGCGCATGTCCGACGTGCTGGCGAGCCTGCAGGGCGAGGATTTCAAGGAGTTCACCACGCTGTTCACGGCGGAGGAAGGCCGGTTGGGTGTGGTGGTGACGTTCCTGGCGCTGCTGGAACTCATCAAGCAGCATCTCATCGAACTGGTGCAGGCCGAATCCTTCGCGCAGATACACGTGAAGGCGGCGGCGGGCGTGCACGACGTGGACCTGGGGAAGATCGAACTGGACGTGGACGGGGAGGAGAGCGCCCATGAAGCCTGAGAAGAAGATCGAACTGCGCAACATCGTCGAGGGAGCCTTGCTGGCCGCCGGCCGCCCCCTGAACCTGGAAGAGCTGATGGCGCTGTTCCCGGATGACGACCGCCCGGGCCGCGACGACATGCGCAAGGCGCTGGACGGCCTGAAGCAGGACTTCGAGGGCCGCGGCATCGAGATGAAGGAAGTGGCGAGCGGTTTCCGCATCCAGGTGCGCAAGGAACTGGCGCCCTACATGGGCCGCCTCTGGGAAGAGCGCCCGACGCGCTACTCGCGCGCGCTGCTGGAGACCCTGGCGCTGGTCGCCTACCGCCAGCCCATCACCCGCGGCGAGATCGAGGAAGTGCGCGGCGTCACCGTCAGCACCCACATCATCCGTACCCTGCAGGACCGCAACTGGATCCGCATCGTCGGCCACCGGGACGTGCCCGGCCACCCGGAGATGTTCGGCACCACCAAGGAGTTCCTGGACTACTTCAGCCTGAAGAGCCTGGACGAACTGCCGACGCTGGCGCAGCTGAGGGACATCGAGAGCATCAACGCGGAACTGGACTTCGGCATGGACCCGAACATGCAGGCCCAGGCCGCCCCGCCGGCGCCCGCGCCGCGCCTAGCCGAGGACGAGTCCTCGGCCATGGATGACGATGCCGGCGAAGCCGGCGTGACCACGCACTGATGAAGCAGGACGACTCCGCGGGCGAGAGGCTGCAGAAAGTCCTGGCGGCCGCAGGGCTCGGTTCCCGGCGTGAGATCGAAGGCTGGATCGCGGAAGGCCGCGTGACCGTCAACGGCAAGACCGCGAAGCTCGGTGACCGGGTGCAGCCTTCGGACCGCGTGGGGGTGGACGGCAAGCCGGTGCGGGGCCTGGAGCACGGCAGCGACGTGCGCCGCCGCGTGATCCTCTACCACAAGCCGGAAGGCGAACTCACCACGCGCAAGGACCCGGAAGGACGCCCGACGGTGTTCGAATCCCTGCCGCGCCTGCGCGGCAGCCGCTGGGTGTCGGTGGGGCGCCTGGACACCAACACCTCTGGACTGCTGATCTTCACCAACGACGGCGCGCTCGCCAACAAACTCATGCATCCCTCCACCGAGATGGAGCGTGAGTACGCGGTGCGAGTGCTGGGCAAGGTCACGGACGAGCAACTGGCGGCTCTCAAGAAGGGCGTGCGCCTCGAAGACGGCATGGGCAAGTTCGACGACATCCGCGAGGCGGGCGGCGAGGGCGCCAACCACTGGTACCACGTGATCCTGAGGGAAGGCCGCAACCGCGAGGTGCGTCGCCTGTGGGACGCTGTGGGGGTGACCGTGAGCCGCCTGATCCGCATCCGCTACGGCACCCTCAGCCTGCCGCGGAACCTGCCGCGGGGCGCCTGGCGCGATGCCACCGAGGAGGAGATGGGTACCCTTGCGGGTGCCGCCGGGATGCCCGTGGCGGCGAAGAAGCCGACCCGCTCCTCGGGGCCACGGAAGAAGCTAACGCTCTCCAAACCGAGACGGACTCCGCGCCAGTAGTCGACTACGCGTCGAACTGCTCTCCGGTCACGCCCTTGCTGTCCGGGCCTAAGAGATAAAGATAAGTCCCCACGATCTGCTCCGGCGTCGCGAGCTTGTCCCGGTCTTCCGCCGGGAAGGCGAGGCGGCGCATCTCGGTCTTCACCGGGCCCGGGTTTATGCTGTTCACCCTCAGGGTCTTACGGAACTCCGTCTCGTCCGCGAGGGTCGTGGACAGGGCCTCGATGCCGGCCTTGGACACGGAGTAGGCGCCCCAGTAAGCGCGCGGCTTGCGGCCGACACCGGATGAGGTGAACACCACCGAGGCGTCCGGCGACTTGTAGAGGAGTTCCAGGCAGGCGCGACTCATCATGAACGGCGCGGTGAGGTTCACCTGCAGCACCTGCTGCCAGATGTGCACCTCGTGGTGCTCGATGGGCGAGCGCTCGCCCAGGATGCCGGCGTTGTGCAGCAGTCCGTCGAGCTTGCCGTATTCCTTGTCCAGCACGCCCACCATGTCCTCGTGATCCTTGAAGCGGGCTCCCATGAGATCCATGGGATAGATGCCGGGTTTGGGCGCGCCCGCCGCCACGAGCAGGTCGTAGGTCGCTTCCAGCTTCTTCACGGTCTTGCCCAGGAGCACTACGGTGGCCCCGTGGGCGCCCAAGGCGACGGACACGGCGCGGCCGATGCCATCGCCGGCGCCGGTGACCAGGATCACCCGGTCCTTGAGCAGGTCTTTTGCCGGGGAGTAATCGCGCTTCGATTCAGCCATGGACCCAACCTATTTCGCTTTGCGCGCGGCGTTCCAGGCGGTGAACAGCGCGGACAGGGGCTGCAATTCTACGGGCTCGGCGGCGTGGCGGGAACCCAAGTGCTCCTGCTTGTGAGCGCGCTTCAGGGCCAGCGTGCTGCGCACATGCCAGACGGTGAGAGCGCGGCGCTCGCCCTTGGGAGCGGACTGCGTGGCCGCGGCGCGCATGGCCTGGGCCCGGTCACCGTAGTCCCGCACCAGCTCCTGCACCGAGTCGTCCGCCTGGGTGCCGTTGTGGATGTGCTTGTCCACGCCGTGCAGGCGCAGGTCTTCTGCGGCGAAGAAGAGCCGGCCCTGCAAGGCATCGGCGACGCCCCGGGTGGCGATATCCGCGATGCAGGTGGCATTGCCCAGCATCCGGGCCGAGAGCAGTGCTTCCTCGGACCCGGCACCTGCCAGCAGGGCGGAGAGTTCCGCCAGGGCGCCGGAATGGCGATAGCAGTAGCGTTTCACGTCCTCGAAGCTGTCGAATCCGGCGCCGTCGATGTCCATGCGGGTGCCGGTGATGAGATCCAGGAAGGTGGCCTGCCTGCCCTTGAGCGCCGGCAGGTGCGGTGCGAGCGCCTGGGTGAGGGGATGACGCGCCTTACCGGCATAGAGCATGGCGAACTCTTCTTCCCACCAGCGCAGCTTCACGTCCGCCACGCCCGGGTCGCGCGCTTCCCGGGGCACTTCCAGCAGTTCGAGGTAGACGGCATGCAGCGCGACCTGGGCAGCGCGCTGCTCAGGAAGGATGAAGGTGAGGGCGAGGCGGAGATCGAGGGGCGCGGCCGCAACCTTGGCTTCGGCCTGTTCAGCCTGGTTCATGCATCCGGCTTCTTGGCATCGGTGAGCCGCGCGGCGGTCTCTATGGGTTCCAGGTCCGGCATGTCTTTCTTGGACTGGACGCCGAGTTCCGTGAAACGGCGCGCGGCGGGCAGCACTTGGCGCTCCAGGGAACCCACGGCATTGTTGAAGTGCTGCACGCTGTTTTCGAGCGCGCCGCCGACCTTCTGCATGTGCTCGGCGAAGGTGGCGATGCGCTGGTGCAGGGTCTCGGCATGCTCGCGGATGCGCTCGGCGTTCTCGGCGAGAGCCACCTGCCGCCAGCCGTAGGCCACGGCCTTCAGCAAGGCCACGAAGCTCGTGGGCGTGGCCAGCATCACCTTCTGCCTCAAGGCCTCTTCTATGAGGCCGGGTTCGCGGTCGAGGGCCGCAGAGAGGAACTGGTCGCCGGGGATGAACAGGATCACGAAGTCGGGGCTGGTCTTGAACTGGTCCCAGTAGCGCTTGCCCGCCAGCTCCTTGATGCGCTCTCGAACCTTGCGGGCGTGGCTCGCGAGATGGGCATCCCGCGCCTGGGCGTCCGGCGCCTCGATGGCGGCGATATAGCTGTCCAGCGAGGTCTTGGCGTCCACCACCAGTTCGCGGTTGTCCGGCAGGCGCACCACCATGTCCGGGCGCATGGCGCCATCGTCGGTGCCGGTGTGCACCTGCTCGAAGAAGTCGCAGCGGTCCACCATGCCGGCGAGTTCCGCCAGGCGCTTCAGGGTCATCTCACCCCAGCGGCCGCGCACTTCCGGGCGGCGCAGGGCATTGACGAGGTTGCGGGTCTCGGTCTCCAGCTGCTGCTGGCCGTCCGCCATGTGCTTCAGGTGACTGACGATGCTGCCGAAGGACTCCTTGCGCTCCTTCTCGATCTCGCGGATCTGCTCTTCGGTCTTCTTGAGGGCCTCGCCGATGGGCTTCACCAGCTCCGCGAAGGATTGCTGCTTCTTCTCCAGCTCGCCCTTAGCTTCCGCCTGGTAGCGGCTCAGGTTCTGGTTGGCGAGGTCCAGGAAAGCCTGGTTGTTCTTCTGCAAGGCCTCGCCTGCCAGCAGGCGGAAGTTCTTCTCCAGTTCCGCGCTGGCATCGGCCATAGCCTTGTAGCGGGCGAGACGCAGGGTCGCGAGCGCGTAGCCGATGGCGAAGCCCGCGGCGAGGATCACCGCGCCGAATATGAACAGCAGCACCCAGCTCATGTGCCCACTCCGGCGGAGGCGCTGCGGGAGGGCGGCTGGGTGGCGAGCCAAGTGAGGAGTTCGCTGGGATGCATGATCATGTGGTCCGGCTTCCAGACGTCGGGCCGGTCCTCGTCGCCGAGGTATCCATACATGGCCACCACCGCCAGCATGCCGGCGGCATGGGCTGATTGCACATCTCGTTCTGCATCGCCCACGTACACGGCTTCGCCGGCCGGCTGGCCGCAGAGGCCGGCGGCATGGAGCAGGGGATCCGGGTGGGGCTTGCGGCGCGCCACGGTGTCGCCGCTCACCACGCAGGCGGCGCGAGTGCGCAGGCCTCTCGCCTCCAGCAACGGTTCCGTGAGCCAACCCGGCTTGTTGGTGACGATGCCCCAGGTGATGCCCTGCTGTTCGAGACTGTCCAATACCTTGTCCATGCCGTGGAAGAGATGGGTGTCGTCCACCAGGTGCTGGCGGTAGATGGCGAGGTAACGGCTGCGCATCTCGGCGAAGCGGGCGTCCTGGGGTTCGATGCCGAAACCCAGCTTGAGCAGCCCGAGGGCGCCGTGGGAGACCTGGGGGCGGATGCGGTCGGCGGAGAGGGGTGGCAGGTTGTGCTCGGCCCGCAGGATGTTCAGGGCGGCGCCCATGTCCGGCGCCGTGTCCATGAGGGTTCCATCCAGATCGAAGAGCGCGAGCTTCGTCATGCGCCCGGGTCCCCGGCGGGCTTGCTGAAGTGCATGAAGTAGTTCACGTCCAGGCCCGGCCCCATCCGGTATCCGCGGGTGAGCGGATTGTAGTGCAGCCCGGTGCTGTGGCGATGCTGGAGTCCCGTCTCCCGGGCCCAGGCCTCCAGCTCCGAGGGCCGGATGAACTTGGCGTACTCGTGGGTGCCGGCGGGGATGAGCCGCAGCAGGTATTCGCCGCCCACGATGGCCATGGCGAAGGCCTTGGGCGTGCGGTTCAAGGTGGAGAAGACCGCTTCACCGCCGGGCTTCAGCATCGCCGCGATGGCGCGGATCACGGAGGCCGGATCCGGCACGTGCTCCAGCATCTCGAGGCAGGTGATCACATCGAAACTCGCCGGGCGCTCCGCGGCCAGAGCCTCGGCGCTGATATGGAGATACTCCACCTGCCGGCCGCTCTCCTTGAGATGCAGGCGTGCCACCTTGAGCGCGCCCTCCGAGAGGTCGATGCCCGTGACCTTGGCGCCGCGGGCTGCCATGGCTTCCGCCATGAGCCCACCGCCGCAGCCGATGTCCAGCACCGTGCGGCCCTTCAAGGGCGCGCGCTTATCTACATAGTCCAAACGCAGCGGGTTGATGGCGTGCAACGGCTTGAACTCACCGCCCGGGTCCCACCAGCGGGCCGCGATGGCATCGAACTTCGCGATCTCGTCTGCGTCTATGTTGGTGTGCATGCTCAGGCGCTCTTCGCTTGCGCACCGGCGGCGATACGCCCACGCCAATCCTCGGCGCGCTTCAGGATCGCCGGCAGATCCATGCGGGTGAGACGGCGGTCCTGCAGCAGGCGCCGGCCCGCCACCCAGACGTCGCTCACCTGTTCGCGGTTGGAGGCGTAGACCAGGGTGGAGATGACGTCGTGCACCGGCTGGGTCTCGGCTGCGCTCAAGTCCAGCGCGGCGATGTCTGCCCACTTGCCGGTGCTGAGAGAGCCCAGTTCCTTATCGAGTCCCAAGGCCTTGGCGCCGTTCAGGGTGGCCATGCGCAGGGCGGTGGCTGCCGGCACGGCGGTCGGATCCCCTGAGACGCCTTTGGCCAGCAGCGCCGCTTGTTTCATCTCCGCGAGCATATCGAGGGTGTTGTTGCTGGCGGCGCCATCGGTGCCGAGGGCCACGTTGGCGCCCGCCTTGATGAGCTTCGCCACCGGGCAGAAGCCGGAAGCGAGTTTCAGATTGGAGGAGGGGCAGTGCACCACGCTGATGCCGTTCTTCGCGGCCTCGGCGATCTCCACATCCGTGAGTTGGGTCATGTGCGCCGCCAGCAGCGAGGCGCTGAAGAGCCCGAGGCCCTGTAGCCGCGCGATGGGCCGCATCCCGTGCTTGGCTTCGCTGTCCGCCACTTCGCCCGCGGTCTCATGCACGTGTGTGTGCACCGGGAGATCCAACTCGTCCGCCAGCGCCCTGATCTGCACCAGCCAGGGATCGGAGACGGTGTAGGGCGCGTGGGGTGCGAACACGAAGGAGAGCAGGGGATCGTTCTTGTGCTGGTCGCGCAGCGCCAGGCCCTTGGCCAGGTATTCCTCCGGGCCGCTGCCCCAGGCGCTGGGGAAGTCGAACACGATCATGCCGAGGGCGGCGCGCATGCCGGCTTGGTGCGCCGCCTGGGCGGCGGCTTCCGGGAAGAAGTACATGTCGCCGAAGCAGGTGATGCCGCCGCGCAGCATCTCGGCGATGGCGAGCTCCGTGCCATCGCGCACGAAGTCGGGGCTCACCCAGCGGCTCTCCACCGGCCAGATGTGGTCATGCAACCATTGCATCAGCGGCAAATCATCTGCGAGCCCGCGCAGGAGCGTCATGGCGGCGTGGGTATGGGTGTTCACGAGACCGGGGATGAGCGCATGGTGCGGCAGCGTCACGTCTTCGCGTGCCTGATAGCGGCTGCGGGTCTCGGCGGTGGGCAGGAGGGCGACGATGCGGCCGTGATCCAGGGCGAGGCTGTGGTGCTCCAGCACGCGGCCGGCCGGCTCCACCGGTACGACCCAGCGGGCATGGACCAGCGTCTCGACGGTCTGCATCGGAAGGACCCGGAAGTGTAGGCGTGAATCGCTAGTGTATATAAATGCCCCAGCGTCGTCCGCACCGCAGCAGACGCGACATGCAGCGTGACGGCGCCATCGCGTGCGCGGTTGGCGCTTGGAGGAGACGAAGAGGGCTCGGAATTCGGCATGCGCGGAAGGCCGGCGAGCCGCTCAAAAAGCGCTCAATTTTGGCCCTGAAAACGGGGCAAATAACCACACGGAAGTATTTGAAACGGCTCGATAAATCGGCCTTTTATGGTAAGATATTCGTTCGCATTTTCCCGCCCTGGGCGGACCCAAAAAACCCTTAGAAATCCAGCTGTTGCATGGCCGAATTTGCCCGCGAACTCGCGCTCGTAAACCTCGAAGACGAGATGAAGCAGTCCTACCTGGATTACGCCATGAGCGTGATCGTGGGCAGGGCGCTGCCGGACGTGCGCGACGGCCTGAAGCCGGTGCACCGGCGCGTGCTCTACGCGATGCAGGAGCTGGGCAACGACTACAACAAGGCCTACAAGAAGTCGGCCCGCGTGGTCGGCGACGTCATCGGTAAGTACCACCCCCACGGGGACGTGGCGGTCTACGACACCATCGTGCGCATGGCGCAGCCCTTCTCGATGCGCTACGTGCTCATCGACGGCCAGGGCAACTTCGGCTCCGTGGACGGCGACGCGCCGGCCGCCATGCGTTACACCGAAGTGCGCATGGCCAAGATCGCCCACGAGATGCTCGCGGACATCGACAAGGAGACGGTGGACTTCCACCCGAACTACGACGAGTCCGAGAGCGAGCCCTCGGTGCTGCCGGCCAAGTTGCCGAACCTGCTCATCAACGGCTCCTCGGGCATCGCGGTGGGCATGGCCACCAACATCCCCCCGCACAACATCAAGGAGACGATCAGCGCCTGCATCGCGCTCATCGACGATCCCGCCCTCACCATCCATGACCTGATGAAGCACATGCCGGGCCCGGATTTCCCGACCGGCGGCATCATCAACGGCGCGCGTGGCATCCACGAGGCCTACTTCACCGGCCGCGGCCGCATCTTCGTGCGCGCCCGTTGCCACGTGGAGGGCAAGGAAGGCACCAAGCAGTCCATCATCGTGACGGAGTTGCCGTACATGGTGAACAAGGCGCGTCTGCTGGAGCGCATCGCCGAGCTGGTGAAGGAGAAGAAGCTCGACGGCATCACTGAGCTGCGCGACGAGTCCGACAAGGACGGCATGCGCATGGTGATCGAGATGCGCCGCGGCGAGAACGCCGAGGTGATGATCAACAACCTCTACCAGCACACCGCCATGCAGACGGTGTTCGGCATCAACACCGTGGCGCTGGTGGACGGGCAGCCGAAGCTGCTCAACCTGAAGGACCTGCTGGACGCCTTCCTGCGCCACCGCCGCGAAGTGGTGACGCGCCGCACCATCTTCGACCTACGCAAGGCGCGCGAGCGCGCCCACGTGCTGGAAGGCCTGGCGGTGGCGCTGGCCAACATCGACGAGATGATCGAGCTCATCAAGCGCTCGCCGAGCCCGGCCGAAGCCAAGGCCGGACTGCTCGGCCGCAGCTGGGCCGCCGGCGTGGTGGCCGCCATGCTGCAGGCCGCCGGCGCCGAGGCTTCGCGCCCCGACGGGCTCGCGCCCGAGTTCGGCCTGGTCAAGGGCAAGTACACGCTCTCCGAAGCCCAGGCACAGGCGATCCTCGACCTGCGCCTGCACCGCCTCACGGGGCTGGAGCAGGAGAAGATCGTCGGCGAATACAAGGAACTGCTCGCGCTCATCGGCGAGTTGCGCGCGATCCTGGCGGACCCGGACAAGCTGCTGAAGGTCATCCGGGGCGAACTCACCGCCCTGCGCGAGGAATACGGCGATGAGCGTCGCACCGAGATCATCTCCGACCAGGAGGACCTCACCATCGAGGACCTGATCACGGAGGAGGAAGTGGTGGTGACCCTGTCCCATGCGGGTTACGCCAAGTCCCAGCCGGTCTCCGCCTACCGGGCGCAACGCCGCGGCGGCCGCGGCAAGGCCGCCACCTCGGTGAAGGACGAGGATTTCGTCGACAACCTGTTCGTCGCCAACACCCATGACACGGTGCTGTGCTTCTCCAGCATCGGCAAGGTGTACTGGTTGAAGGTCTATCAGTTCCCGCAGGCCGGCCGCGGCGCGCGCGGCAAGCCCATCGTGAACCTGCTGCCGCTGGCCGAGAACGAGCGCATCACCGCCGCCATGCCGGTGAAGGACTATTCCGCCGACAAGTTCGTGTTCATGGCGACCCGCGACGGCACCGTGAAGAAGACCTCGCTCGACAACTTCTCGCGCCCGCGCAACAGCGGCATCATCGCGGTGGAGCTGAACGAGGGCGACGGCCTGGTGGGCGTGGCCATCACCGACGGCAAGCGCGACGTGATGCTGTTCGCCTCCAACGGCAAGTCCATCCGATTCAAGGAAGAGGACGTGCGCGCCATGGGCCGCAATGCCGCCGGCGTGCGCGGCATCCAGCTCGCCGAGGGCGAGCACGTCATCGGGCTCATCATCGTCGCCGAGGGCGAGGTGCTGACCGCCACCGAACACGGCTACGGCAAGCGCACCCCGGCCGCGGATTACCCGGTGCAGGGTCGCGGCGGCCAGGGCGTGATCTCCATCCAGACCACCGAGCGCAACGGCCGGGTGGTGGGCGCCATCCAGGTGGCCCCCGATTCCGAAGTGATGCTCATCAGCAACGCCGGCACCCTGGTGCGCACGCCGGCCCAGGACATCTCCATCATCGGCCGCAACACCCAGGGCGTGCGCCTGATCCGTCTCGCGGAAGGCGAGATCCTGGTGGGCGTGGACCGTATCGAGAGCGAGGAAGGGGAAGAGGGCGGTGGCTAAGAGCAAGACGCTGGTGGAAGGCCGCGGCTACAACTTCGGCGCCGGTCCGGCCATGCTGCCGACGGAAGTGATGCTGGAGCTGCGCGAGGAACTGCTGGACTACCGCGGTACGCGCCAGTCGGTGATGGAGATGGGCCATCGCACGCCCATGTTCGAGCCCATCGCCGCCGACTGCGAAGCGACGCTCCGCTCACTGATGGACATCTCTGAGGACTACGTGGTGCTGTTCCTCCAGGGCGGCGCCGCGACGCAGTTCGGCATGGTGCCGCTGAACCTGGCGCCCGCGCCCGACGGCAAGGCTGACTACGTGGTCACGGGCCACTGGTCCAACCGAGCCTGGCAGGAAGGGCAGAAGCTCACCCAGGCGAACCTCGCCGCCGACGCCAAGGATTCTGACTACAAGGACATCCCGCCGGTCTCCTCCTGGAAACTGCGCAAGGATGCGGCCTACCTGCATTACACCGTCAACGAGACCATCGGCGGCATCGAGTTCCTCTCGGTGCCCGATGTGGGCGTGCCGCTGGCGGCGGACATGACCTCCATGATCCTGTCCCGCCCGGTGGATGTGAACAAGTACGCTCTCATCTACGCTGCGGCCCAGAAGAACCTCGGCATCGCCGGCCTCACGGTGGTGATCGCGCGGCGCGACGCGCTGCGCGCGCCGGCCTCCGGCATCCCCACCATGATGGATTACCGCGCCCACGCCGAGCAGCACTCCATGCTGAACACGCCCTCGGTTTACCCGTGGTACGTCTGCGGCAAGATGCTGCACTGGATCAAGCGCGAGGGCGGCGCCGAAGCCATGGCCACGCGCAACAAGCACAAGGCCGAACTACTCTACAAGCGCGTGGACAAGAACGGCTTCTACGTGAACAAGATCGCGAAGCACGCGCGTTCCATAATGAACGTGCCCTTCAACTGCTCCGACAAGGCCCTCGAACCCAAGTTCCTGGAAGAAGCCGAGACCGCGGGCCTGCTCAACCTGAAGGGCCACCGTTTCGCCGGCGGCATGCGCGCCAGCATGTACAACGCCATGCCGGAAGAGGGCGCCCAGGCGCTGGTGGATTTCATGGACGACTTCGAACGCCGTCATGGCTGAGTTCGACCCGCTCCAGTTCTGCATGCCGGGCGTGCGCCAGCTGCACCCCTACGAGCCCGGCAAGCCCATCGCGGAGCTTGAGCGCGAACTCGGCATTACCGGCATCATCAAGCTGGCTTCCAACGAGAACCCCCTCGGCACCAGCCCCAAGGCGCTGGCTGCCATGCGCGCGGTGCTGGACGAGGCCGCGCTCTATCCGGACGGCAACGCCTTCGCGCTGAAGCGGGCGCTGGCGGAACACCACGGCACCGGCGCCGCGCACATCCTGGTGGCCACCGGCTCTGACCACATCCTGGAGATGGTGGCGCGGGCCTTCCTCGGCGCCGGCCGCTCAGCGGTCATCTCACGCTACGGCTTCGCGGTCTACTCCATCGTGTCCCAGGCGGCGGGGGCTGAACTCGTCATCACGGACGCGTTGCCGGCGGATCATCCGCAGCAACCCTATGGTCATGACCTCGGGAAGATGGCGGCAGCCATCCGGCCCGACACCCGCGTGGTGTTCATCGCCAACCCGAATAACCCAACCGGCACCTGGGCCGGCAAGGCAGAACTCAGCACCTTCCTGGAGAAGGTGCCCGCGGACTGCCTGGTGCTGCTGGACGAGGCCTACTTCGAGTTCGCTTCCGATTTCACCCGGGATTATCCGGACGGGAGCACGCTGCTCGCGCGCTTCCCCAACCTCATCGTGATGCGCACCTTCTCCAAGATCTACGGTCTCGCCGGCGCGCGGGTGGGTTATGCGCTGGCGCACCCGAAGCTCATCGAGCTCTTGAACCGCGTGCGCCTGTCCTTCAACCCCAACAGCATCGGCCAGGCGGGCGCCGCCGCGGCCCTGGACGACCAGGAGCATCTCAACAGGACGCTCGAACTCAACCGCACGGAATTGCCGAAGCTGGATGCCGGTCTTAAGGCCATGGGCCTCAACACCATCCCCTCCATCTGCAACTTCGTCACGGTGGACATGGGATGCCCCGGCCGGCCGGTGTTCCAGGCACTGCTCAAGCAAGGCGTGATCGTGCGGCCCCTGGACGGCTACGGCATGCCGAACCACCTGCGCATCAGCGTGGGGCTGAAGGAACAGAACCTGCGGCTGCTCGCGGCCCTCAAGCAAGTTCTGGGGACCTGATGATGACGGCCCGCGTGGACTTCAGGGTCACGCCGGGCGGCTCGCTCCAGGGCAAGCTGCGGGTGCCCGGGGACAAGTCCATATCCCATCGCGCGCTCATGCTCGGCGCCATCGCCGAGGGCGACACAGAGATCGAAGGCTTCCTCACGGGCGCCGATTGCCTCGCGACCCTCGCCGCCGTGCGCGCCATGGGCATCGCGGTCGAGGAGCGTTCACCCTCTCACCTCATCGTGCACGGCCGCGGTCTCTACGGCCTGAAGCGGCCGGCGGGCCCCCTGGATCTTGGAAACTCCGGCACAGGCATGCGGCTCTTCATGGGCCTGCTGGCGGGACAGGGGTTCGAGACCACGCTCATGGGCGACGAGTCCCTGAGCAAGCGTCCCATGAAGCGGGTGATCCATCCGCTCATGGCCATGGGTGCGAGCATCGAGTCGCGCAACGGCTACGCCCCCATCACGCTGCATCCCATCAAGCCCCTGGAGCCTGCGCGCCACGTGCTGCAGGTGGCGAGCGCCCAGGTGAAGTCGGCACTGCTGCTCGCCGGTCTTTATGCCGGCGGCTACACCTGGCTGAAGGAAGCGGGCCCGAGCCGCGACCACACCGAGCGCATGCTGCACAGTTTCGGCGTGCATCTCCTGCGAGAGAGCGGCTGGCTCGGCATCCACGGCGGGGAGTCCCTGAGCGGCACGCGCGTGGAGGTGCCTGCCGACCTCTCTTCCGCGGCATTCTTCCTGGCGGGTGCCGCCATGACCCCGGGCAGCGACTTGACGCTCGAGGGCGTGGGTGTGAACCCGAGCCGCGACGGCGTGATCCGCATCCTGCGTCTCATGGGCGCCCGCATCGAGATACGCCACTCGCACCTGGGCGGTGGCGAACCGGCGGCGGATATCCACGTGCAGGGCGGACGCCTGCGTGGCATCGACGTGACGCCGGAGCTGGTGGCGCTGGCCATCGACGACATCCCGGCGGTGCTGATCGCGGCAGCCTGCGCCGAGGGCACCACCCGCGTGCACGGCGCGGCGGAGCTCAGGGTGAAGGAGAGTGACCGCCTGCAGGCCATGCAGGCGGGACTCGAGGCCCTGGGGGTGACGGTGGCGGCGGGCCCGGACAGCATCAACGTCACCGGCGCGGGGCACCTGCGCGGTGGCGAAGTGGACAGCTTCGGCGACCATCGCATCGCCATGGCCTTCGCC
The DNA here is from genome assembly GCA_964584665.1 of uncultured Gammaproteobacteria bacterium. GTDB lineage: Bacteria > Pseudomonadota > Gammaproteobacteria > Natronospirales > REEB76 > DASUBN01. The sequence goes on from CAZPAO010000016.1 coordinate 35,316, forward strand.
ATGGCCGGGCTGCGCACCGAGAGCCCCATGCTCATCCGCGACTGCGCCAACGTGGACACTTCTTTCCCGGGCTTCGTGCCCCTGGCGCGTGGCGCCGGGCTCCAGGTGAGCCTGGATGGACAGCGGGCGGCATGAACACGGTCCCGGTCATCGCCATCGACGGCCCCAGCGGCTCCGGCAAGGGCACCATCGCCCGGGCCGTGGCGGGGCGCCTGGGGTGGAATCTCTTGGACAGCGGCGCCCTCTATCGGCTGCTGGCTCTGGCGGCCGAGGAAGCTTATGTACCCGCCGAGGACCCGAAGCGCCTGGGTACCCTGGCCAGGAACCTAGGCGTCGAGTTCAGCCAGGACGCGGCCGGCGGCGAGCGCATCGTCATGGGCGGACGCGACGTGACCCTGATGGTCCGGGCCGAGGCCACGGGCGAGATGGCTTCGCGGCTCGCAGTCGTCCCCGAGGTGCGGGCCGGCCTGCTGGAGCTGCAGCATGCTTTCCGGCGGTCTCCGGGTCTGGTGGCGGATGGCCGGGACATGGGTACCGTGGTATTTCCGGACGCCGGCTTGAAGATCTTCCTCACGGCGAGCGTCGCCGAAAGGGCCAAAAGACGCTATAACCAGTTGATAGAAAAAGGATTAACTGCTAACCTTGACGCCCTTTTTCGTGACATAAGCGCCCGGGACGAGCGGGATAGGACCCGCGCCGTCTCCCCCCTGGAGCCCGCCGCGGATGCGGTGAGGCTGGATACCACGGATGTGGGTATCGGCCAGGTGGTGGCGCGTGTCATGGAATTGGCCGGTGAGCGCCTGGGCGCGAAACCGGCACGCTGATATCCCCAGGAGTCCAGGCCGGGCAGGATGCCCAACAGCCTGTTTATTAAACAACCCGTTATCCCGAAGGATCGGGCGGCGGTAAATCACCACAGGTACCCCTCGAGAGGGGGGAGTAAGCAACTCACAATGACCGAATCATTCGCACAACTTTTCGAAGAGAGCATCAGCAAGAAACAGATGCAGTCAGGGTCCATCTTGAAGGCCCTGGTGGTAGAGATCCGGCCCGATGTCGTCATCGTCAACGCCGGCCTCAAATCGGAAGGGGTGATCCCCGCCGAACAATTTTACAACGAACAGGGTGAGCTGGAAGTCGCCGTCGGCGACGAAGTCGAAGTCGCACTCGATGCATTCGAGGACGGTTTCGGCGAGACGCGCCTGTCGCGCGAGAAAGCCAAGCGCGCCCGTTCGTGGACCCGCCTCGAGGATTCCTTCAACAAGGGCGAGATCGTCAAGGGCTTCATCACCGGTAAGGTGAAGGGCGGCTTCACCGTCGAGGTCGACGGCGTGCGCGCGTTCCTGCCCGGCTCGCTGGTGGACGTGCGCCCCGTGCGCGACCCGGTCTACCTGGAAGGCAAGGAACTCGAATTCAAGGTCATCAAGCTCGACCAGCGCCGCAACAACGTGGTGGTCTCCCGCCGCGCGGTCGTCGAGCAGGAATACAGCGCCGAGCGCGAAGAGCTGCTCACCAAGCTGCAGGAAGGCGCGGTCGTCAAGGGCGTGGTCAAGAACCTCACCGAGTACGGTGCGTTCGTGGACCTCGGCGGCATCGATGGCCTGCTGCACATCACCGACATGGCCTGGAAGCGCGTCAAGCACCCGTCCGAAGTCGTGGCCGTGGGCCAGGAGATCGACGTCAAGGTGCTGAAGTTCGACCGTGAACGCAACCGCGTCTCGCTGGGTCTGAAGCAGCTGGGCGAGGACCCGTGGGTCGACATCGCTCGCCGCTACCCGAACGGCACCCGCCTGTTCGGCAAGGTCACGAACCTGGCCGACTACGGCTGCTTCGTCGAGATCGAGCCGGGCGTCGAAGGCCTGGTGCACGTGTCCGAGATGGACTGGACCAACAAGAACATCAACCCGGCCAAGGTCGTCCAGGTGGGCGACGAGACCGAGGTGATGGTGCTGGACATCGACGAGGAGCGCCGCCGCATCTCGCTCGGCATGAAGCAGTGCAAGCCGAACCCCTGGGACGACTTCGCCAACGGCCACGACAAGGGCGACCGCATCAAGGGCAAGATCAAGTCGATCACCGACTTCGGCATCTTCGTCGGCCTGGACGGCGGCATCGATGGCCTGGTGCACCTCTCCGACATCTCCTGGGATAACCCGGGCGAAGAAGCGGTGCGCAACTACAAGAAGGGTGACGAGGTCGAGGCCGTGGTGCTGGCCGTGGACGCGGAGCGCGAGCGCATCTCGCTCGGCATCAAGCAGATGGAGAAGGATCCGTTCTCCAACTTCCTGGCCGACCACCCCAAGGGCAGCATCGTGAAGGGCAAGATCACCGCGGTGGACGCCAAGGGCGCCAACGTGGATCTGGGCAACGGCATCGAAGGCTACCTGCGTGCCTCGGAACTGTCGCGCGACCGCATCGAGGACGCGCGTACGGTGCTGAAGGAGGGCGACGAGATCGAAGCCCGCTTCACCGGCGTGGACCGCAAGAACCGCACCTTGAGCCTGTCCGTGAAGGCGAAGGAGATGCAGGAAGAAGCCCAGGCCATGGAAGACTATGGCCGTGGCGGCCAGGGCGGCACTACCGCTCTCGGCGACCTGCTGAAGGAACATATCGCGGGTAACAAAGAAGACTGATGTGAATCGCACCCGCGGCGGTGACGCCGCGGGTGCCTTTCCTTCGATTGCGTCAAGCACCTTGAGTTTTGACTAAACTCGTTCGGCGGAAGGCAGAGCATGACCAAGTCTGAGCTGATCGAACTGATATCGCGCAAGCAGAGCCATCTGGCCGCCAAGGACATCGAACTGGCGGTGAAGATGATACTGGAGCGCATGAGCGGTGCCCTCTCCACGGGGCGGCGCATCGAGATCCGCGGCTTCGGCAGCTTCTCGTTGCATTTCCGTCCGCCGCGCATGGGGCGCAACCCCAAGACCGGCGATGCCGTGGCGCTGCCGGGTAAGTACGTCCCGCACTTCAAGCCGGGCAAGGATCTGCGCGATCGCGTGAACGGCGATGACGATGGCGATGGCGCCGTCGAAGCCTGAACCCTCCCGCCGCCGGCGGTGACCCTCACATGCTCCGCTGGATCACCATAGTCTCCCTCCTGTCCGTCTTCATCGTGGCTTTGCTGCTGGCGTATGCCAATGGCGCCATGGTCAAGCTCGATTACCTCGTGGGCAGCGAGGAGGTGCACCTGTCCTCGGCTCTGCTCGGGGCTGCGGTGCTGGGCTGGCTGCTCGGCCTCGCCAGTGGCTTCAGCGTGGTGTTCCGCCTGAAGCGCGAGATGCGGCGCCAGAAGCGCACCCTCGACGAGGTGGAATCCGAACTCCGCAGCCTGCGCAGCGTGCCACCCCAGAATGAACGTTAATACCGGCGCAGTCGCCTTCGTGCTGATCGTGGCATCCGGTTTCGGCGGCTGGTTCCTGGCGCGCTGGACGCGCGCGGGGCAGCGGCACCTGCCGGCCAAGTTCGCCAGTGCCGAGTACTTCAAGGGCCTGAACTACCTGCTCAACGAGGAGCCGGACAAGGCCATCGAAGTGTTCATCCGGATGGCCGAGGTGGACTCGGACACGGTGGAGACGCACTTCGCGTTGGGTAGCCTGTTCCGCGGCCGTGGCGAAGCGGACCGGGCCATCCGTATCCACCAGAACCTCATCGCAAGGCCTAACCTGAGCCGCCAGCACCGTGCCGAGGCGCTGTACGAGCTGGCCCAGGACTACCTGCGGGCCGGGCTCATGGACCGCGCCGAGACCATCCTGCTGGAACTCCTGGACGCCCCGTCCTACACCGAGCAGGTGCTGCACAGCCTGGTGACGCTGTATGAGATGCAGCGTGACTGGGAGCAGGCCATCGCCATGCGCCGGCGCCTGGAGTCCCTCACCACCGATCCCGAGTGGCGCATCATCGCCCAGTACTACTGTGAGCTGGCCCAGAGCGCGCTCCTGGCGCAGGATCTCGCGGCTGCCCACAAGTTCCTGAAGAAGGCCCAATCCCAGGACAAGGACTGCGTGCGTGCCCACCTGATGCTGGCGCAGATGGCGGAGAACGCCTCCGACTGGCAGGGGAGCCGCGCCGACTATCAGGCAGTGCTGGAACACGAGATCCGCTACGCCACCGAGGTGCTGCCGCCGCTGGCGCGCATCGTGCGCCGCATCGATGGCGACGCGGCCTTCGAGGAACTGCTGCTCAAGCTCAAGAACTCCAGCCCCAAGGCGGTGCGCTACATCGGCCTTGCCTCCATCATGGATGACAGCCTGGACGATCCGCTCTCGCGCGAGTGCGTGGCGGAATACCTGCGCACCGAGCCCACCTTGCAGAGCCTCTACCAGATGCACGCGGCCCTGGCCTCACGCCACAGCGAACAGGCGGCGGCGGACATCGAGCCGCTACGGGTAGCGGTGCGCAGCCTCATGAAGAACGGACCGCGCTACCGTTGCGAGGAATGCGGCTTCCGCAGCCGTACCCTCTACTGGCAGTGCCCCACCTGCAAGACCTGGGACAGCACCGTGCCGTTCCATGAAGTGTTGCTCTCCGGCCCCGGCCAGAGCGTGAACCCCAAGCCCGTGAACCAATAAGCGGTCTTGAAGCCGCAAGCGAGCGAAAGACATGTCCACCACAACCCACATCCGCAAAGCCGTGTTCCCCGTGGCGGGCCTCGGCACGCGCTTCCTGCCGGCCACCAAGGCGATGCCGAAGGAGATGCTGCCGGTGGTGGACAAGCCGCTCATCCAGTACGCGGTAGAGGAGGCGGTACAGGCGGGGGTGGAGGTGCTGATCTTCGTCACCAGCCGCACCAAGCGCGCCATCGAGGACCATTTCGACAGCGCCTATGAGCTCGAGACCGAACTCGCGCGCCGCGGCCGCAAGACGGAGCTGGAGATGGTGCAGAGCATCGTCCCGCCCCACGTGACCTGCGTCTACATCCGCCAGGCAGAGGCCCTGGGGCTGGGCCATGCGGTGCTTTGCGCGGAGGCCGCTGTGGGCCATGAGCCTTTCTTCGTGATCCTGGCCGACGACCTCATCGACGGCGGTAAGCGCTCGGCGCTACAGCAGATGGCGGACGTCTACCTCAAGCACCAGTCCAGCGTGGTGGGCATCGAGCGGGTGAAATCCGACGAGACCCAGCGCTACGGCATCATCAGCCCCAAGGATGCGGGTCCGCGGCTGCACCAGGTGCAGGCCATCGTCGAGAAGCCCAAGCCCGAGGTGGCGCCCTCGAATCTGGGTGTGGTGGGCCGTTACATCCTCACTCCGCGCATCTTCGATCTGCTCAAGTCCACCGGCCGCGGTGCCGGCAACGAGATCCAGCTCACTGACGGCATCGCCTCGCTGCTGGAGTTCGAGAAGGTATATGGCTGCGAGCTGGAAGGGGTGCGCTACGACTGCGGCAGCAAGCTCGGCTACCTGCGGGCCACCGTGGAGTTCGGCCTGCAGCACACGGAACTCGGCGACACCTTCCGCGATTACCTGAAACAGGTGGGCGGCGAGCTGAGTTCCGGCAAGAAATGAGTCCGGCGCTCGCCTGGGCCTTGCTGGTGGTAGCGGGCCTGTTCGAAGTGGCCTGGGCCATCGGTCTCAAATACACGCAAGGTTTCACCCAGCCTGTCGCCACGGCGCTCACGGTCGCCGCCATGGTGGTGAGCATGGGTCTGCTGGGCGTGGTAGCGCGGCAACTGCCCATCGGCACCGCCTATGCAGTGTGGACTGGCATCGGCGTGTTTGGCACCGCGGTGCTCGGTATGTATCTCTTCGGGGAATCTCTTGCGCCGCTACGGCTGCTTTGCCTCGCGTTGATCATGACAGGCATAGTCGGCCTGAAACTGACCACGGCTTAACGCTCTTTGGGGCTCTTGAGGGCTTCGTCTGCTTCCTTCTCCGCCGCCTGGATCAGCCTGCGCAGGTTCTTGAACCCGCGCAGGTATAACCGTAACCGATAGCTGAACACCGTCCAGGCCGGGAAGTGTTTCTTGGCGAACATGAGTTCGCAATAGTAATAGGACTGCTCGAAGAAGTTGTTCTTGACGCCGGTCCCGACCCCGCCGCTGGCGCTCTTGTGGTGGAAGAGGGCGGCGGAAGCCGAGAACTTGAACTTGAGACCGGCCTTGAAGGCGCGGCGGGCATAGTCGCTCTCCTCACGCACCGATACCCCTTTGAAGTTCTCGTCGAAGTAGCCGATGCGCTCCACCACTTCGCGACGGATGGAGAAGTTGCAGCCGGTGATGTTGTTGGTGGCACCGTCCCGATCGTAGTTGTCGCCGCCCTTGAAGCGCAAGGACTCCGTGAGCCAGGTGGGTTGGGTGGGGTGTTTGGAACCCTGTTCCGTGACCCGGCCCTGCACCACGTCCGTGCCGTCCGCGTGGGCGGCCACGTGCCGGGAGATGAAGTCCGGCTCGAAGCTCACGTCGTCGTCGATGAACACGATGACCTGGCCCTGGGCGCGCCGCAGACCCTCGTTGCGGGCCTTGGTCACGGAGGCGAAATCGGGGCGGACATGCTTGAGGCGGCTCCGGTTCTGATCCAGGAAGGCCTGGGTCTCCGGCGCGTGGACCTTGGTCTGGTCGATGACCAGGATCTCGAGGTCGGGATAGTCCTGGGCGAAGGCGCAGCGCAGGGTACCCACCAGGAGTTCTTCGCGGTTGTAGGTGGGGATGACGAGGCTGGCTTTCATCTCAGTTCCCTGGGCCGATGCATGGCCGGCGAAGCCTGATTCTAAAGCACGGCCAGGCATTTGGGACGAGCACGGGCGGCAGGTATGCAGTTAAGATAGGCGCCCATGGGAGACACGGTCCGCATCGCAGTCATACTGCCCTGCTACAACGAAGCGGTGGCCATCGCCAAGGTGGTCAAGAGCTTCGCGCGGGCGCTGCCGTCCGCCCGTATCCACGTCTTCGACAACCGTTCCACCGATGCCACCGTCGCCGAAGCGCGGGCCGCCGGGGCCGTCGTGCACAGCGTCACGGCGCGTGGGAAGGGCAACGTCATCCGCCGCATGTTCGCCGACGTGGATGCGGACATCTACGTGATGGCGGACGGGGACGACACCTATGAGGCCGAGGCGGCGCCCGGGATGGTGCGCAAGCTGCAGGAGGAGGGCCTCGACATGGTGGTGGGCTCGAGGGTCAGCGGATCCGCCGGCGCTTACCGGCCTGGGCACCGCCTGGGCAACCTCCTGCTGACGCGCTGCGTGGCGCTGCTCTTCGGCGACACTTTCACGGACATGCTCTCGGGATACCGGGTGTTCTCGCGCCGCTACGTGAAGTCCTTCCCCGCCAGCGCAACCGGCTTCGAGACCGAGACCGAACTCACGGTGCATGCCCTGCAGCTGCGCATGCCAGTGGCCGAAGTCGCCACCCGGTATGGGGAACGACCGGAAGGTTCGGTCAGCAAGCTGAACACCTGGAGAGACGGGTTCCGGGTGCTGCTCACCATCGTCCGCTTGCTGAAGTCCGAGCGGCCGCTGATGTTCTTCACCGGGGCCTTCGCACTCTGCTGCGCGGCCGCGGTCTGGCTCGCGGTACCCCTGTTCCAGGTCTACCTGCAGACCGGATTGGTGCCCCGCATCCCCACGGCGGTGCTTTGCACGGGTCTCGTGCTGTTCGGCGTGGTGCTCCTGGCCTGCGGCCTGGTGCTGAACACGGTCACGCGCGGGCGCATCGAAGCAAAGCGTTTCGCCTATCTCGCCCAGCCGCTGCCGCCGGGACCGGGCTGACCATGCGCCGTCAGTTCCTTTGGTTCGCGCTGGCGGGCGCGGCCGGGTTCCTGGTGGATATAAGCGTGCTTTATGGGGCGGTCTATGCCGGAGCCGGATACTACCTGGGTCGCATCCTCTCTTTCACGGCTGCGGCCACCACGACCTGGCTGATCAACCGGCATTATGCTTTCGCCCACGCGGCGGACGAGCGCCTGCTGGAGGAATGGCTGCGCTATATGTCAGCCATGCTAGGGGGAGGCGCGGTGAATTACCTGATATATGTGATCTGTCTCCACGTGCTGCCAAGCGGAAGTTGGTTGCCGTTGTTCGCGGTCGCGGCGGGTTCCGTCGCAGGGCTGCTCGTCAACTTCATGACCGCGAAGAACTGGGTGTTCCGGTCCAGGGGAAGTTGAGCATGGGCATACCACGCATAGACTTCAGTGATCCCGCGACCACGCGGCATGCGCGCTGGCTGGTGCCCGTGCTGTTCGGCCTGCTATCGGTCTGGCTCGGCGCCGACAGCAACTGGGATCTTTTCAACTACCATCTCTATAACCCTTTCGCCTTCCTGCACGGCAAACTCGCTACGGATCTCGCGCCGGCTGGGGTACAGAGCTATTTCAATCCGCTGCTGGACCTGCCGTATTACCTGATGCTCATCCACTGGCCCGGCCCCCTGGCCGGATTCGTTATGGGGCTTCTGCACGGCCTCAACTTCTTGCTGGTGCTGGCCATCTGCCGCGCCGTGTTGCAGGGTCTGCCGGAGCAGGACCGGGACCGCGTGCCGCTGCTGCTCGCGATAGCCGGTGTGCTGACCGCGAACTTCCTGTCCGAACTTGGCAACAGCATGGGCGACGACATGACGTCGCTGTTCGAGCTGGGAGCGCTGTGTCTTTTGCTGAGGGAATGGGACGTGGTGATCGGCGCTACGCGGCGTGGCCTGCTGCTCGCCTGCATCGCCGGACTGCTCGCGGGCCTTGGAGCCGGCCTCAAGCTCACCAACGTCATATATCTGGCCGCGTTCTCGGCCGGGTTCCTGGTGTTGCCGCTGGCCTGGCCTGCGCGGCTGCGTCTGGCTGTGCTCTTCGGCATCGGCGCCGTCATCGGCCTCGCCGTGACCGGGGGCTTCTGGTTCCTGCAGATGTGGCAGAGCTTCGGGGATCCGCTCTTCCCCATGTACACATCGGTCTTCCCGAACCCGCTGGTGCACCCGATCGGGGCCGCGGATGCGTCCTGGCGGCCGAAGGGCGTGCTGGAATACGTCTTCTGGCCTTTCGTGTTCGGCCTGGATGCCCGTCGCGTGGGCCAGTTGCCTTTGCGCCAGATCATATGGCCCATCGTCTACGTGCTGTTCTTCTGGTGGGCGATCAAAGTGATCTTGCGTCGCCGTGGGCGTGTGATTGCAGCAGAGGCGCTGAGTACCCGAGAGCGGTATCTCTTGGCCTGCATCGGTTTCGGTTACCTCGTCTGGATGCTGCTCTTCAGCATCTACCGGTACCTGGTGCCGATCGAACTGTTGACGCCTCTGCTGGTGTTCGTGCTGTGCCGCGGGATGTTCAGTTACGCCGTGGCACGGCGTGTCGTGAGATGGGCGCTGGCGATATCGATAGTGGTGGTGCTGGCTGGCTTGCGCAGTTGGGGACACGATCCCTGGGCCGCCCCCATGCTGAGAGCCGAACTCCCTGAGGTGACTGAGCCGGCAAAGGATACGGTGCTGGTCACTGGCCTCGAATCCGCCAACGCGTGGCTCGCGGTCCTGTACCCGCCGGAACTGGCGTTCGCCGGTGTCGGCAGCGACCTTCCGGCCACCCGCGCCTACACCAAACGGCTGCATCAGCTGACGGCGGCACGTGCAGGCGCCATCTATGCGGTGGTTACCGGCCACGCCAACTCGCGCGCCGAAAGCGTGGCCAGGGCCGAAGCCTACGCGCAGCGCCTGGGTCTCACGGATGGCAGCCGCGGTTGCGCGCTGTTGGGCTGGGCTACCGCACACTTAAGCCTGCACGCGCAGGTCCAGGCTGCAGGGACGGGTTGCAGCCTGGCTCTGTTGCCTGAGGACGGCGTGGATATAAAAGCCCTGGATGACGCATCGGCGGGGAGGGCTGCTCTCATCCTGGAGCGCAACGGCTTCGTGTTGGACAGGTCCTCATGCACCCCCCAGGTGGCCTACCTGGCTGGGGGTGCCCATGCTTACCAGTGGTGCAAGGTCTCGGAATCGCAACGAAGCCCGTAGGATTCGACGGACCCGATTTGCCTTCCAGGACCCGATTTTATTGACCCCCGACAAGGGGTTAATTACACTATGCGCCCTTCGAGATTCCCCGGTAGCTCAGTGGTAGAGCAGTCGACTGTTAATCGACTGGTCGCTGGTTCGAATCCGGCCCGGGGAGCCACTTTCTCAAGCCCACCAGGGCGAAACCTCCAGCTCTTAAAGACTCAGGCCTTCTCCAGGAAGGCCGCGATGCGGCTCATGGCGCCCTTGAGGTTGTCCATGCTGGTGGCGAAGGACATGCGCAGATGGCCCGGAGCGCCGAAGGCGGAGCCCGCCACCGCCGCCACGCCGCCGTCCACCAGGAGCTTCTCGGCCAGCGCGTTGTCATCCTTCAGTTTCATGCGCCGGATGACCTCGGAGAAATCCGCGAAGGCGTAGAAGGTCCCGTCCGCAGGCAGCATGGAGACACCGGGCATGGCGGTGAGGGCCATGTGCACGTAGTCGTGGCGCTCGCGGAAGGCCTTGCACATCATCTGCACGTATTCCTGGCTGCCATTGAGCGCAGCTTCCGCTGCCGCCTGGGAGATGGAGCAGGGGTTGGAGGTGCTCTGGGACTGCATGTTGCCCATGGCCTTGATCACGTCCGCCGGGCCGCCGGCGTAGCCGATGCGCCAGCCCGTCATGGCATAGGCCTTGGAGCAGCCGTTCAGCACCAGGGTCCGGTCGTAGAGGTCCGGACAAGCCATGAGGATGTTGCAGAAGGGTTCGCCGTGCCAGATGAAGGGCTCGTACATGTCGTCGGTTGCGATGAGCACTTTCGGGTGCCTGCGCAGCACCTCGCCGAAGGCGAGCAGTTCCTTGCGCCGGTAGGCCATGCCCGTAGGGTTGGAGGGGCTGTTGATCACCACCAGGCGCGTACGCGGGGTGATGCTCTTCTCCAGCTGTTCCGGGGTGAGCTTGTAGTGTTGGTCAGCGCCCGCATAGGGCATGACCGGCGTGCCGTCGGCGATGGCGACGATCTCGGGGTAGGACACCCAGTAAGGGGCCGGCACCACTACCTCGTCGCCTTTTCCGATCACGGCTTGGCAGAGGTTGAAGAAGCTCTGTTTGCCCCCAGATGAGACCAGGATCTGGGCGGGCGTGTATGTCAGCCCATTGTCCCGCTTGAATTTGTCCACCACCGCCTTGCGCAGTGCGAGGGTGCCCTCCACGGCGGTGTACTTGGTCTGGCCGGCCCGCATGGCGCGGATGGCCGCTTCTTTGACATGTTCCGGCGTGTCGAAGTCCGGCTCGCCGGCACCGAGGCCGATGATGTCCTTGCCTTCGGCTTTCAGGGCCGCGGCGCGCGCCGTGACGGCGAGCGTGGGGGAGGGCTGAAGACGCCGGGCGCGTTCAGAGAGTTCGATATCCAAGAGATCGCTCCATCCAGGCGGGAGGGGCGGTATCATCATAAAGGAAAGGCAAACACAGCACCATGAGCGACGGATTCAGACTCGCATCCGACTACAAGCCCGCCGGCGACCAGCCGCAGGCCATCGCTGCCTTGAGCGCGGGCCTGAAGGACGGGCTCGCCCGCCAGACGCTGCTCGGCGTGACCGGCTCCGGCAAGACCTTCAGCGTGGCCAACGTCATCCAGGACCTGCAGCGCCCGACCCTGGTGCTGGCCCCCAACAAGACCCTGGCGGCCCAGCTCTACGGGGAGTTCAAGACTTTCTTCCCGGACAACGCGGTGGAGTACTTCGTCTCCTATTACGACTATTACCAGCCGGAGGCCTACGTCCCCTCATCCGACACTTATATAGAGAAGGACGCCTCCATCAACGAGCACATCGAGCAGATGCGGCTCTCGGCCACCAAGGCCATCCTGGAGCGGGCGGACACCATCATCGTGGCCACGGTCTCGGCCATCTACGGCCTGGGCGACCCGAACTCCTACCTCAGCATGGTGCTGCACATCA
>CAZPAO010000017.1:0-42559 GCA_964584665.1 uncultured Gammaproteobacteria bacterium
CCACCCACCAGGTGGAGGAGATCGAGAAGATCCTCACCCACCTGATGTTCATCGATGGTGGCAAGGTCACCCTGAACCGCTCGATGGAAGAGGTGGTCGAGGAGTACACCGAGGTGCTGGTGCCGGCCGACAAGGCCGCCGCCGCCCAGGCGCTGAAGCCGCTCTACGAGCGGGAGATCTTCGGCAAGAAACTCTATCTGTTCGAGGGGGTGGCCCGCGCGGAGCTGGAGAAGCTCGGCGAGATCCACACCCCCAGCGTCGCGGACATCTTCGTGGCGAAGGTCAAAGGAGGCATGCAATGAACGCTGCAGACATGCGCGTGAACAAGACCCTGATGCGCCGCGAGTTCTGGGAGAACCGTTCCCTCTGGCTGGTGCCGAGCGTGGTCGCCGGCGTCCTCACCGTGCTCACCCTCTACATGCTGGTGGCAGTGCTGGTGGGCCATTCCAACACCGTCAATAACGTGGACATCGCCAACGGCCCGCACTTCCAGCTGGACAACATGCCGGACCTGCGCGATGCCAGCGACACCGAGATCACCGGCCTGGTGCGCATCATGACCGGCGGCCTGGGCGCGATCTTCAACATCATCATGCAGATCGTGGTGTTCTTCTACCTGCTGGACAGCCTGTACGCGGACCGCCGCGACCGCAGCGTGCTGTTCTGGCGCTCCATGCCGGTGTCGGACACGCGCACCGTGCTGTCCAAGCTCGCCACCGCGCTGTTCGCCCTCACGGCCGTGACCTTCGCCGTTACCGTGGCCTTCCAGCTGGTGTTGGTGGTGCTCGAACTCATCATGGGTTCCGTGCTGGGCGTGCACCCCTTCGTGCTGCTGGCGCACCCGGGTGCCTTCCTGGGCGCCTGGCTGCTGCTCGCTTACGGCCTCATCGTGCAGGCTGTGTGGATGCTGCCCTTCTACGGCTGGTTCATGCTGGCCTCCAGCTGGGCCAAGAAGACGCCGTTCCTGTGGGCCGTGCTGGTTCCGCTGGGCATCATCGGTGCCGAGGGCTGGGTGTTCCACAGCTTCAGGTTCGGCCGGATGATCTTCGCCCATCGCCTCGACTGGCTGGGGCTGGCCTACAACTTCGATCCGACGAGCTTCAGGGGCGAGCAGGGCGCCGAGTTCATGGGCGGGTCGATCTTCGGCATCGGCAACATCGGCCAGCTCCTGGCCTCACCCGAACTCTGGATCGGCACCGTGCTGGCCGCCGGCTTCATCTACGGCGCCATCTGGCTGCGCCGCCTGCGCACGGAGATCTGAGTGATGGACAAGCAGACCAAGAACAACCCCGTGGGTCGCGTGCTCGTGACCCTCACGCTCTGCGCCGCCATGGCCAACCTGGGCGGTTGCGTGCTGGCGGTGGGCAACGGCGACGGGATGGACGACTCCTGGAACTCTTCCAGCCACAGCGACAGCAGCCTGGCCCACGCCGTGCGCGCCAGCCTGGACACGGACCCGGCCACCCACGAGGCGGACCTCTCGGTGAGCGCCGACCACGGCCGCGTATACCTCGAGGGCACGGTCCATTCCCCGGAGGTGCTCTCCAAGGCAGTGGAACTCGCGCTCAACACGCCGGACGTGAAGAGCGTGCACTGCCGCATCGTCGTGACCCATTGAGGACGCCGATCCGGCGAGGAATCTAGGATGAACAAGACCACCGCCGTACTCGTCGCCATCATCGTCGTGCTCACGGGCAGCTTCGCCTGGTACGCAGCCAAGCACCCGGACCGCCGGGACGAGAGCGTGAGTACCGGCGACGACGGACATCGCGGCGAACCCCGGCTCCTGAGCCTTGACGCGGCGACCGCTGGCCTGGACAGCCTGGGGTTGGACGTGGGCGTGGGAGAGGTGCGCATCACCGGCTCCGCTGACGACCAGGTGCATGTGAAGGTCATCCTGAAACCGAAGGAGCATGAACTCTTCGGCATGCTGCATTGGAACGAGGCCAGCAGGAACCAGATCGCGGGCGCTGCCATCAAGCAGCAGCGCCAGGGCAAGCGCCTGACCCTCTCGCTCGATTACCCGCATGACCAGGACGACCTGAAACAGGATTGGGAAGTGCAGGTGCCGGCGCGCCTCGCGCTCGACGCGGACATGAAGGTGGGCGAGATGACCGTCGCCGACGTGGCCGGCGGCGTGGACGCCAAGCTGGACGTGGGCGAACTCAGCATAGACACCCCCCAGGGCCGTATCCACGGCGACGTCAACGTCGGCGAGATCCGTGCTACCAGCGGTAGCGCTAAGCACGGCCGCATCGAACTCTCCAGCAGCATCGGCGAGACGCAGCTGACCATCGGCGGCAAGAGCGCCGGGTATCGCGAGCACGGCGGCCTCGGCAACCACGTGTCCGTGGACGGCAGCGGCCCGGACGAGATGAGCCTCAGCATCAACATCGGCGAGGCCTCGTTGCACATCACGCCGACTGACGCGAAGGACGGAGACGACAAATGAAGAAGCGGATACTCATCCCCGGCCTGTGCCTGGCTGGGCTGCTCGCCGGCTGCAGCGTGCGCGACTCGTCCCACGTGCCCACGACCGTCAAGGCCGATATCCCCGCCGCCGGGATCCAGCATCTGGTGTTCGAGAGCACCGCGGGCGAGGCCAGGATCGGCGTGTCGCCGGACGACGCCATACACGTGAAGCTCACCTTGCAGCAGGAAGAGACCAGGCTGTTCGGCATCAGCCTTCCCCGCGATGCCACCCAGCATGACGTGGAGAGCGCCAGCGTGGGCCAGGATCGCAAGGGCGATACCCTGACGCTGTCCGCGAGCTTCCCTTCCCACGACGACCACTACAAAGACGTGAAGCAGGAATGGACCGTGCAGTTGCCGGCACGCCTGAGCGTGGATGCCACCATGAACGAAGGCTTCATGGCCATCAACGGCGTCAGCGGCGGTGTGAAGACCGAACTCAAGGCCGGCGAGACCGTGATCCATGTGCCCACGGGCCCGGTCTCGGCGCACATGGGCGCGGGCCGCCTGCATGTGATCTCCGACGCCGGCCAGCCGCGCGAGATCTCCGTCAGGAGCACCTTCGGCCTGGCCATCCTGGAACTGCAGGGCACCTACTACGGTCCGCCCGAACAACGCGGCGGCCTGCACTTGTTCGGCAACAGCGTGCACCAGCAGTCCGCCGGCAAGGACGATTTCGACCTCAAGACCACCGCGGGCCTCGCGGACCTGCGCATCGGCCCCCAGGGGGACGAGAAGGAATACCGCGATCTCTTCGTCGATGACCCGGATGACAAGTCCGACAAGAAGGACGAGAAGCAGGATGCGAAGAAATCCGACAAGGATGACGGCGACGACTGAGGCTTGAAGCATCCAATCCCCGTCCCGGATGGGGCAGAATGGGGTCATGCGCCGTCCCTTCGCACTCTTCCTCGCCGCCGCCGGCCTGCATCCAGGCTGGATCCGGGCCGCGGAGCCCCCGGCCCCGCCCAAGGACATCCCTGAACTCCAGGCCCGCCTGGCCCAACTCGCAGAGGACGCGGGCGTGCCGGGCGCCGGCGTCGCGCTCTTCGACCACGGCGGCGTCACCTGGGCCGGCGGAGTCGGCTACGCGGACCTCACCGCGAAGAAGCCCGTCAGCGCCGACACCCTGTTCCGCGCCGGCTCCATCACCAAGAGTTTCATCGCGGTGGCGCTGCTGCAGCTCGCCGAGCACCACGCCATCGATCTCGATGCCAGGCTGAAGGACATCGCGCCGGAGATCCCGGTGTCCAACCCCTGGGACAAGACCGATCCCGTCACCGTGGCGGAGGTGCTGGAGCACACCGCCGGCTTCGACGACATGCATTTCCCGCGCCTCTACAACCTGCACGAGGCGGCGGACCTCCCTTTGCTCACGGTGCTGCAGCGCAGCAAGCCCGAACTCAAGGTGCGCTGGCGCCCCGGCACGCGCATGAGTTACTCCAACCCGGACTACCTCATCGCCGGGTATCTCATCGAGAAGCTCTCCGGCGAGAGCTACGAGCGTTATGTCACCGAGCATGTGCTGCGGCCCTTGGGCCTCACCCGCGCCAGCCTGACCCTGGACGCGGCGACGCTGACGGACCTCGCCCAGGGTTATGAGGGCACGCCGCCGGAAGCCGTGACACCGGAACAGATATACCTGCGGCCCGCCGGCGCGCTCGCGGTCTCGCCCGCGGAACTCGCGCATCTCGGCGTGCTCCTGCTGGACCGGGGCCAGTGGCAGAACGCGCCGTTCCTATCCTCCGTCAGCGTCACGCGCATGGAGACGCCCAAGACCGGGCTCGCCGCGCGCCACGGTCTCGACTACGGCTACGGTTTCGCCGACTACTCGAGCTACATCGGGGGCTATGAGTTCCACGGCCACGACGGCGGCATCGACGGTTTCATCTCCCGCTATGCCTACGCACCGGACGAAGGCGTGGGTTTCGTGCTGCTGGTGAACACCTCCACCCCCGGGAGCTTCATGCGCGAGGGCTCGAAACTCCTGGCCTCCTATCTCATGCGCAGTCAACCGAAGCCCTTGGGTGCCGTGAGCAGCGCCGACCCCAAGGCACTAGGCGGGATGGCCGGTTACTACCGGGCCGGGAACCCGCGCAACCAAGTGTTCGCCGGCTTGGATTGGCTGTTGAGCGTCGCCAAGGTTGAGCCGGACGGCAAGGGCGCGTTGCTCTACTCGCCACTCATCGGTGAGGCGGAAAGACTGGGGCCGGTGGGCGTCGACCTGTGGGCCAGGGGGGATGATCCGGGGCCTTCAGTCGTGTCCTACATGGAGGACGGCAGGCAGGTGCTGGATTTCGCCGGTGGCGGCGGCTGGATGGTCAAGACCAGCTGGCTCTCGGCCTACGGCGCGCTATGGTTCAGCTGCTTAGCGCTGCTGTTGATGCTGAGCAGCGTGGTGATGGCGCCGGTCTGGTTGGTGCGGCTCATCGGCGGCCAGATGCGCGGCCTGCGTCACTGGGAGGTGCGGCTCCTGCCGTTGGCCGCTGTCACCGCCTTCGCTTTCATGCTCGCTGCGGCGGCGGGCATACAGCCCTTGCAGCTCGGCAGCGTCAACGTCCACACCGTCATCTTCTACGGAGCCTCGGTGCTGTTCGCGTTCTTGAGCCTCGCGGCCTTCGTGCAGGCGGGGCGCTCCTTCCGCTGGGACATGAACCGCTGGGCGCGCTGGCAGGCTTTCGCCGCGGCCAGCGCCTGTCTTGGCATGACGGCTTTCTTGGGTTATTGGGGACTGATTGGCTTGAGACTTTGGGCCTTCTAGGCCATCGGATGCAAGATGAGCACACCTTTCATCAGCATCCTGCAACTACTGACGGCGTTCCAATGCCTCTTGTTCACCGCTTTTCTGGTGATCGCCAGAGACCGAGCCCGCTCGGGGAACGCCGCTTTGGGCATGATGCTGGTGCTCCTGGCGATGCAGTTGCTGGCACTCGCGGCGCAGCAGGCAGAGCTGCTGGCACCGGGGGCGACGCCGGTGAGTACCTTTGGCTTCTTATATGGGCCCCTCTTCTATTTCTATGTCAGGGCTCAGATTGAGCGGCACGCCCCATTCCGTCGTCGCACCTTGGTGCATGCCATACCATTCATCCTATCGGTCACGGCTTGGCTGATATATCCGTTGCCGCCCAATATCCTGACAGTAGGGACATTGTTGAGTGTGGGACTCTATCTCTCAGCATGCTTCGTCCGTTTGACTCGATACCGACAGATCATAGCCGGTACCCGTTCCGAGACACACAGCATCT
This sequence comes from uncultured Gammaproteobacteria bacterium, assembly GCA_964584665.1. Lineage (GTDB taxonomy): Bacteria > Pseudomonadota > Gammaproteobacteria > Natronospirales > REEB76 > DASUBN01. The sequence goes on from CAZPAO010000017.1 coordinate 5,718, forward strand.
CGTTGCGCTGGCTCTACACCGCCACAGCAGGATGGTCGTGGGTGTTCCTGCTTTATCTGGGGGCCTACACGCTGGACTTTTTCCAGCCATGGTCCAGGACGGTCTATGCGTGGACGCTTTTGTTCCTGGTGCTACTGGTGTTCGTGAATGCGTTTGTGTTCGCTGCCTTGCGGCATCCTCGTCTTTTCTCCGGCATCTCTCCTGAGGATGAACAGATCGTGGCCTCCCTATCGGCTGTCCGTCGGCGCACGATGCCCACAGATGAGGACTTGCAAGTCGCTGCGCGGATCCAAGCCACGATGCACCAAGACCAGCTCTACCTCCAGCCCGAGTTGACGCTGGCGGAACTGGCGGCAGCGTTGAATCTTGCGCCACGCAGCGTCTCGGAGGTCATCAACCTCTATTTCAAGCAGAACTTTGCGGAGTTCATCAATTCCTACCGTATCGAGGCAGCGAAGCGCCGGCTGCTGGCGGAAGAGACGAGAGATGAGAGCATCCTCGAACTGCTGTACGCGGTTGGTTTCAACTCGAAGTCCACTTTCAATGCAGCCTTCAAACTCAAGACGGGCCTGAGTCCGAGCCAGTATCGCACCCGGGGCCCCAGCTGAGGGCGTCCGGATTCGCGATTCCGGACGACACCTGCTGTCACGAGGGTGATACTCCTGATTACTGATAGCCAGGGCCCTTCAGCATGCGCATCCCATACTTTCGCCGTATCGCAATTTATGTCGGTGTCACATTATTTTGTCTGCTGGGTGCTCTCGCGCTCGTAGTGGTCATGTTTTTCCATGAATTTTACCCGGACGTGCCCGCGGCCGACTTCCCGCCGGCAAACGATCCCGCCACCGCGCAACGCCAGGATCTGGAATATTTCGCGCAATATCTACGCTATGAACAGGCCTATACACCCGCGACGCGCCTCCAAGCCGAGAGACTGAGGCAGTCATATGTCGCCCAAGCCGGGTCACTCTCGCCCGCGCAGTTCGACCTGGCTATCGGCAGCATGGTGGCGCTGGCCGACAACGGCCATTCCACGCTGTATGTGGGGCCACTGTCGAGGCTCAACGACCGCATCCCATGTCGGCTGTACCATTTCACAGATGGCTATTTCGTGATCCGTGCCAGGCACGGGTGCATAGGGCTTTTGGGAGCGCAGGTGCTGAAGGTCGACGGCCAGCCCATCGACACCGTGGCCACGCACATGTATGCGTACACTCGCGGTCCGCGCAACCATTATGATCAGTTCCTGTCGGTGTTCTATCTCGAGTCACCGGCTCTGCTGCACGCGGCGGGGATCGCTGCAGGTGACGATCGCATAACCCTGCATGTACGCGCAGAAGATGGCTCGGAACGCGATGAGACGGTATTGGCGGATCCGCCTGATCCCGATGCCCCGCGGGTATTTTCTGATTCCTATCTCTCGCCGCAACATATAGAGAAGGAGCCCATGGATTGGCGACCCTTATTGCAGGTACCTGACGGCAAGTTGCCGGTGTTCTTGCAGGACTATGCCAAACCATTCCAGTCCGCGTATTGGGCAGACCAACGCATCTACTATGTGCAATTCAGGAGCAATGAGGATGAGCCGGGGTATCCCATCCGTTCGTTCGTACAGAAAGTGGAGCAGGGTATCGCGACCCATCATCCTCGCGATATCGTCCTGGATCTGCGCCTAGACCAAGGCGGCAACTTTGTAACTACCGCAAGTTTTATGGAGCACTTGGCTGAGGCCGTCAGTCACATATATGTGCTGACAAGTGCGTGGACCTTCTCAGCAGGCGATGTCAGTCTGGCGTTGGTGAGGGACCGCGGCGCAGGCAAGGTCACTGTGATCGGTGAGGCGCCGGGCGATCGGCTTAGATTGTGGGCAGAGGGTGGAAGCATAAAGCTCCCCAACTCAGGGCTGGTGCTAGGCTTCGCTACGGGGCTCCATGATTACGCTCATTCTTGCTGGAGAGAACCCGGCTGTTTCTGGACGATGTATCTCTTTCCGACGCATGTGACCAGCCTTCTTCCAGATAGGGCGGTCAGCTATCGCTTCCAGGATTATCGAGGACTACGCGATCCCATGTTGGACAAGGCGCTGGAATTGTCTAGATCGGCGCCCTAAAGCAGAGTCAGTCCCGGAAGTTCGTGTATTGGATGGGTTGTTCGAGTTTCGCGCCGCGGAACAGCGCCATGCAGGCCTGCAGGTCGTCCCGCTTCTTGCCGGAGACGCGCAGTTCATCGCCCTGGATCGCCGCCTGCACCTTGAGCCCGCTCTCCTTCACCAGCTTCACCATCTTCTTCGCCAGCTCCTTCTCGATGCCCTGTTTCACCTTCACCTGCTGCTTGGCCTTGTCGCCGCTGATGGCTTCGATCTTCTGCGGGTCGAAGCTGGCCACGTCGATGCCGCGTTTGGCGGCCTTGGCGTAGAGGATGTCCGTCACCTGCTTCAGCTGGAACTCGCTGTCGCCGTAGAGCGTAAGCAGTTCGTCGCTGCGCTCGATGGTGGCCGAGGAACCCTTGAAGTCGTAACGCTGGCTTATCTCGCGGTTGGCCTGGTCCACCGCGTTGGTGAGTTCGGCGGTGTCGACTTTCGAGACGGCATCGAAGGAGGGCATGGGAGACTCCGGTGTTACTTGCGTTTCCAGAATGGTTGCACGACGCGCGCGTTGCGCTGGGCGAGCGCGATGAAGACGATGCCGGCAGCGAGGCAGACCGTGACCGCGGGCAAGGATGCCTCGGGGCCGAAGGCGCCGCCGGTGAGGAGGTCCGGGCCCGAGAACTGCACGCCGATGACGCCCTCGGCGCGGGTACCGGACACGGGGGTGGCGAAGATGCCGCCTTCGGTGAAGTTCCAGGCGAAGTGTAGGCCCATCACGAACCACAGGCTGCGGGAGTACATGTAGGCGGCGGCCAGCAGGATGCCGGCTTCCAGCGCGATGGCGGCGGTGCTGACCGGGCTGGCGCCGGGATTGAAGGCATGCAGCAGGCCGAAGATGAGCGCGGAGACGGCCAGCGCGATCCAGCTGCCGAGGCGTTCCTCCATGATGCGGAACAGGAGACCCCGCACCACCGTCTCCTCCAGCACGCCCGCAAAGATGGCGCCGATGAAGGGGTAGGCGAGGGCGGAGATGGGCGCGAGGCCGGTATAGCTCCAGGCGCCGAGCAGCTTCAGCACCAGCATGGTGATGCAGAAGAGCGCCGCGCCCACGAGGATGCCGCGGGAGGCGTGGCGCTGCGCGCCCCTGGAATCCAGTTCCACCACCGGGCGCTTCTCGATGAAGCGCACGAACACCGTGTAGATGATCAGGATGCCGATGATGATGACGAGCGCGAGCAACGCACCCAGCGGGCTCTGGGGCGCGATGCCGCCGAGCTTCATGCCCACCTGGCCGCAGCCCACCCAGATGAAGATGGCCACGAAGGCGATCAGGAAACGGACCAGCGGGAACTGCAGCACCGCCCAGAGCGTGCCGGGCTGGCGGTTCACCGACGGGATCATGGCGTCCATCTATATCTCCCCAAGCCGCGTGGATATCAGAACTTCACCTTGATCGCCGCAGCAGCGCGCAAGGCCTTGGCCTTGGCCGCCCCGATGCTCGTATCCCGTGCCAGGGCCACGCCCATGCGGCGGTGACCGCGGATCTCCGGCTTGCCGAAGAGCCTGAGCATGGTATCCGGTTCCTGGAGTGCTGCGCCCACGTCTCTATATAGAGGGGCATCCGAATCCCCGTGGGGCAGGATCACCGCCGAGGCGGAGGGGCCCAGCTGGCGGATGACCGGGATGGGCAATCCTAAGATGGCGCGGGCGTGCAGTGCGAACTCGGAGAGGTCCTGGGAGATGAGCGTCACCAGGCCCGTGTCGTGGGGCCGGGGCGAGACCTCGCTGAACCAGACCGCATCGCCCTTCACGAAGAACTCCATGCCGAAGATGCCGCGGCCCCCTAAGTCGTCCGTGAGCAGCTTGGCGATGCGTTCCGCTTCCGCGAGAGCCTTCGGGCTCATGGGCTGGGGCTGCCAGGATTCCCGGTAGTCCCCGTCCTCCTGGCGGTGCCCGATGGGCGCGCAGAAGCTGGTGCCGCCGGCGTGGCGCACCGTGAGCAGGGTGATCTCGTAGTCGAAGTCGATGAAGCCTTCCACGATCATGCGGCCTTTGCCGGTGCGGCCGCCCTCCTGGCCGTACTTCCAGGAAGCCTCGATATCGGCGTCCTTCTTGATGACACTCTGACCCTTGCCGGAGGAACTCATCACTGGCTTAACCACGCAGGGCATGCCGATGTCGCGGATCGCGGTCCGGAACTCCTCCAGCGTGTCGGCGAACTCGTAACGGGAGGTGGGGAGCTTCAGTTCCTCTGCGGCGAGACGGCGGATGCCTTCCCGGTCCATGGTGAGGCGCGCGGTGCGCGCGGTGGGGATCACGGTCCAGCCTTCTTTCTCCAGTTCCAAGAGCGTGGGCGTGGCGATGGCCTCGATCTCGGGGATGATGTAGTGGGGCTTCTCCCGCTCCACCAGCCTGCGTATGGCGGCGCCGTCCAGCATGTCGATGACGTGGCTGCGGTGGGCCACCTGCATGGCCGGTGCCTTGGGATAGCGGTCCACGGCGATGGTCTCTACGCCGAAGCGCTGCAGCTCGATGATGACTTCCTTGCCTAACTCGCCGGAGCCTAAGAGCATCACGCGCAGGGCGTTGGGGGAGAGGGGCGTGCCTATCTCGACCATGTTCTTTCCTCAACCTGTCTTGCGTTTGGGTCTGCCGCGCAGAAGCAGTTCTTCCGCGTCTTGCAATTTTTCGGGGGTGCCCCAGAGCACCACCACATCCCCTTCCTTGAGCACAGTGATGCCCGGCGGTTGGCGGCCCACCACGCCTTCGCGACGCAGGGCTGTCACCACCACGCCGAGCGACTTCAGGTCTACGTCCGCGAGCGTGCGGTCGATGCCGAGCGCACCCGCTGCGAGCGTCACGGTGTGCAGCTGCTCGCGGAAGGCATGGGAGGGATCGATGGGCACCGCGTCCTGGCCGCGGAACACGCTGCGCAGCAGGCTGTAGCGGTGAGTGCGCACTTCCTGGATCTTGCGCAGGATGTGGGACATGGGCACGTGCAGCACGTGCAGGAGATGCGAGGCCAGCATCAAGCTGGATTCCAGGGTCTCGGGGATGATCTCGGTGGCGCCGGCGGCCTGCAGCTTCTCCAGCTCCGCGTCATCGCGGGTGCGCACCAGCACCGGGATGTCCGGCCGCATCTTCTTCACGTGACCGAGGATCTTGAGGGCGGTGGACACCTTGAAGTAGCTGATCACCAGCACCCGCGCCCGCTCGATCCCCGCGGCCCGTAACACGTCTCTATTGGTCCCGTCACCGTAGTACACGGGGTCGCCCGCCTCGCGGGCGTGACGCACCCGCACGGGATCCAGGTCCAGCGCCACGAACTCGAAACCCTCGGGTTCGATCAGCCGCGCCACGTTCTGGCCCACGCGGCCGTAGCCGATGATGATCACGTGGTTCTCGAGGTGCACCTGGTGCTTGCCGATGTCGTGCTGCAGCCGGTCGTGGTCCTCGATCTCGCTCTCGGGGAAGAAACGCTCCGCGATCTGGCGGTTGTAGCGGATGAAGAGCGGCCCCAGCAACATGCTCACCACGATCACGGCGAGGCCGAGTTCCGCGACGGACACGCGCATGATGTCCTCGGCCAGCCCCAGCGATAGTAAGGCGAAGCCGAACTCGCCACCCTGGGCCAGCACCAGGCCGGTGCGCAGGGCCGCGTTGTTGTCGCTCCCCAAGCGCCGGCTCAGCACCGCGATGAGTGCGGTCTTGAACACGGCCAGCGCCGCGACGGCGGCGATGAGCAGGAACCAGTGGCGCGCCACCGTCACCGGGTTCAGCAGCATGCCGATGGTGATGAAGAAGAGGCCGAGCAGTACGTCGCGGAAGGGGCGGATGTCGGCTTCCACCTGGTGGCGGTACTCGGTCTCCGCCAGCATCATGCCGGCGAGGAAGCCCCCGAGCGCGAGCGAGAGCCCGAGGTAGGCGGTGCCGAACGCGGCGGCCATGGTCACCAGCAGCGCCGTGAGCGTGAAGAGCTCCGGTGAGCGGGCGGTGGCGATCTGGTGCAGCAGCGGCTTCAGCAGCCAGCGGCCCGCCGCGAGTATCACCACCACCGCCAGCATGCCCTTGGCGAAAGCCCACATGAGGTCGCCGGCGGCGCTGCCGAGGCCGTTGTGCAGCGCCGGGATCAGGATCAGGAAGGGGATGACGGCGAGGTCCTGGAACAGCAGCACCGCCACCGCGGAGCGGCCATGCTGCAGGCCGATCTCGTTCTGTTCCGTGAGCTGTTTCACCACGATGGCGGTGGAGGACATGGCGAAGGCGCCGCCCAACACCACGGCCACAGGCGTGCTCGCGCCCATGAGCCGCGCCAGCGCCGCGGTGCCGAGGGTCGTCAGCAGCACCTGGGCCCCGCCCAGCACGAACACCGATTTGCGCATCACGATGAAGCGCGGGATGGAGAACTCGAGCCCGAGGGTGAAGAGCAGGAACACCACGCCGAACTCAGCCAGTTCGCGGGTGTCGGCGTTGTCGGTGATGAGGCGGAAGCCGTGGGGGCCCACCAGGAAGCCCGTGATCAGGTAGGCCAGGACCGCAGGTAGGTGCAGGCGGCGCAGCGCCGCCACCACGAACACCGCGACCCCCATCAGGATCAGGATGGAACGCAGGGTAGTGTGCTCCATGACCCTGCCGTGACCTCTTATGAATCAGTGACTTGCATCATAGCATCCGGCATACGACCAAAATTGCCGGATTTTGCCGCAATCCTGCGAACCAATGGCCCTGACACCAATCCAAATGCTCTGCGACACACTATGCTGTGCACCCGGCCACCCCTTAACCCGAGAGGCAAGCCCATGTCATCACGTTCCTTCCTCGCAGCCGCCCTGAGCGCGGCGGTGATCGCGCTCGCCGCGCCGGCCTTCGCCGACGCGCCGGCGGACGCCCCCACGGAGTTCCCGCCGGACCCGTTCCCCTCCACCTATCACCCGCTGCCCTCGGTGCCGACCCTGATCCGGCACGTGACCATCTACACCGGCACCGGCGCCGAGATAGATGATGGCGACGTGCTGCTGAAGGACGGCAAGGTGGCAGGCGTGGGCAAGGACCTGAAGGCCGATGCTGGTGTGCTGGTCATCGACGGCACCGGCAAGTTCGTGACCCCGGGCATCATCGACATCCACTCGCACCTCGGCGTGTATCCCTCGCCGGGCGTGGACGCGCTCTCGGACGGCAACGAACTCACCAACCCCAACACCGCCCAGGTGCGCGCCGAGAACTCGGTGTGGCCCCAGGATCCGGGCTTCAACACCGCCCGCGCCGGCGGCGTCACCACCCTTGAGATCCTGCCGGGTTCCGGCAACCTCATCGGCGGCCGCTCGGTGGTGCTGAAGAACGTGCCCTCGGTGACCACCGAAGGCATGAAGTTCCCGGACGCGCCCTACGGCCTCAAGATGGCCTGCGGCGAGAACCCCAAGCGCGTGTACGGCAGCCACGGCCAGTTCCCCTCGACCCTGATGGGCGACGTGGCCGGCTACCGCCAGGCCTGGGCCGACGCACAGGCCTATGACGCGCAGTGGAAGTCCTGGGAGAAGACCAAGAGCGGTCCGGCCCCGGCCCGCGACCTGCGCATGGAGACCCTCGCCGAGGTGCTGAACGGGCGCGTGCGCGTGCAGATGCATTGCTACCGTGCCAACGAGATGGCGACCATGCTGGACGTGGCGAAGGAGTTCCACTACCACATCGCCGCCTTCCACCATGCCATCGAGGCCTACAAGATCCCGGCCCTGCTCGCCGCCAGCGGCACCTGCGCCGCAATGTGGGCGGACTGGTGGGGCTTCAAGATGGAGGGTTGGGACGGCATCCGCGAGAACATCCCGATGGTGGACGCGGGCGGCGCCTGCGCCATGATCCATTCCGACGACCAGAACGGCATCCAGCGGCTGAACCAGGAGACCGCCAAGGCCTGGGCCGCCGGCAACCACGCGGGCCTGAACATCAGCGAAGCCCGCGCGGTCATGTGGATGACGCTGAACCCCGCCAAGGCCCTCGGCATCGATTCGATGACGGGTTCCCTGGAGAGCGGCAAGAACGGGGACGTGGTGCTGTGGAGCGCCAACCCCTTCAGCGTCTACGCCAAGGCCGAGAAGGTGTTCGTGGACGGCGCGCTGGTCTATGACCGCGCCGATCCCAAGCACCAGGCGGAGTCCGATTTCCAGGTGGGCATGATGGGCCAGTCCGGAGGTGCGCTGTGAACCGCAACTACATATATATAGGCATGACCCTCGCGGCCCTCGCCGCAGCTCCCGCCCTGGCGGACACGGTCGCCATCACCGGCGGCACGGTCTACACCTTAGGTCAGGCCGGCAAGATCGAGCATGGCACCGTCATCATCAAGGATGGCAAGATCACGGCGGTGGGCGCCAACCTAGCGGTGCCGCAAGGCGCCAGGGTGGTGGACGCCACCGGCAAGCTGGTGACGCCCGGTATCTTCGATCCCAACGGCGCCTTCGGCGTGGACGAGGTGGACCAGGTGGCCGAGACCCAGGACGGCCAACTCACCAGTACCCGCTACAGCGCCGCCTTCGATCCCACCGACGGCATCAACCCGCGCTCCATGTTGATCCCGATCAACCGCTACGAGGGCGTCACCCGTTCGGTGGTGGGTGCCGGCAGCGGCAGCAGCGTGATCGGCGGCTTGGGCTCGATCATCAGCCTGAACGGCGTCGAGGGTTACGTGCTGAAGGATCCGGCCGCGCTCTTCATCAACCTGGGCGAGGCCGGCAAGAAGCTGGCTGGAGGCGCCCGCGGCGGCACGCTGCTGGTGTTGCGCGAGGCCTTCCAGGACGCGAAGGACTTCGGTGCCAACCGCGCCGCCTACGACAAGGCCGCGCGCCGCGGCTACTCGCTGTCGCGGCTGGACCTTGAGGCACTACAGCCGGCGCTGAAGGGCACTGTGCCGGTGGTGGCGCAGGTGGACCGGGCCTCAGACATCGAGGCGGCGCTGAAGCTCGCCGCGGAGTTCAAGCTGAAGCTCGTGGTCTCCGGCGGCGCCGAGGCCTGGATGGTGGCGGATCAGCTCGCCAAGGCCCAGGTGCCGGTGATCCTGAACCCGACCCGTGACCTGCCCGAGGCCTTCGAGTCCCTGGGCGCGACCCTCGACGACGCGGCGCGCCTGCAGAAGGCCGGCGTGCTCGTCGCTTTCGAGACCTACGACTCGCACAAGTCCTGGAACGTGAAACAGATGGCTGGCATCGCCGTGTCCAACGGCCTGCCCTGGCTGGAGGCCATCAAGGCCATCACCCTCAACCCGGCGCGCATCTACGGCATGGACAAGAGCGTGGGCACGCTGGAAGCGGGTAAGGACGCGGACGTGGTGGTGTGGAGCGGCGATCCGCTGGAACTCACCACCTTCGCGGACGCCGTGTTCATCCGCGGCCAGGCGGTGCCCATGAGCAGCCGTCAGACGGAGCTGCGCGACCGTTACATGCCATACGTCAAACCGAACCCGCCGGCACTGCCGCCGGCCTATCCCGCGCAATGATCTGATACGTCCCGCCCGCGGTGGGGTCATCCCCCGCCGCGGGCCGGCGTTATACTGGGAAACCGCACCCGAGGTCTCCCATGCGCCGTCTCCTCCGTCTCCTGGCCGTCCTGTCCGTCCTCGCGCTGCTGCTCGGCAACACGAACTGCAGCAAGAACAACTCCTCCGATGCGCCCCAGTTCGTCACCAGCCTGACGATCCAGAACAGCAGCGGCCAACCCACCGTCGCGTTCGCCCAGGGTGATTCCGTCCAGTTCGTCCTCACCATCCGCAACCGCACGGACCAGGTCCAGTCGCTGTTCTTCAACAGCGACGAGCTGCTGAACCTCGCGGTGGTGGATGCCGGGACCGCGACGGTGGTGTGGACTTGCGACAACGACACCACCACCGCCTGCATCATCGGCAGCAACCTCGGCACGCCGTCCAGCGGTAGCCCCGGCTTCAACGAGTTGGATTTCCAGCCGTTCGAGACCAAGACGGTCACGATCACCTGGAACCAGACCGACGACAACGGTGTGCAGGTACCCGTGCGCGATGGCTCCACTTTGGTCACCGATACCACCGGCAAGTACGAGGTGCTGGGCGGCTTCACGGTCTACAACACCACCGGCGCCGGCAGCGCCGCCGATAATGGCAGTTCCATGGCCCAGGGTCAGCCTACCGCGGGGCAGCTCTTCCCCACGGTGTACCGCTCGACGCTCGTACCCTTCAGCATCCAATGAGCGTTCGCGCCGCATCGCTCCTGCTGCTCTCCTGCCTGGGGCTGACACTGGCGGTGGGTTGCCGCAGTTCCGGCGATGGCGCGGCGATGCCCGCCGGTTGCGGGACTGATACGGGGATAAGCCTTCCGGAAGGTTTCTGCGCCACGGTGTTCGCCGACGGCGTGGGCGTGGCGCGCCACATGGCGGTGGACGCGGACGGCGCCGTGTACGTGGCGCTGGAACGGCACGGGGGTGATGGCGGCATCGTGGTGCTGCGCGATACCGACGGCGACGGGCACGCAGACCAGGTGCAGCGCTTCGGCGACAGCGGCGGCACCGGCATCGGCCTGCACGACGGCTGGCTCTACTTCGCCACCACTACCGAGGTGCTGCGCTACCAGCTCACGCCGGGCGAGGCGGTGCCGGGCGGCCTGCCGCAGGTGGTGGTGGAGGGTTTCCCGCAGCAGGGCGAGCATTCCGCCAAGACCATCACCTTCGACGACTCCGGTCATCTCTACGTGAACGTCGGGGCGCCGTCCAACTCCTGCCAGCAGGATGACCGCCAGCGCGAATCGCCGGGGCTCTCACCCTGTACGCTGCTGGATGTGCACGGCGGAATCTGGCGCTTCGACGCGGACAAGCCCCACCAGCAGTTCCCCCAGGACGGCCTGCGCTACGCCACCGGCATCCGCAACGCCGTGGCCATCACCTGGGGCGGTTCACCGGAATCCCTCTACGCGGTGCAGATGGGCCGCGACCAGCTCTCGAACAACTGGCCGAAGCTCTACACCAACCAGCAGAGCGCGGACCTGCCGGCGGAGGAGTTCTTCCAGGTGCACAACGGCGAGGACTTCGGCTGGCCCTACTGCTACTACGACCAGAAGCTGAAGAAGAAGGTGCGCGCGCCGGAATACGGCGGCGACGGCAAGCAGCAGGGCGACTGCGCCAAGTACGGGCAGCCCATCGCGGCCTTCCCAGGCCACTGGGCGCCGGAGGCGGTGCTGTTCTACAGCGGCCGTCAGTTCCCCTTGCGTTACCAGGGCGGCGCCTTCGTGAGCTTCCACGGTTCCTGGAACCGGGCGCCGCTGCCCCAGGCGGGCTACAAGGTGGTGTTCCTGCCCTTCGAGGGCGGCAAGCCCTCGGCGGCGTATGAGATCTTCGCCGACGGCTTCGCCGGCAGCAAAGCGCCGGACTCCCCGGGCGACGCCAAGTACCGGCCCATGGGTCTCGCCCAAGGACCCGATGGCACCCTATATATAGGCGACACCCAGACGGGCCGTATCTGGAGAGTGGCTTACTCGCCGCAGCACTGAGTCCCTTCGGTATCATGTGCGCACCTTCTTGACGCGCACGCCCCCATGCTCACGATTCTTTTCGTCTTCTTCCTGCTGGTGATGGCCGGCGGTGCCTGGCTCGCCTGGACAGAGAGCCGCGGCCGGACGCTACCGCTCAGGTTCAGTTCCGCCCACGGCGTGCTCGGCATCGCCGCCATCGTGCTGCTGACGATGGAAACTATGGATCATCCCGACAACCGGCTGGTGAACGCGTCGGTGGTGATCTTCATGCTCACGGCTCTGGGCGGACTGCTGTTGTTCGCCTTCCGCGCCTCGAAACAGAAGCTGCCGCTCGCGGTGGTGGCGCTGCATGCGGTGTTCGCGCTCACGGCGCTCACTCTGCTCTCGGTGGGATTGCTGCGGGGCAGCCCATGAACATCCGCCTGACGCACCTGCACGCGATGGCCGCAGGGCTGGATCTCCTGGCTCTCGCGTTGGTGCTGCTCCTGGCCTGGGCCTGGGTGCCCCCGGAACATGCCGACCGCCGGGTGTTCGGGGTGATGCTGGCTGTGGTGCCCGTGGCCTTCGCGGTGTTCCTGCTGGTGCCGCGGCGCGCCGGGCTCCTGGCCGAGACGGAAGTGCCGCGGCGCTCGCTCATGGCGCGCGCGACCCTGGCGGTGCCGATCGTCGTGGGGCTGCTGACGCTGTTGCTGGTGGGGCTCAACCGCGATTTCGACGGTTTCGCAGGCTTCGCGCTGGTGCTCGCCGCGGATGCGGGGCGCAACTGCTGCGAATGGCTGCGGCAGCGCCGCTGAGATGGCGCGCCACCTCGAGACGGAGATCCTGATCCAGGCGCCACCCGAGCGGGTGTGGCGCGTGCTCACGGATTTCTCCGCCTACCCGGACTGGAATCCCTTCATCGAATCCCTGGAAGGCTCGGCCGAGGCGGGCACCTATCTCAAGCTGTGCCTGCGCACGCCGGATGGGAAGCGCCACCGTTTCCGGCCGGTGGTCCTGCAAGCCACTCCGTACCGGCGCCTGCGCTGGCTGGGCCGGGTAGGAGTGCCGGGACTCTTCGATGGCGAGCATGACTTCGAGCTGATCGCGGAAGGTGCCGGCACCCTGTTCCGGCAGAGCGAGACCTTCCAAGGCTTCCTGGTGCCCTTGCTCTGGGGGCAGGTGGGAGCGGCCACCCGTGCGGGATTCATGGCCATGAACGCCGCCCTGAAGGCGCGGGCCGAAATGGGGGCCTGATCGGATGCCGGCCATAGTGTCGTATTTGGGAAATTAAGTTACCCTTGGGTCAAGTCTGGTTATGGAAAACCCCACCCGCAGGGTCTTCCGCGCCGGGCTACGGGGTGCCTCTGGTCCTCAACCATGCCTGCATTGATTAAGAACAAGACCGTCTGGGGACTGGTCGGCGTCGCCGTCGTGACCGGTTTCGCCCTGTTCCAGGGCGCCCTGGGCGTGGAATGGACCGGCTACGCCTTCGGCGAGGCGCTCGCGCCGAAACGCGCGCCCAATCCCCAGGTGGCGGTGGTGGCCATCGATCCCGCCGCCCTCAAGCAGTTTGGCCCCTTGCCCTGGTCCCGCAGCCTGCTGGCGAAGCTGGTGGACACGCTCGCCGACGACAAGGCGGGTGTGGTGGCGCTGACGGAAGACCTCTCCTCGCCGCAGAACGCCGCGGCCCTCGATTACCTGGATCAGTTGCAGAGCCTCGCCTCGCCGGACGCCATGGTGAACGCGAAGCTCACCGAAGCCCGCGGCGCCTTGGACACGGATGCGGCGCTCGCCGCCAGCATCGTGCGCTCGGGCCGTGTGCTGATCGCCGCCCGCGGCACCCAATTGAGTGCCGCGCCCGACAACGTGAGCGGCGGCAGTCCCGCGTTCGCGCTGCCGCTGGACGTGCCGGCGGCGCCCTCGGTGGCGCTGGTCACACCGTTACAGAAGTTCACCAACGCAGCCCGCGGCGTCGGCTTCCTGGATGAGTCGCCTGCCGCCACGCCCCAGGCGCCGCTGCTGGTGCAATATGGCGGCCACACGGTGGCGACGCTGGCGCTGCTGGCCGCCGCCCGCGAACAGGACATCGAGATGAGCCGCATCGGTGTGCGCGCTCTCGGCGGCATCACGCTCGGCGATGTGGCGATCCGCACCGATCACAACACCCAGGTGCTGCTGCGCGGCGATGCGGATGGCATCCCGCGCTATGGTTTCGCGGACGTGGTCTCCGGCGGCGTGCCGTCCGAGAAGCTCGCCGGCAAGGTGCTTCTGGTGGGGCGTGTGGATACGGAAGGCCGTGCGCCGGTGCTGCGCGCCGCGGCGCTGGTCTCGGGCCTGCTCGACGGCGATCTCGTCTCCACTCCATTCTGGGCCTGGGGCTTGCGCGCGCTGCTCACGCTGCTGGTAGGCCTCTATCTACTGTTCCTGCTGCCGCACTTGAGCCGTCTCATCGGCCTCATCGCCACCGGCGTGCTCGCGCTCCTGCTGCTGAATGGCGAGCTGGTGCCGCTCCTGTCCCAATCGCTGTGGCTGCCGCTGATGCTGCCGTTCCTGTTCCTGCTCTTCGGCCACCTGTTCCTGGGTGCGCTGTACTTCATCCGTGAACGCAGCGGCGTGTCCCGCGGCGCCATGTCCGAACTCAACCGCGAGTATGCGCTGGCGCTGCAGGCCCTCAACCGCTTCGACCAGTGCTTCGCGCGCTTCAAGCTCTGCCTGCCTTCGCGCATGCTCTGCGACAACCTGATGGCGCTCGGCCAGGAGCACGAGCGCGGCCGGCGCTACGCCCAGGCGCTGGAGGTCTACGCCTACATCCAGCAGATCGCGCCGGCCTTCGAGGGTCTGGGCGAGCGGCTGGAGCGACTGCGCCAGCTGGAGAGCACGCCGGCGCTGACGCGCACCGGCAGCGCCGCGACGCTCTCCCGCGCCATCTCCAGCGGCGGCATGCAGAAGCCGATGCTCGGGCGCTACGAACTGGTGCAGGAACTGGGGCGCGGCGCCATGGGCGTGGTGTACCTCGGCAAGGACGCCAAGATCGGCCGCCAGGTGGCCATCAAGACCATGGCGCTGGCGGACGAGTTCGACGGCGAGGCCTTGAAGGACGTGCATGACCGCTTCTTCCGCGAGGCCGAGACCGCCGGGCGCCTCAATCACCCCAACATCGTCACCATCTACGACGTGGGCGAGGACCAGGGCCTGGCCTACATCGCCATGGACTTCCTGCAGGGAGACTCGTTGGCGAAGTTCATAGACTCCAAGAACCTCCTGCCCATGGGCGAGGCGCTGGCGGTGGTGATGAAGGTGGCGGAGGGCCTCGACTACGCCCACAAGCACCACGTGGTGCACCGTGACATCAAGCCCGCCAACATCATGTATGACCGCACCAGCGGCCGGGTCAAGATCACCGACTTCGGCATCGCCGCGCTCACGGACATGAGCAAGACCAAGACCGGCACCATCCTCGGCAGCCCGCTCTACATGTCGCCGGAGCAGGTGCAGGGCAACAAGCTGGATGGTCGCAGCGACCTGTACTCCCTCGGCGTCACGCTCTACCAGCTGCTGCGTGGCGAGCTGCCGTTCGAGGCGCCGTCCCTCACTGGCCTCATGTTCAAGATCGCCAACGAGCCGCATCCGGACGTGACCTTCCTGCGTCCCGACATCCCGGCCACCATCAAGGTGGTGATGGACAAGGCCTTGCAGAAGGATCCGGACGCACGCTTCCAGAACGGAATGGAGATGGCGAACGCCCTCAGGCTCGCCCTAGGCGTGCGCAAGCGCAGCTGACATAAGCGGCCGCGTCCTGCGGGCCGCTTCACGTTTCCATCGTCCCGTCCTCCCCTTATGTCGCCAGCATTACCCTGTGTGTCGCGCCTGAGAGTAGCGTCGGTATCGCCATCACGGCGATGCCCAGGAATCTCCCATGAACACCGCAAGGATCCTCCAGGCCGCAGGGCTGACGCTCACCCTCACGCTGCTGCACGGCTGCGCCAGCGCTCCGCCACCCAACTACGCTTGCCCCGGCACCGTGGACGGTTTCCAGCCCAACGATGCGACTTCAGCGGAAGTCGAGCATTGCCTCGGCAAGCCGGATGAGGACAGTAAGGGCGACGACGGCCGCTACACCTATATCTACCACTTCAAGGATGGCGTGGGCGCGGCCTTCCTGTTCAGTTCCGCCGGCCGACTCATCAGTGTCACCAATCTCGCTTCCTCCAACCCCTGATCGGCACGTACCACGAACCCCAACCCCGCTGCCAAGCGGGGTTTGTCTTTGTGGGACCCGGCTTGAGACAATGGACGGATGAAGCAGGTGCTCATCGGCGGCGGCGGCTTCGCCGGTTTGCAGGCGGCCAAGGGCTTAGGCAGCGTACCCGGCGTCGAAGTGACGCTGGTGGACCGGCACAACCACCACGTGTTCCAGCCGTTGCTCTACCAGGTGGCCATGGCGCAGCTGAGCCCCGCGGACATCGCGGTACCGCTGCGGGCCGTGTTCTCGCGCCATGCCAACGTGCGGGTATACCAAGGCAGGGCCGAGTCCATCGACAAGGCTGCGCGGCGTGTGCGCACTTCCTTCGGCGAGCTTCCCTATGATTATCTGCTGCTGGCTTCCGGCGCCAGCCACGCCTACTTCGGCCATGACGAATGGGAACCCTTCGCTCCGGGCCTGAAGACCCTGGCGGATGCCCGCGAGATACGCCGCCGGGTGCTGGATGCCTACGAAGCGGCGGAATGCTCCACCGACCCCGCCGTGCAGAAGCGGCTGCTGAGTTTCGTCATCGTCGGCGGCGGCCCCACGGGCGTGGAACTCGCGGGCGCCATCGCCGAGATGGGCCGCTTCACCCTCGCCAAGGATTTCCGCAACATCCACACCGAACTCACCCGCGTGGTGCTGGTGGAGGCGGGCCCGCGGCTGCTCGCGGCGCTGCCGCCGGTGCTCTCGGACTATGCGGCCAAGGCGCTCATGGAGCTGGGGGTGGAGGTGCTCACGGGTACCGCCGTCACGGGCATCGGCGCTGCGGGTGTTGAACTCGGCGCGCGGTACATCGAAGCCGGCACCGTGCTCTGGGCTGCGGGTGTCACCGCGTCGCCCTTGGGCAAGTCCCTGGGGATGGAGATGGACCGGCAGGGCAGGGTGCTGGTGCAGCCGGACCTGAGCGTCGCCGGCCACCCGGAACTATTCGTGGCCGGGGACTTGGCTCACCTGGAGGAGAAGCCCGGCGTGCTCTATCCCGGCATCGCCGCCGTGGCCCACCAGCAGGGGCAGTCCGTGGCACGGGCTATCCGGGCGGACCTCGACGGCAAGCCCCGCAAACCGTTCCACTATATAGATAAGGGCCAGATGGCCACCATCGGCCACAACCGCGCCGTGGCGGCCCTGCATGCCCTCAAGGTCCGGGGCCGCCTCGCCTGGCTCATGTGGGTGTTCGTGCACATCTATTATCTGGTGGACTATCGCAACCGCATGGTGGTGATGCTGCAGTGGGCCTGGACCTACTTCACCAACCGGCGCGGCGCCCGCCTCATCATGGATGACACCTGAAGCGCGTTAGAATCTCCCGACCTGCCTCCGACGGACATCGCCATGGACAAGACCTTCACCGCCTTCCGCATCCACGAGATCGAGAAGAGGATCGTGGCCCGCTTCGAGGAGCTGAAGCTCTCGGACCTCATGCCTGGTGAAGTGGTGATCAAGGTCGCCTACTCCAGCGTCAACTACAAGGATGCGTTGGCCGCCACCGGCAAGGGCAAGATCCTGCGCCACTTCCCGTTGGTGGGCGGTATCGACCTCGCGGGCGTGGTGGTCTCATCCACCGACAAGCGCTACAAGAAGGGTCAGAAAGTGCTGGTCACCGGCTGCGGCCTGGGCGAGGAGCACGACGGCGGCTACGCGGAGTACGCGCGTGTGAAGGGCGAGTGGGTCATACCCATGCCGCAGGGTTTCACCCCCCAGAGCGCCATGCAGGTGGGCACCGCCGGCTTCACCGCCGCACTCGCCATCCAGAAGATGGAGCTGAACGGCTTGCACCCGAAGGGCAAGCCCGTGGTGGTCACCGGCGCAACCGGTGGAGTGGGGAGCATCGCCGTGAACATGCTGGCGCGCCGCGGCTACGAGGTGGTGGCGGTCACTGGCAAGAAGGAATCCCAGGACTATCTCAAGCAGCTCGGTGCCTCTCACATCCTGCTGCGCAGCGAGATCGATTACGGCTCCAAGCCCCTGGAGCGCATCCAGTGGCAGGGCGCCGTGGACAACGCGGGCGGCGAGATGCTCACCTGGCTCACCCGCACCACCGACTGGTGGGGCAGCATCGCCTCCATCGGTTTGGCCGGCGGCCATGAGCTGCACACCACCGTCATGCCTTTCATCCTCAGGGGTGTGAACCTGCTCGGCATCAACTCCATGGCCACCCCGCGCAAGCTGCGGCTCAAGGTCTGGGACCGCATCGCCACCGACCTAAAGCCCTCCAAGCTGAAGCTCATCGCGGGTGAGACCGTCGCCTTCGACCAGCTGCCCCAGGTCTTCCCCAAGGTGCTGGAAGGCCGCCACAGGGGGCGCATCCTGGTCGACATCGGCGCGGCTCGTGGACAGTAAACCGATCCGTTGGCCGCCGGATGCCGCGAAGTTAGACCGGGAGCTGGAAGCCCTGGATGCCGTCGGCAGGATCCGCCGCATGGTGGAGGACTACGGCTCTGAGGTGATCCTCACCACCAGCTTCGGCCCCACTGCGGGCGTCATGCTCAAGCTGGTCACAGACGTTCTGCCGGACATGCGGGTCGTGACCATCGTGCATGGCCACGAGACGGAACGCACCCGCGAACTCCTGCAGGTGTATGCGGAGCGTTTCCGCCTCAACCTGAGGACGCATCAGGCACCCAGGTTGCCGGTACCTGAAGAAGGTACGGAGGCACTGGCGCATTTCCAGCGGGTGGTGAAATTCGAACCCTTGCAGGCGGCGCTCAAGGCCGAGGCGCCCAAGGTCTGGCTGTCCGGCGTCATGCGAGCTGAGACCCAGGAGCGGCGCCATTTCCCCTTCGCGCGCATGCGGGGCGGCATACTCGCCGTCTATCCCATGCTTGACTGGGACGAGATGGGAGCCATCGACTACTGCATCGCCCACAAGCTCCCCATGAACGAGGACTACTACGACCCCAGCAAGGGGCCGCGGCAGGACCAGGAATGCGGCATCCATACACGGACGCTGGAAGGCTGAACTCCCAGGCGGGCTGCCGGGTTCTGCGGTGGAAGCCGGCCTGCCGTTAGCGGCGGGGGCGCCGAACCGGTAAAATAGGCGGCTCTCGCTCTTCCGGTCCCAGGCCCCAAAGGACATCCATGTCTCAAGTCTCCGCCGGCGCGCGGTTCTGGTCCGCGCTCGAAGCCGAACGTCCCCTGCAGGTGGCCGGCACCATCAACGCCTATTCGGCGCTGCTCGCGGAGCGGGCCGGCTTCAAGGCCATCTACCTCTCCGGTGCCGGCGTCGCCAACGCCTCCTTCGGCCTGCCGGACCTCGGCATGACTTCACTCAACGACGTGTGCGAGGACATCCGCCGCATCGCGGGCGCCACCGAGCTGCCGCTCCTGGTGGACGCGGACACTGGTTGGGGCGCCGCCTTCAACATCTCCCGCACCGCTTCCGAGATGATCCGCGCCGGCGCCGCCGGCATGCACCTTGAGGATCAGGTCGCCGCCAAGCGCTGCGGCCATCGTCCCGGCAAGGAACTGGTCGATGCCGCCGAGATGTGCGACCGCATCAAGGCCGCCGTGGACGGTCGCACCGATGCCAAGTTCGTGATCATGGCCCGCACCGATGCTCACGCGAGCGAAGGGCAGCAGGCCGCGCTGGACCGCGCCGCCAAGTACGTGGAGGCGGGTGCCGACATGATCTTCGCCGAGGCCCTCACGAAACTGGATGAATACAAGCAGTACACGAAAGCCGTGAAGGTGCCGGTGCTGGCCAACATCACCGAGTTCGGCAAGACGCCCATGTTCACCACCCAGGAACTGGGCGACGCGGGCGTGCGTCTCGCGCTCTATCCTTTGTCCGCCTTCCGCGCCATGAGCAAGGCGGCGGAGCGGGTCTACGCGGAACTGCGCACCCAGGGCACCCAGAAGGGCGTGCTGGACACGATGCAGACCCGTGCCGAGCTGTATGACGTGCTCGGTTACATGGATTATGAGAAGAAGCTAGATAGTCTCTTCCAGCAGGAAGCCAAGAAGAAGTGAACCAGGGGTCCAACCCGGAGAAGAGCATGAACGATACGACGACACCCGCCCCCAAGGCGAAGAAATCCGTAGCCCTGTCCGGCGTGGTGGCGGGCAACACCGCGCTCTGCACCGTCGGCCGCAGCGGCAACGACCTGCACTACCGCGGCTACGACATCCTCGACATCGCCGAGAAGTGCGACTTCGAGGAGATCGCCTATCTCCTGATCCACGGCAAGCTGCCGAACCGGGCGGAGCTGAAGGGCTACAAGGCCAAGCTCAAGCGTCTGCGCGGCCTGCCGCACACCGTGCGCGCCGCCCTCGAGCAGCTGCCGCCCTCCAGCCACCCCATGGACGTGATGCGCACCGGTGTCTCGGCCCTGGGCTGCGCGCTGCCGGAGAAGGACGACCACAACGCCGCCGGCGCCCGCGACATCGCGGATCAGCTGGTCGCGTCCCTGGGCTCGATGTTGTGCTACTGGTACCACTGGAGCCACAACGGCCGCCGCATCGAGGTGGAGACGGACGATGACTCCGTCGGCGGCCACTTCCTGCACATGCTGCACGGATCGGAACCTTCCGATGCCTGGGTGCGTGCCATGCACGTCTCCCTCAACCTCTACGCCGAGCATGAGTTCAACGCCTCCACCTTCACCGCCCGCGTCATCGCCGGCACCGGCTCCGACCTGTACTCCGCGATCACCGGCGGCATCGGCGCCCTGCGCGGCCCCAAGCACGGCGGCGCCAACGAGGTGGCCTACGAGATCCAGAGCCGCTACGCCACGCCGGACGAGGCGGAAACCGACATCCGCCGCCGCGTGGAGGCGAAGGAAGTCATCATCGGCTTCGGCCACCCGGTCTACACCGTGAGCGACCCGCGCAACGTGGTCATCAAGAAGGTGGCGCAGAGCCTGTCCAAGGGTGCCGGCGACATGAAGCTCTACGACATCGCCGAGCGCCTCGAGACGGTGATGAAGCAGACCAAGAACATGTTCCCGAACCTGGACTGGTTCTCGGCCGTGTCCTACCACGTGATGGGCGTGCCCACCGCCATGTTCACGCCGCTATTCGTCGTCGCGCGCACCACCGGCTGGAGCGCCCACGTCATCGAGCAGCGGGCCGACGGCAAGATCATCCGCCCGAGCGCCAATTACATCGGTCCGGAAGATCAAAAATTTGTCCCCATCGAAAAGCGTAAATAATCAGGAAGGAACAGATAGATGAGCGGCCATGACATCCGATCCGCCAAGCGTCCCGCCCCCGACCAGGTCCTGAAGGACATCGCGGACTACGTCTGCGACTACAAGATCAAGAGCGCCGAGGCCTACAAGACCGCGCGCTACATCCTCATGGATACCCTGGGCTGCGGCATGCTCGCCTTGAACTATCCGGCCTGCACCAAGCTCCTGGGGCCAGTGGTGCCAGGCGCGGACATGAAGGGCGGCGCGCGGGTGCCGGGCACCAGCCACGAGCTGGATCCGGTGCAGGCGGCCTTCAACATCGGCGCCATGGTGCGCTGGCTCGATTTCAACGACACCTGGCTGGCGGCGGAGTGGGGTCACCCCTCCGATAACCTGGGCGGCATCCTAGCGGTGGCGGACTACGTGTCCCGCAAGAACATAGCGGAGGGCAAGAAGCCGCTCACCATCAAGGACGTGCTCACGGCCATGATCAAGGCCCATGAGATACAGGGCGTCCTGGCGCTCGAGAACAGCTACAACCGCGTGGGTCTCGACCACGTGCTGCTGGTGCGGGTCGCCTCCACCGCGGTGGTCACCCACATGCTGGGCGGCAGCCGCGAGGACGTGATCAACGCCGTCTCCAACGCCTGGATCGACGGCGGCGCGCTCCGCACCTACCGCCACGCCCCCAACACCGGCTCTCGCAAGAGCTGGGCCGCGGGCGATGCCACGAGCCGCGCGGTGCGCCACGGCCTCATGGCCCTCAAGGGCGAGATGGGTTATCCCTCTGCGCTCAGCGCCAAGACCTGGGGCTTCTACGACGTGCTGTTCAAGGGCCAACCCTTCAAGTTCCAGCGCAAGTACGGCAGCTACGTGATGGAGAACGTGCTCATCAAGATCTCCTTCCCGGCGGAGTTCCACGCCCAGACCGCGGTGGAAGCGGCCATGACGCTGCACCCGAAGGTGAAGGACAAGCTCGGCGAGATCGAGAAGATCGTGATCGAGACCCAGGAGCCTGGTGTCAGGATCATAGATAAGACAGGCGAACTCGCGAACCCCGCGGACCGTGACCACTGTATCCAGTACATGGTCGCCATCCCGCTCATCCACGGCCGCCTCACGGCCGAGGACTACGAGGACTCCGTGGCCAAGGACCCGCGCGTGGACAAGCTGCGCTCGAAGATGGAAGTGCGCGAGAACGGCAAGTACACCAAGGATTACTACGATCCGGCCAAGCGCTACATCGGCAACGCCATCCAGGTGTTCTTCAAGGGTGGTGCCAAGACCGAACGGGTGGAGGTGGAGTTCCCCATCGGCCACCGCAAACGCCGTGCCGAGGGCATCCCGGTGCTCATCAGCAAGTTCGAGAAGGCCATCGCCGGCCGGCTCTCGGCCCGCCAGTGTGCGTCCATCAACGCGCTCTGCGGCGACCAGAAGAAGCTGGAAGCGGCTCCCGTCACGGACTTCATGTCTATGTGGACCGTCTAAGCGGTTCTCACGCTCTGCTATGGAAGCCCGGCACGCGCCGGGTTTCTTTTTTGCGGTCTTCCGCCTGGAAAGGCAGCCTTTCCGCCCCTGACGCGGGCTCCAGGCTCGGCTAAGATGACCCGGTCACCCCAGGGGTAACCCGTGAAAAACCGCAAAGCCGCGCTCGCCTTCATCCTCGTCACCGTGGTCATCGACATGCTGGCCTTCGGGCTCATCATCCCGGTGCTGCCGCTGCTGGTGCAGGACTTCCTGGGCGGGGATCCGGTGCGCACCGCCGAGATCTACGGCGTGTTCGGAACCTCCTGGGCCATCATGCAGTTCCTGTTCTCGCCCATGCAGGGCGTGCTGTCGGACCGCTTCGGCCGCCGCACCGTGATCCTCATCTCCTGCACCGGCTTGGGTCTCGATTTCCTGCTCATGGCTATGGCGCCCAACCTCACCTGGCTCTTCGTCGGGCGCGTCATCTCCGGCATCTGCGCCGCCAGCATCAGCACCGCCGGCGCCTACATCGCCGACGTCACGCCCAAGGAGAAGCGCGCCGCGGCCTTCGGCATGATCGGTGCCGCCTTCGGCATCGGCTTCGTGCTGGGCCCCTTCATCGGCGGTGTGCTGGGGCACTTCAACCCGCGCCTGCCGTTCTGGGTGGCGGCGGGCCTGGCGCTGGTCAACGCCGCTTACGGTTTCTTCGTGCTGCCGGAGTCCCTGCCTAAGGACAAGCGCACCTCCTTCTCCTGGAAGAAGGCGAACCCGGTGGGCGCCCTGGTGCTCCTGCGCTCGCACCCGATACTCGCGGGCCTCGCCACTTCCCAGTTCCTCATGAACCTGGCCCACGCCGTGCTGCCCAGCACCGCGGTCCTATATATGGCTTATCGCTACCACTGGGGCCCGCTGTACGTGGGTTACATGCTCATGGGCGTGGGCGGCTGCGCCGTCATCGTGCAGGGCGGCTTGGTGAAGCCCGTGGTGCGCGCGCTGGGTGAGCGCCGCGCCCTGGCCTTGGGCCTCCTGTTCGGTGCCGCCGGTTTCGCCATCTACGGTCTCGCGCCTTCAGGCATCTGGTTCCTGGTGGGCGTGCCGGTCATGGCCCTGTGGGGTATCGCCAACCCTTCCGCCCAGGGCATCATGACCCACCTGGTGGAACCGACCGAGCAGGGCCAGTTGCAGGGGGCGCTCTCCAGCATCATGGGCATCGCGAGCTGCATCGGTCCCGGCCTCTTCACCCAGAGCTTCGCTTACGCCATCGGCCCCCATGCGGACTGGGGCATCCCCGGCGTGCCCTTCCTGCTCGCTTCATTGCTGCTCGTGGGCGCGGCCTTCATCGCCTGGCGTACAACGCGTCCCGGCCACCTTGAGCCAGTGATGGTGGATGTGCCGGCTAAGGTGAACGGATGAGAGCCCCCGCAAGCTTCGTCGCCACCGACCACGTCTCACGCCCGTTGGAGGAAGCCTCCACACTGCCGGGCTACGCCTATGCGGATCCGGAGTTCCACGGCTTCGACCTCGCCAGCATCTTCGCCCGCAATTGGCAGCTCGTCTCCCACGCGGAGAAGCTAAAGGACGCCGGCGACCACGTGGTCGCTGAGATCGCCGGGCGGCCTATCATCCTGGTGCGAGGTGACGACGGCGTACTGCGCGGCTTCTTCAACGTCTGCAAGCACCGCGCCGGGCCGCTCGCACTCACGGATGGCAACGCGCGCCAGCTCCAGTGCAAGTACCACGGCTGGACCTACAAGCTGGACGGGCAACTGCGCGCTGCCCATGAGATGCAGCAGGCGAAGGATTTCGACATCAGCTGCATCCATTTGGACGGTATACAGGTAGCTGAGTGGGAAGGGCTGGTATTCGCGGCCTTGAGCGCGCCGGCCACTTCGTTGGAAGAGATGCTCTCCGGTATCCGCGAACGCATCAAACCCATCCAGCTCGCGAAGTTCCGCTATCACTCGCACATGCACTATGACGTGGTCTGCAACTGGAAGGCCTACGTGGATAACTATCTCGAGGGCTACCACCTGCCCCATGTGCATCCGGGCTTGAACAAGCTCTTGGATTACCGGGAATACACCACTCATACGGCGCCTGGATACTCCTACCAGCACAGCCCGCTGGATGGTTCGCAAGGCCCCTATGCAGACGGCGATGCCCATTACTACTTCATCTATCCCAACATGATGCTGAACATCTTGCCCGGGAGGATGCAGACCAACTTAGTGGTGCCTGTGGCGGCGGATCGCTGCCGGGTGCTGTTCGATTATTTCTATACGGACATGGAGTCGCCCGCGGCCCTGAAGATGATCGCCGAGGACTTGAGCTTCAGCGACGAGGTGCAGCGGGAGGACATAGGCATCTGCGAGCGGGTGCAGAAAGGGCTGGCCTCAGGGAGTTACAAGGCGGGTCGTCTCTCCCCCAAGCGCGAACTGGGCGTGCACCACTTCCAGGAATTGGTGCGCGCGGCGTATCGCCGCGCAGCCGGCTAGACCCGTATCCCCTTCGCCAAAAAAGAAGGCGCCGGTCGCGAGACCGGCGCCTTCTTCATCTCGATGATCAGGCCTTGGCCTTGGCGGTCTTGCCGGTCTGCCACACGTAGATGGGCAGCCCGGCCAGGAGCATCAGCGTGCCGTAGAACAGTGAGTCCTTGCCGGTGCCGTAGCAGGCCCAGATGCCGAAGATGAAGGCGGCACCGGCGATCACCACGTCGCGCATGCGCACGTTGCTGGCGCGTTTGTCGCGGCGGCTGAGCACGATGTCCGCCAGGGCGCACAGCATGTACGGCACCAGCGTGAAGAAGGTGGTGATGAGGATCAGGATGTTGAACATCTGCACCAGCGCCTGGCCGAGACCGCCGAAGCTCGAGCCGAGGCTCATGAGGATGAGCACGCTGGCGATGACGCTGGAGACGATGAGCGCGGTGACGGGCGTGCCGGACTTGCCTTCCTTCGCCAGCACCTTGGGGAAGAGGCCGTTGTTGGCCACGGCCTGGGGCAACTGGCCCTGCATGAGGATCCAGCCGTTCAAGGCACCGAAGCAGGAGACGAGGGCGGCGCCTGCGATGAGGTAGCCGGCCCAGTCGCCCCACAGCACGCGGGCGGCGTCGGCGAAAGGCGCGTTGGACTTGGCCAGCACGTCAGCCGGGATTATGCCCATCACCACGGAGGTGCAGACGATGTAGAACACGCCGGCGATGACGGTGCCGAGCAGGGTGGCGCGCGGGATGGTCACTTCCGGGTCCTTCACATGGTCGGCCGGCACCGTGGCGCACTCGAGACCGAGGAAGGCCCACATGGCGAGGGCGGCGGTGGAGTTGATGGCCGAGAGCGGGCCCTCGGTGGTGTGGCCGGAGTTGAAGGTGGCGGCGCTGAAGTGGCTGAGGCCGAACACCGCCAGCACGACGAGCGGCGTGAGCTTCAAGACCACGGTGATGAGCTGCAGGCGGCCCGCCGCCTTCACGCCCAGGATGTTGATGCCCGTGAGCAGCCAGCTCGCGGCCAGTGCGGCGATGGCGCCCGCCACCGGATCCTTGAGGGCGGGGACGAAGATGACGAGGTAGCTCGCGAAGGCCACGGCGATGGCGGCGTTGGTGGCTACGATGCTGAGCCAGTAGATCCAGGCGATCTGGAAGCCGGCGAAGTCACCGAAGGCCTCACGCGGGTAGGCGTAGGGGCCGCCGGCCTTGGGCAGGCGACGTGCCAGGTTGGCGAACACCCAGGCCAAGAGCAGCGCGCCGACGGTGCTCACGCCCCAGCCCATCAGGCTGTAGGCGCCGTAGGCGGCCATGGAGGCAGGCAGCAGGAACACGCCCGAGCCCACCATGTTGCCGAGCACGATGGAGGTGGTGGTGGCGAGACCTAAGCTGCGGCGGTCCGCCGTGGTGGTGCCCTTGGCCATGTATTACCCCTGGAAACAGTCTGTTGCGGGCGCGCCGTGGGCGCGTGGATTGCCTGATGCTACTAAAAAAGACATAGTCCTGACAGGAAAATTCACTTTATTGAGGCCGAAATCTTGCGCATCGCCCTGGTCCGCGACGTCAGCCCTGCCCTGGAGAACTGCGAACTCAGCTTCCAGCCACGGGTGCCCATCGACCTGGAGCTGGCCCGCCGCCAGCACCGGGATTACGTGGATACGCTCGCGGCCCTGGGTTGCCGCGTGGAGACGCTGCCGCCCCTGCCGGACAATCCGGACGCGGTGTTCGTGGAGGACACGGCGGTGGTGCTGGACGAGATCGCCATCGTCACCCGTCCCGGCGCCGAGTCGCGCCGCGCGGAGACGGATTCCAGCGCCGCCGCGCTCGCCCGCTACAAGAAGCTCGCTTATATAGAGGCGCCCGGCACCCTGGATGGCGGCGACGTGCTCACCGTGGGCCGCACCCTGTACGTGGGTCTCTCAGCCCGCAGCAACCATGCCGGCATCGAGCAGTTGCGCGCACATCTCACGCCCCACGGCTACCGTGTCGAGAGCGTCACGCTCAAGGGCTGCCTGCATCTCAAGACCGCGGCCACCCAGGTGGGGCTGCTCAAGAACGCCGCCACCGAGGTGGCGCCGGGCTTGTTGCTCATCAACCCGGAATGGGTGGACAAGTCCGCCTTCCACGGGGTCGATTTCATCGAAGTGGATCCGGCGGAACCCTTCGCCGCCAACGCCGTGCTGATCGGTGACGAACTCGTCTATCCCGAGTCCTTCCCCCGCACCCGCGCGCGCCTGGAGCAGGCGGGGATCAAGGTGAATGCTGTGGACATGTCGGAGACCGAGAAGGCCGAGGGCGGCGTCACCTGCTGCAGCCTGCTTTTCCAGGCCTGACAGGGGCCTGAGGCGCGCTCAAGGCTGTAATAAGCAGGCGGGACGGCGGGTCTTCATAGCATGGCCGGAACAGGAATCCCCCCTTGCACACGCTCCTACGTACCGTGAGACACACCGCCCTCCTCATCACCCTGCTGCTCAGCGCCGGCGCGCTCTTCGCCGCCGTGCACTGGTACGGCCCCGCCTCGCCCCTCGGCGTGGTGGCCGCCGCCGCCGGCATGCCCGACGACTACATGGGCAAGCAGGCGGCGCCGGAGTTCCCTACGGGGCTCGATTGGATCAACACCGGCGGCAAGCCGGTCACGATCAAGCAGCTGCGCGGCAAGGTGGTGCTGCTGGACTTCTGGACCTACGGCTGCATCAACTGCTTCCACCTCATCCCCGACTTGAAGAAGCTGGAAGCGAAGTATCCGGAGAATCTCGTCATCATCGGTGTGCACTCCGCCAAGTTCGCCACCGAGGGCAAGACTGACCACATCGCCGCGGTGGTGCAGCGCTACGGCCTCGCACATCCGGTAGTGAACGATCATGAGATGCAGATCTGGGATGCCTACGGTTCCCAAGGCTGGCCCACGCTCGTGGTGGTGGACCCGGCGGGCAACGTGGTGGGGCAGGTGTCCGGCGAAGGCCATTACGACCTCCTGGATCATGTGATCGGTTCGCTGGTGAAGGACTTTGGCGCCAAGAAACTACTCGACACGAAACCGCTGTGGTTCGCGGGCCTGCACGACAAGATGCCGGACTCGATGCTGCTCTATCCCGGCAAGGTGCTGGCGGACGGGGAGGGCAAGCGTCTCTTCATCGCTGACTCGAACCATGACCGTATCGTGGTGACCACGCTGGATGGCAAGGTCACGGCGGTGTACGGCGACGGCAAGCCGGGCCTGAAGGACGGCGCGGCCAAGGCCGCGGAGTTCCACTATCCCCAGGGCCTCGCGCTGGCCGATGCCGACACGCTGTACGTGGCCGACACCGACAACAGCGCACTGCGCCGGATCGACCTGAAGCAGGGCACCGTCACCACCGTGGCGGGCGACGGCAAGCAGAGCTATATGGATGACGGCGACCAGCCCGCCGCCAAGTCCGAACTCAACACGCCCTGGGATCTCTTGGCCCGCGGCGGCCTCATCTACATCGCCATGGCGGGCCAGCACCAGCTCTGGACCTACGATCCCAAGAGCGGGACCATCCGCCACTTCGCCGGCTCAGGCCGCGAGGGCATAGACGATGGCGAACTGCCGGAGGCGAGCTTCGCCCAGCCGAGCGGGCTCAGCACCGACGGCAGCACGCTCTACGTGGCGGACCCGGAAGCGAGCGCGGTGCGCGCCGTGGACTTCAGCGGGCGCTTCGCGCGGGTGAAGACCCTGGTCGGGACCGGCCTCTTCAGCTTCGGCGACGTGGACGGCACCGGCGACGACGTGAAGCTGCAGCATGCCCTCGGCGTCGCATGGCATGCCGGGCGCATCTATATAGCCGACACCTACAACAGCAAGTTGAAGGTGCTGGACCCGGCCAAGCGCGCCGTGACCACCCTCGATACCGACGGGCTGCTGGAAGAACCGGGCGGCTTGAGCTTCGCCGGTGACATCCTCTACATCGCCGATACGGACCACGGCCGCATCGTCACCGTTGACACCAAGACCGGCAAGGCCGCGCCCTTCGCGCTCAGCGATCCGGATAAGAAGCTTTAGCGTCTACGGTGCGTCGTAGACCAAGCTGAAGCGGCGCGGCTGGCCCGGCTCTGCCGGGTCCAACTCTATGTTGGAGAAGCTGCCGCCGAACTTGGCCTTGATGCCGCCCATGTAGGCATCCAGCGTGGGGTAATCCGGCGTGCTGCCCCGCATGACCACGTGGTTCCCGCCGCTGGACACGTTGATGACCTCTATCCCCTTGGGCGCGAGATCCCGCACGCCCAGCGCCAGGTCCTGGTCGGCGCGGGCGCCCTTGATCACCTCGCCGAAGCTCAGGGGGTAGATCGCCGTGGTGCGGCCCACGAAGAAGGCGAGGACCAGCGCGAGTGCGGCGCCCGCTGCCACCGCGGAGCGCTGCCAACGGCGTGTGCGTTCCTCCGTCTCGTCGCCGTTCTGCAGCGTCTCCAGTTTCACCTCCAGCGCCTGGGCGAGCCTGCCCAGCACGTCCTCGGAGGGGCGCGAGCGGCCGTTCTCCAGCTTGGAGAGATAGGACTGTTCGATGCCGGCCTTCTCGGCCAGGGCGGGTTGCGTCAGGCCGCGGGTCAGTCGCAGGGTGCGCAGGTTCTCGTTGAATGACATGGTCGCCTCGTCTCACAGTGCCAGGATTCGGACAAGTCTGGTGCAGGGTCGCAGGAATAGGAAGGGCCGCGCGCCATGAATCTCGCGTGAATAAGCAGGAATAAACCGGGTTTTCCAGGAATACCCGGCGGTCGTGTAGCCTTTGCTACACTTCGGCCCATGTCCAGCGCCCGCGAGACCCGCATCACGCCCCACAAGCTCACGCTGCAGGAAGTCCTGGGCTGGCTGGTGGCGGACAGCATGGTGCCCGCCGACAAGGCGGAACTCTTGAGCGGGCTCGACGCCCGCGGCGCCTACAAGGACAAGCACCCGCTGCTGATCCTCGGCAAGCGCGGCTGGAACGACGCCCGCCCGCCGCACCTCCCGCTCAGCGTGGACTACCTCACCGCCTGGCTCGCGGCACGCACCGGCTTGCCCCATGCGCGCATCGACCCCTTGAAGCTGGATGTGCAGCGCATCACCGGCGTGGTGTCCCTGCCTTACGCCTCGCGCTTCAACGTGCTGCCGGTGGAGGTGACCAAGCAGGAGATCGTATTCGCCACCGCCGAGCCCTTCGAGGACGAGTGGGAACGGGAGATCGCCGCGGTCCAGAAGAAGAAGATCCGGCGCGTCATCTCGAACCCCGAGGACATCGCACGCTACCTCGTCGAGTTCTACAGCATCTCCCGCTCGGTGCTGGGCGCCGAGAAGCAGAATGAGGGCGTGCCCGCCGCCAACGGCATCCAGAACCTGGAACAGCTGGTCGAGCTAGGCCGCAGCGGCAAGCTCGACGTCAACGACAGCCACGTCATCAGCATCGTGGACTGGCTGCTGCAGTACGCCTTCGACCAGCGCGCCAGCGACATCCACGTGGAGCCGCGCCGTGAGCAGGGCGTGATCCGCTTCCGCATCGATGGCGTCCTGCAGCAGGTATACCAGCTGCCGACGGCCGTGCTCACGCCCGTCACCAGCCGCATCAAGATCCTGGCGCGCATGGACATCGCAGAGAAGCGCCGGCCCCAGGACGGCCGCATCAAGACGCGCACCCCCGCAGGTCAGGAGGTCGAACTGCGCCTCTCCACCATGCCCACCGCCTTCGGCGAGAAGCTGGTGATGCGCATCTTCGACCCGACGGTGCTGCTCAAGGACTTCCGCGCCCTCGGCTTCACCGAGACGGACGAGAAGCTCTGGGGCACACTCATCGAGAATCCCCACGGCATCGTGCTGGTCACCGGTCCCACCGGCTCCGGCAAGACCACGACGCTGTACTCCACCCTGAAGCAGGTGGCGAAGCCCGAGGTGAACGTGTGCACGGTGGAGGACCCCATCGAACTGGTGGAGCCCGCCTTCAACCAGATGCAGGTCAACGCCGGCATCGAGCTCAACTTCGCCGCCGGCGTGCGCACTCTGCTGCGGCAGGACCCGGACATCATCATGATCGGCGAGATCCGCGACGCCGAGACCGCCGACATGGCGGTGCAGGCGGCGCTCACCGGCCATCTCGTGTTCTCCACCCTTCACACCAACGACGCGCCCTCGTCCGTGAGCCGCCTCCTGGATCTCGGCGTGCAGCCCTTCCTGATCCAGTCCACGCTGCTCGGCGTCATCGCCCAGCGCCTGGTCCGCACCCTCTGCCCCCATTGCCGGCGCGAGGCGCAGATCGAGGATGCGGACTGGGAGATGCTGGTCACGCCCTGGAAAGTGCAGAAGCCGCGCAAGGTCTACGAAGCCGTCGGCTGCCTCGAGTGCCGCAACACCGGCTACAAGGGCCGCGTCGGGCTCTACGAGATGCTGCACTTCACCCACAAGTTGAAGCCGCTCGTGACCGAGCGCCTGGACCTGGACGCGCTGCGGGAGGCCGCCTTGCGCGAAGGCATGAAGCCCCTGCGCCTGCGCGGCGCGCAGAAGGTGGCGGAGGGCGTCACCACCCTGGAGGAAGTGATGCGCGTGGCGCCGCCCACCTCCGTGCAGCGCGGTTGATGCTGTACGATGGGAGTCACATGAAGCGGGTTCTGTTCGGGATCTTGTGGTTCGTCGTCTTCTATCTGGGGCTATTGGTGCTGACCACCTTCGTGCTCGCGCTCGTGGTGTCGCGCGGACTGCCCGCGAACGCCAATGCGCAACAAGGCGTGGATGCGGTGAACACCTTCACGGCCGCCCACCCCGAGCTGATGCGCAAGCTGTGCGGGGGGATCTTCCTGGCGGCGTTGCTCGCGGCGGTGGTGGGGGCGTACAAGCGCCTGCTGCCCGGCACCAAGAAGAAAATCTGAACGGATGAGCACGACCGCCGAGGCCGGACCGAAGTTCGGGCCCCTGCAGGGTCTATGGCTGATGCTCGGCTATCTCACTGCGCAGATCGCCGGCAATCTGCTGGCGTATATCGTGTGGGGCGTCGGCCTCGGTCTCGACTCGGTCCTGCACCATCATCCGCTGGGCAAACCTGTGCCGGGGGCCGCGGTGCTGGCCTGGGCGACCTTGCTGGGGTTCGCGGCTTCCGCCGCCTGGCTCTATCTCTATATACGTCACAGCGCCCGGCCGTTGCTGCGCCAGGGCGGTGCGACCGGGATCGGCTGGTGCCCGCCCCGCGTACCCCAGGCTTACGTCGCGGCCATCGCCGTCGCGCTGGTCGCAACGGTCTTCGCCGGCCTCATGGTGCTGGCGTTGCCGCCGGATCCGGACAAGCTGGACGGGCCCCTGTCCAGGCTGCTCTCGGCCCCGGGCTGGCCCCGGCTCATGGTCACGCTGCTCGCGGTCTGCGGCGCGCCGCTGGCGGAGGAGTTCATGTTCCGCGGCGCATTGTTCGCCGCCCTGGCGCGGCGCTGGAGCGTGCCGGTATCGGGGACCGTCACCACGCTCGTGTTCGTGGCGCTGCACGCGCCGGACAAGCTCGGCTGGTGGCCGGGTTTCCTGGTGGTCGGCGTGCTGGGGGCCTTGCTGGTGCTGCTGCGTGTGCGCTACCGGTCACTCTGGCCCGGGATGCTGGCGCACTTCCTCTACAACTCTTCCTTCTTCTTCCTTCCTTAGCTGAAAGCTGTTGCTCTCGCGACGCTTTCGGGATGAGGGCTTGGAAACTATAGGAACATCCTGAGCGCCGCGAACCCGGCCGAGAGCAGGAAACCCGCCAGGAAGAAGAGATAAGACCAGCGCAGGTAGCGGTACTTGTACGCGTCCAGGTAATGGCCTACGCCGTAGATGTCTTCGCAGGCCGCCTCGTACATCGCGTCGTCATCCCGCAGCAGCTTGGCCATCTCCCGCAGGTAGCGGTCCTTGGGCAAGGACGCGAAGTGGCCGAAGAACAACAGGTTGAACCTGGAAGGGCGCGGGCTGCCTTCAGCCCAGCGGATGGTCACGTGCTTCGGCAGCACCGCCACGATGGCGAAGAGCAAGGCCAGGGTCACGAACGGCAAGAGCAGCATCACCGTGGCCCGGTAGCCCGGTTCATCGAGACGATTGAGGGCGAGCGTCAGCACGATGGACGAGGCGGTGATGATGATGTTCGCCTTCACGTCCGCCATCGCGCTCATCTGCACGTGGTGCTGCGCCACCGCGCCGAGGAAGTCGTCGGCGGTGCTGCGCCCCACGATGCCCTGGAAAGCGGCGGAGGCGGCGGATTCGACGGGCTGCTTCTTCATCACTCTTGTCCCCAAGTGCCGCGAACCTAAGGCGGCGAGACGCATGGTAGTGTGGGCCATGCGCGCGAGGCAAACACATGAGCGGTGACTGGCGGCAAGCCTTGGGCCCCGGGCTCAAGGCCCTGGGGATGACGCTGCCCGAAGGGGCCGAGGCGCGGCTGCTGCGCTACGTGGAACTGCTGGTGCAGTGGAACCAGGCCTACAACCTCACGGCCGTGCGCGACCCCGCCGAGATGCTGGTGAAGCACGTGCTGGACAGCCTCGCGATCCTGCCCTACGTGCGGGCCTCGCCGGTGGCGGACGTGGGCACCGGCGCCGGGCTGCCGGGCATCCCGCTGGCGGTGGCCCTGCCGGACACGCGCTTCACCCTCATCGACAGCAACGGCAAGAAGACCCGCTTCTGCACCCATGCCGCCGCGGAACTGAAGCTCGGGAACGTGGAGGTGGTGCAGGCCCGGGCCGAGACCCATACCGGCGCCTATGCGCTGGTCACCAGCCGCGCCTTCGCCTCGCTCAAGGACTTCGCCGAGATGGCGGGGGACATGCTGGCTCCCGCCGGAAAGCTCCTGGCCATGAAGGGCGCCCGGCCCGACGACGAGCTGAAGGACCTGCCCCCCGGCTTCTGGCTGGCGGCGGTGCACCCCCTGCGAGTGCCGGGGCTGGATGCGGAGCGCTGCCTGGTGGTGCTGGAAAAAGCGGCAACCTGAGCCGCAAAACGTATATAGTCGCAACCCCGGTCCGGTTCTTTAGATACCACGCATCCATGAGCAAGGTCCTCGCAGTTACCAACCAGAAAGGTGGCGTCGGCAAGACGACGACGGCCATCAACCTGGCTGCGTCCCTGGCCGCCACCAAGCGCCGGGTGCTGCTGCTGGATCTCGACCCCCAGGGCAACGCCACCATGGGCAGCGGGGTCAACAAACATGAGATCGAGTACGGCGCCTACGAGGTGCTGATGGGCGAAGTGCCGGCGGCGAAGGCCATCGTGAAGGTGGCGAGCGCGGGCTACGACCTCCTGCCCGGCAACGGCGACCTCACCGCCGCCGAAGTGAACCTGCTCACGAGCGAGAAGCGCGAGACACGCCTGCGGGATGCGCTCATGCCGCTGCGCCCAGACTACGACTACATCCTCATCGACTGCCCGCCGTCCCTGAACATGCTGACCCTGAACGCGCTCACCGCCGCGGACGGCGTGTTCATCCCCATGCAGTGCGAGTACTACGCGCTGGAAGGCTTGTCGGCGCTGGTGGCCACGGTGGAACGCCTGAAGCAGACCGTGAACCCGCGGCTCGAGATCGAGGGCCTGCTGCGCACCATGTTCGACCCGCGCAACAACCTCGCCAACGAAGTGTCGGCCCAGCTCATCATGCATTTCGGCGACAAGGTCTACCGCACCCTGATCCCGCGCAACGTGCGCCTGGCGGAGGCGCCGAGCTTCGGCCTGCCGGCCCTGAAGCACGACTCCACCTCTCGCGGGGCGCTGGCCTACCTCGCCCTCGCCGGCGAGATGCTGCGGCGCGGCGAGAAGCAGGCGCCGGCCGCGTCTTAAGCGAAGATTGCGTCAAATGCGTGCAGCCCGGGCGCTTGCTGCTAAAATGCCCAGCCTTTTCGGGAGCCCTTTCCATCGTGTCAGCCAAGCGTAAAGGTCTAGGCCGCGGACTCGACGCCCTCTTGGGCGGCGAGGTGGTTGCGCCCCTCGGCGCCGAGCCCGGTGCCGCTCCCGGCGGCGAGCTGCGCCAGATCCCGCTCGACCGGATGCAGCGCGGCAAGTACCAGCCGCGCCGCGACATGAAGGAAGAGGCCCTCAAGGAACTGGCGGACTCCATCCGCAGCCAGGGCGTGGTCCAGCCCATCGTGGTCCGTCCGATAGACGGCAAGCGTTACGAGATCATCGCCGGCGAACGCCGCTGGCGCGCCGCCCAGATGGCCGGTCTCGAGACCGTGCCCGCCGTGGTGCGGGATGTCTCCGACAAGGCCGCCATGGCCATGGCGCTCATCGAGAACATCCAGCGCGCCGACCTGAACCCCCTCGAAGAAGCCGAGGCCATGCAGCGCCTCATCAACGAGTTCAGCATCACCCACCAGGAAGCCGCCGAGGCGGTGGGCCGCTCCCGCGTCATGGTGAGCAACCTCTTGCGCCTGCTGGAACTCAGCCGCGAGGTCCAGGATCTGGTGCGCCAGGGGGCCCTGGAGATGGGTCATGCCCGGGCGCTCCTGGCCCTGAAGGGCCCGGCCCAGACTGCCGCCGCCCGCCAGGTGGTGGACCGGGGCATGACGGTGCGGGACACGGAACGGCTGGTCCGCAACAGGCTGAAAGAGGCTGGCGAGACCCACGCCCCCCAGGGCAAGCGGGCCGACCCGGACGTGAGCCGCCTGGAACGCACCCTCAGCGAGAAGCTGGGGGCCAAGGTGGCCGTGGAGAGCAAGGGCAAGGGCGGCAAGCTCGTGATCCACTATTCGAGCCTGGACGAGCTGGACGGCATCCTGGCCCATATCAAGTGACGCGCAGGCCCTTGTTTTAGGGCCTAATTCCCCCATATTTTTATTGAAGACGCCGACGGTGGCCGCTACAATAGCGGGCTCACTGGAGCCTGGGTCTGGAAGGCAGCCACACGGTGACGAGGTGGCTCTTTTTTTGCCCGAGGCTCCGAGGGACGCCATGACCGGATACATCGAAGACGCCCGTCGTAGCGCCTTCCAGGTGATCGGATGGCAGGTACTGGGGGCGGTTCTGGCCGGCGCCATCGGCGCGTTGGCAGGGGGTCTCGAGACCGGCGGATGGGCTCTCTTCGGAGGCCTGATCGCGGCGGCGGCCAGCCTGGTGCTGGCGCTGCGGGTGTTCGGCGGGCGGCCGGAACGCGATCCCAAACGCTTCCTCGGGCGCCTGGTGCTCGGCGAGGCCTTCAAGTTCGCGGCCACGGCGCTCTTGTTCGCCGTCGCCATCAAGGTTTTCAGGGCGGCGTTCCTGCCGCTGATATTGGGTTACCTGGCGGGCTTCTTTGCCTACTGGGTGGGTTACATCAAGATCAGCTTCGGACAGGCGAGATGAGCGAAACCACCGGCATCACACCGACGCAGTACATCCACCACCACCTCAGCTATTGGACGGTGGGGCATGGGTTCTGGTCGCTGAACGTGGACACCCTGCTGTTCTCCGTGGGTCTCGGTCTATTGCTGTTCCTCGCCATGTTCTTCACCGCGCGCCGCGCCACCTCCGGCGTGCCGGGCCGCTGGCAGAACTTCGTCGAGTTGATCCTGAACTGGATCCACGACAACGTGAAGCAGATCTTCCAGTTCGATAATCCCGTGATCCCGCCGCTCGCCATCACAATCTTCGTGTGGATCTGGGCCATGAACTTCATGGACATGCTGCCGGTGGACCTGCTGCCGCGCCTCGCCCAGTTCATCGGCGTGCACGCCTTCAGCGCCGATCCGGAGCAGGTGTACCTCAAGGTCGTCCCCACCAACGACATGAACATGACCTTCGGCCTGTCCCTCGGCGTGTTCCTGCTGACGCTGTACTACAGCATCAGCAAGAAGGGACTCCTGGGCTACGGCAAGGAGTTCATCGGCCACCCCTTCGAGGCCCATCACCCGGTCGCCCGGGTCGCCTTGGTGGTGCCGAACGTGCTCATGAACATCGTGGAGACCGTCTCCAAGCCGCTGTCCCTGTCGCTGCGGTTGTTCGGCAACATGTTCGCCGGCGAGATCCTGTTCATCCTGATCGCCATGCTGCCCGCCTGGGGCCAGTGGCCGCTGT
>CAZPAO010000018.1:0-40781 GCA_964584665.1 uncultured Gammaproteobacteria bacterium
CGGACTGGGACACCTTGTGCATGTCCTCGGTGCGGATCTGCACTTCCAGCGGCACACCCTGCGGGCCGATCAGCACCGTGTGCAGCGACTGGTAGCCGTTGGCCTTGGGTATGGCGATGTAGTCCTTGAACTTGCCCGGCACCGGCTTGTAGAGGTTATGCACCACGCCGAGCGCGCGGTAGCAGTCGTCGGTCTTCGGCACCACGATGCGGAAGGCGTGCACGTCCAGCACCTCAGTGAGGGGCAGGCGCTTGGAGCGCATCTTGCGGTACACGCTGTAGAGGTGCTTCTCGCGGCCTTCCACCGATACGGCGATGCCTTCGCGCTGCAACGCCTGGGTGAGGCTGGCGGTGATCTTCGCCACCATCTCTTTCTGGTGGGTGCGCGAGCGCTTGAGGTGCTTCGCCAGCACCTTGTAGCGCATGGGATGCAGGGCCTGGAACCCTAAGTCCTCCAGCTCCATGCGCATGGCGCTCATGCCCAGACGATGGGCGATGGGCGCGTAGATCTCGAGGGTCTCGGCGGCGATGCGGCGGCGCTTCGGCGCGGGCATGGCACCGAGCGTGCGCATGTTATGCAGCCGGTCCGCGAGCTTGACCATGATGACGCGGATGTCCTCCACCATGGCGAGGACCATCTTGCGGAAGTTCTCCGCCTGCGCCTCGGCGCGGCTCTTGAACTTGATCTGGGTGAGCTTGGAGACGCCGTCCACGAGCTGGGCCACCTCGGGGCCGAAGCGCGTGAGCAGCTCTTCCTTGAGGGTGGGCGTGTCCTCTATGACGTCATGCAGCAGGGCCGCCTCGAGGGTGCGGTAGTCCATGTGCATATCGGCGAGGATGGCGGCCACGGCCACCGGATGGGTGATGTAGGCTTCGCCGGAGAGGCGGCGCTGGCCCTCGTGGGCATTGGCGCCGAAGAGATAGGCTTGGTGGACTTCTTCGACCTGGGGCTCGGGGAGATAGAGCCGCAGTCGGGTGATCAGCTCGTCTATACCGGTCGCCCGCTTCCCTCTGACTCTGTCGAATATGGAAGAGGCGACCTGGCTCATATGTCGGGAGACCGGCTCGTTAGAGCGGGTCCTCCGCGTCCATCATCACGACGGGCTGCTGCTCGACCGGTTCCTCTTCGGGGATCTGCTCCACCTCGTCGAGGATGGCAGGGCCGATGTTGCCGGCCGCGATCTCACGCAAGGCCACCACGGTGGGCTTGTCGTTCTCCCAGGGGATGGTGGGTTCCACGCCGCGGGCCAGCTGCCGCGAACGCTTGGTCGCGACCAGCACCAGCTGGAACAGGTTATCCACATTGCCCAGGCAATCTTCGACCGTCACGCGCGCCATCTGGAACTCCGGAAAAAGGCCATGAAAAACACGGCCTTGTAGTTTACCGGAGTAGTCAGGTTATTGGAACCCCAGGAGATAACCCCCTTGCGGCACAGGGGTCTGCAGCATGCTGCGGACGGGCGGACAGGAAGGCCGCCCCGGGCTTTGCGGCGTGGCAGGGAAGCGTAGCCGCAAAGTGCCGCAGCAATCTCTACGCCAACAGCGCATCCACCACGGCCTTGAGGCCCGGCCGATCCGCCCGGGAGGCCTGGCCCCGGCCCGTGACGATGGCGGCCAGCTCGCTCAAGGCATGCTCGAAGGTGTCGTTCACCACCACGTAGTCGAACTCGCCCCAGTGGGACATATCCCCCACCGCGTCCCGGAGGCGCCGGGCGATGACCGCGTCGTCGTCGGTGCCGCGGGTGCGCAGGCGCCGTTCCAGCTCGGCCCGGCTGGGGGGCAGGATGAAGACGCTCACCGCCTCCGGCATGAGCTTGCGCACCTGAGCGGCGCCCTGCCAATCGATCTCCAGCAGGATGTCGCGGCCCGAGGCCAGCTCGGCTTCCACAGCCTGCTTCGAAGTGCCGTAGTAGTTGTCGAAGACCTGGGCATGCTCCAGGAACTCCCCCGCCGCCACCATGCGCTGGAACTCCGCCTTGTCCACGAAGTGGTAGTCGTGGGCGTGCTTCTCGTTGGGGCGCTGCTTGCGGGTGGTGTAGGAGATGGAGAAACGGATGTTGGGATGGTCCTGGAGCAGCGCGCGCACGAGGCTGGTCTTGCCGGCACCGGAGGGCGCCGTGACCAGGAACAGATGACCGCGCTTCGGGCTCCCGCTCATTCGATGTTCTGCACCTGTTCCCGCATCTGCTCTATCAGCACCTTGAGGTCCACCACTTGCTGGGTGATGACCGCGTCCTGGGATTTTGATCCAAGAGTATTGGCCTCGCGGTTGAACTCCTGCATCAAGAAGTCCAGGCGCCGGCCCACCGCTTCCTTGCTCTTCAAGGTGCTCTCGAACTCCTTGAGGTGGCTGCCGAGCCGGTCCAGCTCCTCCGCCACGTCCAGCCGCTGAGCCAGCATCACCAGCTCCTGCTCGAGGCGCTGGGGGTCCACCGTGACCTTCAGTTCCTCGACGCGCGCGCGCAGCTTCTCGCGCAAGGTGTCGAGCATGGCGCCCTGCTTCTTGCGCAGATCACCGACGATGCGGGCGATCTCGGCGGCGCGCTCATCCAGCATCGCCGCGGTGCGCTCGCCCTCGCGGCCGCGGGCCGCCAGCAGGTCCTTGAGGGTCTCATCCAGGAGCTTCAGGGCCGCCTGGCCCACCGCTGCCACATCCAGGGGTGGCTCCTGCACCACGCCGGGCCAGCGCAACACTTCCGCCGGGTTCACCGGGGCCGAAGCGCCGACGATGCCTGCCACCTGGGCGAGAGCGTTGCCCACGGCACGGGCCCGGTCCTCGTCCAGCTTGAGGGAAGAGCGGCCGCCGGCGGCCGGCTCGAAGCGCAACTGGCCGTCCAGCTTCCCGCGCTTCACCTGGGCGGCGATGCGCTCACGGCATTCGCTCTCCTGGGCGCGCAGCTCTTCCGGGAGCCTGAGACTCATGTCCAGGTAACGGTGGTTGACGCTGCGAACCTCCCAGACGAGGACGCCGAAATCACCGCGCGCCTCGCGGCGCGCAAAACCGGTCATGCTGCGAGCCATATATATGTCCAAGCCGCGGCCGAAGGTGGGCCGGGTCCGCCAATGGTAAGCTAAACGCGATACATGCCCATAGCACCGGCCGCAGGGGGCCGCAGTGCCAGCAGGGGAAACCGATTGAACGTCGAGACAGCCCAGGTCAGCCTCCAGGGCAACCGCAGCGACAACCAGGACCGGGCATCCATCGTAGTGACGGATACCCGCATCCTGCTGGCCGTGGCGGACGGCATGGGCGGCCATATCGGCGGCGATGTGGCGGCCGAGGCGGCCATCGACGCCCTGGTGCGCTGCTTCAAGCGCCTGCGCGGCGGCATCCGCGATGCCGGCGACTTCCTGCGCGAGAGCATCGTCGAGGCCCACGAGGCCGTGGTGATGCTTGGCGCGGCGCTCGCGCCGGAACTCAGACCCCGCACCACCATCACCGTCTGCGTGGTGGCGGACAACTGCGCCACCTGGGCCCATGTGGGCGACAGCCGCATCTATCTCATGCGCGACCAGAAAGTGCTGATCCGCACCCGCGACCACAGCGCGGTGGAATTGCTGGTGCAGCAGGGCCTGCTCAAGGATGCGGATGTGCATACCCACCCCATGCGCAACTTCGTGGAACAGTGCCTGGGCGGTGAGCCGGAGATCCCCCAGATCACCATCACCGAGCCGAAGCCGCTCATGGCCGGCGACGTGATGCTGCTCTGTTCAGATGGCTTCTGGGCGCCGCTCCAGGAGAAGCACCTAGCCGAGGAGCTGGGTTCCCATCTCGAGCTGCAGACCATCGTGGACATCCTGGCCCAGGAGGCGACGGAAGCCGCTTCCCCCTCCAGTGACAATGTCACAGCAGTCGCCCTACGCTGGATGGACTGACCGAAGCTGCTGCGCTCGACAGGGCGTCGTTACGCTTCGGATTCGCAGTCGGTCACGGGAGGAGCGCTGCGCTACGCATCCGGCTCCGCTAGCGCCCCAGGGCGCACATCCATGTGCGCCCGTTCGCCGCATGCGGCAAACCCTGCTCACCTCGCGCGCCTAGCCCCGCCTTCGCTCGCGACGCTTCGGTCCAGATTTAAGTGTCGGGCTGTCACTCTCGCAACACCGTATAATCCCAGTCCCTTCGATCCGGAGCCTCCCATGCGTACGGGCCGTGCCGCGCACGAACTGCGCCCCATCACCCTCACCCGCCACTACACCCGTCATGCCGAAGGCTCGGTGCTGGTGTGCTTCGGCGAGACCAAGGTGCTCTGCACCGCGAGCGTGGAAGAGCGGGTACCCGGCTTCCTGAAGGGTCAGGGCAAGGGCTGGGTCACGGCCGAATACGGCATGCTGCCCCGCGCCACCCACACCCGTTCCGACCGGGAGGCGGCCCGCGGCAAGCAGGGCGGCCGTACCCTCGAGATCCAGCGGCTCATCGGCCGGGCGCTGCGCTCGGTGATGGACATGGAAGCCTTCGGCGAACGCACCCTCACCCTCGACTGCGACGTGCTGCAGGCGGACGGCGGCACCCGCACCGCCGCCATCACCGGCGCCTATGTGGCACTGAAGGACGCCGTGGCGAACCTGCAGAAGCGCGGCATCCTGAGGAAAGACCCGGTGCACGGGGCCGTGGCCGCGGTGTCCGTCGGTATCGTCGCCGGACAACCGGTGCTGGACCTCGAATACACCGAGGATTCCCAGGCGGAGACCGACATGAACGTGGTGATGAACGACGCCGGAGCGTTCGTGGAAGTGCAAGGCACCGCCGAGGGCCACGCCTTCCACCGGCATGAACTGGACGCGCTGCTGAAGCTCGCGGAACAGGGCATCACGGAACTGCTCAAGAAGCAACACGAGGCCTTGAGCAAATGAGGAAGGTGGTCCTCGCCACCAACAATGCCGGCAAGGCCCGCGAGATGAGCGCGCTGCTCGCGGGTCTCGACATGGAGATCGTGGCCCAGAGCGCCCTCGGCGTGCCGGAGGCGGAGGAGACCGGTCTCAGCTTCATCGAGAACGCGATCCTGAAGGCACGCAACGCCTCCGCCCATGCCAAGCTCCCCGCCATCGCCGACGATTCAGGCCTGGAAGTGGACGCGCTGGAAGGCGCGCCGGGCATCCATTCGGCCCGCTATGCGGGACCGAAGGCCAACGATCAGGACAACCTGAAGAAGCTGCTCGAAGCCATGCAGGATGTGCCGGACATCGGCC
The DNA here is from genome assembly GCA_964584665.1 of uncultured Gammaproteobacteria bacterium. Lineage (GTDB taxonomy): Bacteria > Pseudomonadota > Gammaproteobacteria > Natronospirales > REEB76 > DASUBN01. The sequence goes on from CAZPAO010000018.1 coordinate 5,187, forward strand.
GCTCCGCCCGCTTCCGTTGCGTGATCGTGTACCTGAAGCACGCCAAGGATCCGGCGCCGCTGGTGACGGAAGGTGTATGGGAAGGCTCAATCCTGCGCGCGCCGGTGGGCAGCAACGGCTTCGGCTACGACCCGGTGTTCTGGGTGCCGGAGAAAGGCTGCGCTTCCGCGGAACTGCCGCCGGACGTGAAGAACCAGCTGAGCCACCGGGGCCAGGCCCTGGCCCGCCTCGCGGCCCATTTCCGGGCCCGCCACTGATTCGTGAATACCGGCGACGCGATGGATTTTCCTTCCCAGCAAGGCGCGCACGGTCGAGGACCCGGAGCGTACTCCAATGGTACGTGAGGAGTCCGAGGTCGGGCGCAACGCCGCTGGGGAGGAAAAGACGCGCGTCCTTCCCGAACTCTCACTCTATGTACATCTGCCCTGGTGCGTGAAGAAATGCCCCTACTGTGATTTCAACTCCCACGGCCTGAAGGGCGCGCTGCCCGAGAACGCCTACGTGGACGCGCTGCTGCGGGACCTGGACCAGGATCTGCCGCGGGTGGCGGGCCGGGAGATCCAGACGATGTTCTTCGGCGGCGGCACGCCCAGCCTCTTCAGCGCCGAGGCCATCGGCCGCTTCCTGGAGGGCGTGCGTGCGCGCCTGCCCGTGGCGGCGGATGCGGAGATCACACTGGAAGCCAACCCCGGCACCGTGGAACGGGGCCGCTTCGCCGCCTACAAGGGCGTCGGTGTCACGCGCCTGTCCATCGGCGTGCAGAGCTTCGATCCGAAGAAACTGGAAGTGTTGGGCCGCATCCATTCGAACGAGGAAGCTATCCGCGCCGCGGAGGAAGCCCACGCCGCCGGGCTCTCCAACTTCAACCTGGACCTCATGTACGCGCTGCCGCGCCAGACCCTGGAGGAAGCGGAGGCGGACGTGCAGCAGGCCATGGCCCTGAAGCCTGCGCACCTCTCCCACTACCAGCTCACGCTGGAGCCGAACACGTTGTTCCACGCCCATCCGCCGGTGCTGCCGGAGGAAGAATCCATGTGGGCCATGCAGGAGCGCTGCCAGGAACTGCTGGCGGACGGCGGCTACGGCCAGTACGAGATCTCCGCCTATGCCCAGCCGGGACGCCAGGCGCGCCACAACCTCAACTACTGGCGCTTCGGCGACTATCTCGGGATAGGCGCCGGCGCCCACGGCAAGCTCACGGATGCCTTGGGCACTGTGACCCGCCTCTGGAAGCTCAAGCACCCGGATGCCTATCTCGAGAGCGCCGGCACACCGAAGAGCCTGGGCGGTGTCTCGCGGCTCTCGGAGGCGGACCTGGCTTTCGAGTTCATGCTGAACCGGCTGCGCTTGGTGGAACCCTTCCGGGTGGCCGAGTTCGAGTCCGTCACCGGCCTGAAGGTCGAACAGATACGGCCCAGCCTGGAGCGGGCTCTTACCCTTGGGCTCCTGCAGACGACGCCTGACGGCTGGCAGGTGACCCAACGCGGACACAACTACCTAAATGACCTCCAGTCACTGTTCCTGCCTTCCCAGGATGCAAGCCGTAAAGTTAGCGCCTAGACTGAAGTCAGGCCTCCTCACGGTGCATCCTCCATGAGCGACTACCAGCCCATCGCCTGCGGTCTCTACAGCGAGTACGAACTCGCGATCATGCACCGTACGCCACTCACCCTCTGCTGGCGGGGCATGGACGGGCTGGCCCACCTGGAGACCCTGCTGCCGGAAGACCTGGAGACCCTCAAAGGTGAGGAGTTCCTGGTGCTCAGGAACGGCGCTGGGGAGCAGTTGCGGGTGCGTCTGGACCGCATAACGGCGGCCCATTCCCGCGGGACTCAGGTGAACACCTGAGTCGGTTTTAGATGCTGCAACAAGCAGTTATGCACACTTGTTTTCCGTGGAACGAAGGCGTGGAACCTGTATGTAGGTTTTGCGACACTTTCCATAATGCAAAACATAACCTATTGTTTAATATAGATTTTAAAACTGGCTAGGTTTTGGCCGAAAAACGAATCTGCCGCTAATAACCGAGCCATACCGGAAGGGGGTGGAATCCATCCACAGAGTTATCCACAGAGAATGTGGACAAGAACGGTTTCGGTATCCCCAGCAAGCACTTAAGTCCATCTGCTGAGACTCCCGCTGACATAAGCTTTATAAGCCCCAGCCTTGTATGGGCTCGGGGCATCCCCATCTATTGAGCCTTGCCCCTCAAGACGGCCCGCGATATGATGCGCGCCCTTTTGAGGGCCCTTCGAAGGCCCCCACAGATGCGAGAGCAGAGGTCCCCATGAAAGCCGCCATCCATCCCGACTACAAGAACGTCACCGTGACCTGCAGCTGCGGCAACACCTTCGTGACCCGCTCCACCCTCGGCCACGACCTGAACATCGAAGTGTGCTCGAGCTGCCACCCGTTCTTCACGGGCAAGCAGAAGATCCTCGACACCGCCGGCCGCGTGGACAAGTTCCGCAAGAAGTACGCTCGCGGCGGTGCAGCCCCGGCCCCGACCAAGACCGCCTAAGGCAGCCGGGACCTCACGCGTCCCCGCGCCACGCCGCACCCCGAGGGTGCGGCGTTTTCATTTCAGCTTCCGGTGGAAATAATCCCACCCGCCGGGGCCCCGGGCCGGGCATATAATGGCGCGCCAGAACGAGGCCACCATCCGGCTGCCCCGCCTGGGTCAGGGTCCCGAACAAAGCCGATACCGATCACCGCCTGCCGGCCTCAGAAGGATGCCCGGCGGGCCCGCACGCCGCGCGCCCAGGAGTAGGCCATGGCCAAGATCTACAAGCTCACCGGCCCCGAGGGCAAGACCACGGACATGCCCCTCAAGGAGGGCACCCTCGGTCCCGGCACCCTGGACATCAGCGCGCTGTACAAGGACCAGGGGGCGTTCACCTTCGACCCCGGGTTCATGACCACGGCGAGCTGCGAGAGCAAGATCACCTACATAGACGGCGACCAGGGCGTGCTGCTTTACCGCGGCTACCCCATCGAGCAGCTGGCCGAGAAGAGCAGCTTCCTCGAGATCTGCTACCTCATCCTGTACGGCGAGCTGCCCACGACCCAGCAGCTCGAGAAGTTCAACCACTCGATCCAGCACCACTCGCTGGTGCACGAGGCGGTGCTGCGCTTCTTCAACGGCTTCCACTACGACGCGCACCCGATGGCGATGATGACCGGCGTGGTGGGCTCGCTCTCGGCCTTCTACCCGACCTCCACCGACATCCACAACCCGCGCCACCGCGACGTGTTCGCGCACCGCATCATCGCCAAGATGCCGACGCTCGCCGCCGCGGTCTACAAGCACGGCATCGGCCAGCCGTTCGTGTACCCGAAGAACGACCTGGATTACTGCTCCAACTTCCTGAACATGCTGTTCTCGGTGCCGGCGGAGAAGTACGAGGTGGACCCGGTGGCCGCGGAGGCCCTGGACCTGCTCTTCATCCTGCACGCGGACCACGAGCAGAACGCCAGCACCTCCACCGTGCGCCTGGCGGGCAGCTCCGGCACCAACCCCTACGCGGCCATCGCCGCCGGCATCGCCACCCTGTGGGGCCCGGCCCACGGCGGCGCCAACGAGGCGGTGCTGGACATGCTGAAGGAGATCAAGGACGTCAAGAACATCGACGCCGCCATCGCCAAGGCCAAGGACAAGAACTCCGGCTTCCGCCTGATGGGCTTCGGCCACCGCGTCTACAAGAACTACGATCCGCGCGCCAAGATCATCCGCGCCACCTGCCACAAGGTATTGAAGAAGCTCGGCCGCTCCGACGACCCGCTGCTGGAGCTCGCCATGCGCCTGGAAGAGGTCGCGTTGAAGGACAGCTATTTCATCGAGAAGAAGCTCTACCCGAACGTGGACTTCTACTCCGGCATCATCTACAAGGCCCTCAACATCCCGGTGAACATGTTCACGGTGATGTTCGCCATCGCCCGCACTGTGGGTTGGGTGGCGCACTGGCAGGAGATGATCGCGGATCCCGGCATGAAGATCGGCCGGCCGCGCCAGCTCTACACCGGGCCGGTGAAGCGGGACTACCTGGAACTCGCCAAGCGCAAGTGATACAAGGAAGCGGCCTCAGGGCCGCTTCGCATTTCGGGGGTGATGGCGTGAAACTTCACAAGGCGGCGGCACGGCTGGCGGGCTGGGAGCTGCAGCACATCCGCAAGGACCAGCCCACGCTGGAGACGCACCTCAGCCAGCTGCTGCCGAAGCTCGGCATCGACTGCCTGCTGGACGTGGGCGCGAACCAGGGCCAGTACGGCAGCATGCTGCGCCGCTCCGGCTACAAGGGGCGCATCGTCTCCTTCGAACCGGTGAAGGCCAGCTTCGATATCCTGCGCGCCAAGGCCGCCAAGGACCCGCAGTGGAGCGTGTACAACTACGCCCTGGGCGCCACGGCCGGCGAGAGCATGATCCATGTGAGTCGCTCCACCGTGATGGCTTCGTTCCTGGATGCCACCGAGTTCTCCCACGAGCAGTTCCCGGAAGGGATGCAAGTGACGCGGGACGAGAAGGTGACCATCCAGACGCTGGACGCGGTGTTCAGCCTGGTGACCGAAGGCCTCAAGTCGCCGCGGGTATTCCTCAAGATGGATACCCAGGGCTACGACCTGCAGGTGTTCGCCGGCGCCAAGCGCTCCCTGCCCCAGGTGCGGGGCCTGCAGACGGAGATCTCCATCCAGGCCATCTACGAAGGCATGCCGGACTACCTGGAATCGCTTGCGACCTACACCAAGGCCGGCTTCGTGATGACCGGACTCTATCCCGTGAGCCGCGACAAGCGGACCCTCGCCCTTATCGAATTGGATTGCGTGATGCGACGCAGCGAGAAACTGCGCGAGAGAGCGGTCGCTGCTCCCACCAAGAAGGCACGGAAGAAGCGCAAGAAGAGCTAGAGCGCTATTCGCCTGCCACGGCCAGCAGCAACTCGACATCCTTGAGCGAACCACGTCTCATCGGTCTGCCATCGACGGGGCTGATGGGCGCTTCTCTTATCCCATCCACTTCGAACACGGTCACTTCAATCGGCACGTCACCGGCGACGAACTTGTAGACCGGGTATTCCGACTGCACCCCGGCGCCTGAGCGGAGCTTGCGCGCGGAGTTCTCGTAGGGGATACCCTTCTCCATGAGGAAGATAGCCACTTCCTCCGCCATGTCGCTGAACACGTGGACATACACGATGCCGTGTTCGGAGGCGGTACCCGATAGCACGGGGCCGACCAGGCGTGCGTTGAAGGGCGCGAAGAGCTTCAGGGCGTTGCGCGCGGTCTCGCGCAGATGCCGGAGATGGTTGGGCTGGCTGTCGGCGCGGAACAACCGCTGGTGCTCGGCCAGGGCCTCTTCCACTTCCAGGTTGGTGGGGAGATGCAGGCTGCGCGGGTCGAACCCTAGGCGCTCCGCTGCCTTGCGTTTGGCGAACAGGAAGTCCCGCACGCCCTCCTCGGACATGATGCGAGCCGCTTCCTGCGTGAGCAGACGCCGCAGGTCATCCATGTGCGGCGATACGCGTCGGGTCATGGGCACTGCGCGTAGTGGTGTTACAGAAAAGATAGCACAGCCGTATGACTAGTCCATGAAGGGCGCGACCTAATCGAACGGAGTTGGGGTGGCCGGACAGGGGTTCGCGGCACTGCCGCGAACGGGCGGACTGAAAGTTCGCCCTGGACTTTCCGGCGCAAGCCGGAAAGCCAGCGACGGCGAGTCCGAGCTTGCCTCGGGCTCGCCGGAATCACGCAAGCCAGGACGGCTTGCGTGCAGCTATCAGAAGATGTCGCTGCTGTCCGACTGCTTCTTCTTGTCCGCTTCCTTCTGCGGCAGGCGTCCGGTCTGGAAGTACTCGAAGATCGAGTCCGGATCATCGGCGCTCACCAGGAGGCCCGTGTTCGGGTCGATGCGCGCCTCCTCGATGCCGAAGGGCCGCGGGAACGGATCCTTGGGGATGGGCACGCCCTGCAACGCAGGGCCCATGAAGGACATCCAGATGGGCAGCGCCGCCAGGGCGCCCTGCTCGCCGTTGCCGAGCGTCTGGGAAGGCTGGTCGTTGCCGACCCACACCACCGCCACCAGGTGGCTGGTGAAGCCGTCGAACCAGGCGTCGGAATAGTCGTTGGTGGTGCCGGTCTTGCCGGCGATGTCGGGCCGGTTCAGGGATTGGGCCAGCACGCCGGTGCCGGTCTTGATGACCTCCTGCATCATGCTGGTCATGAGCCACGCGTTCTGGGGCGTGATGGCCTGAGGCGCACCCTGGGGCATGCCGGTGGCGGCATCGCCCTGAGCAGGCAGCTTGCACACATCGCAGGCGATGTCGGGCGTGGCCTGGTAGAGCACCTGGTTGCCGCCATCCAACACCGTCTGTAGGTAGTAAGGCGTGATGCGATACCCGCGGTTGGCGAACACGGCATAGCCGCGAGCCATCTCAAGGGGCTCGAGGCTGGCGCTGCCGAGGGCCAGGGTCAGGTCCCGCGGCAGCTCGTCCGGCGTGAAGCCGAAGTTCGTGTCGTACTGGATGGTCTTGTCCACGCCGAGCTGCTGCAGCACCCGGATCGAGACCAGGTTCAGGGAATGGGCGAGCGCGCTGCGCAGGCGGGTCGGACCGCTGAAGTCGCCTTCGTAGTTGCCTGGACGCCAGACGTTGCCGTTCTTGGCGTCGTTCACCACCACAGGCGCGTTAGGCACCACGGTGGCGGTGGTGAAGCCGTTCTCCAGGGCCGCCGAGTAGACGAAGGGCTTGTACGAGGAGCCGGGCTGCCGGTGGGACTGGATGATCCGATTGAACTTGCTGGCACCGAAGTCGAAGCCGCCCACCAGGGCCACCACGGCCCCGTCCACCGGGTCCACGGCCACCAGGGCGCCCTGGGCCGTGGGTACCTGGGCGAGACCCCAGGTGGAGCCGTCCAGGCGCCGGAGATAGACGATGTCACCCCGGGCCAGGATGTCGGCAGCGGTCTTAGGGGCCGGCCCCATGCCGCTCTGGTTGAGGTATTTGCGGGCCCATTTCAGGTTGTCCCAGCCCACGTCCACGGTGCCGGCACCGTCGGCATAGAACTCGGCGGTCTGGCCGTCCACCTTCACGGTCACGGCCGGGTAGAGGCCACCCACGTGATCCCGGTCCTCCACCTCTTTCGAAAGGTCGTTCTCGGAAGCCTTCTCCGGCAGCTCCACATGGGCTATGGCGCCGCGCCAGCCGTGGCGCTGGTCATAGGCGAGCAGACCGTCGCGCACTGCCTTGGCCGCCAGGGGCTGCAGGCGGCTGTCGATAGTGGTCACCACCGAATAGCCGGCGGTATAGGCGTCGTCGCCGTACTTGTCGACCATGTAGTTGCGGACCATCTCGGCTAGATAGGGCGAATCCACCTCGGCGGTGGGCTCGTGGAAGGACGCCGTGTCCTTCTCGGCCATGGCCTGGGCGTATTGGTCCTTGTTGATGTAGCCGTCCGAGAGCATGCGGGCGAGCACATAGCCGCGGCGCGCCAGGGCGTGTTCCGGGTTCGCCAGCGGGTTGCCGCCGGAGGGAGCCTGGGGAAGTCCCGCGATCATGGCGGTCTGGGCCAGGGTCAGGTGGGCCACATCGGTGCCGTAATAGGCCTCGGCGGCGGCGCCCACGCCGTAGGCGCGTTCACCAAGATAAATCTTGTTCAAATATAGAGCCAGGATGTCCTGCTTCGAGAGCTGGTGTTCGATGCTGAAGGCCAGGAAGGCCTCCCGCATCTTGCGGCCGAAGGTCTTCTCGGTGGTCAGGAAGAAGTTGCGGGCCAGCTGCATGGTGATGGTGCCGCCGCCCTGGTTGCGCTCACCGGTGGCCGCGTAATGCAGCCCCGCGCGCAGGACGCCCTGCATGTCCACACCCGGGTGGGTCCAGAAGTTCTCGTCCTCCGCTGCCACGAAGGCGTCCACCATGGGTTTGGGGATCTGGGCGTATTCCAGGGGGATGCGACGCTTCTCGCCGAAGACCGCCAGGAGCCGGCCGTCCCGGGTATAGACCCTGAGCGGCACCTGGAGCCGGATGTCTTTCAGGACCTCCACCGAGGGAAGGCCCGGCGCCACCACCAGATAGGCCCCCAATAAGCCCACCAACCCCAACCCGCAGAGGCCCAGGAGGGCGGCAATCACAACATATAGTGCTCGGGGCAGGTGGGGCATGGAAACCTCAGCTCAAGACACCGGAAAAGGGGCATTTCTGAGCCATTTCCAGAGGGGGCAAAAGGGGAAAATATTTATTTGATTTAGTCATTTGGTGGTATATATTGAAGCTGGGACTTAAGACATTGGGACGGCCTGACAGGGCCGGTTTTTTGGGCGTCCGCCGCTCTATAAGGAACGCAAGACGTGCTGTTAAGGCCATCGTCACCCCCCCTCTTGGGTATCGACATCAGCACATCGTCGGTGAAGCTCATCGAGCTCGCCAAGGCGGGCGGTTCCTATAGGGTGGAGAGTTTCGCGGCTGAACCTATGCCCGCCAATGCTATCACCGACAAGGTGATCATGGATGTGGATGGAGTCGGCGACGCGGTGCGCAAGGCCGTGAAACACGCGAGCCCCAAGTCGAAATACGCGGCCGTGGCCCTCTCCGGCCAGGTCATGACCAAGACCATCCAGATGCCCGCCAAGCTGTCCGACAAGGACCTGGGCGAGCAGATCGAACTCCAGGCCGACCAATACATATCGCAGCCCATCGACGAGGTGGCCTTCGACTACGAGATCGTGGGCCCCTCCCAGAGCGACCCGGACCTCGTGGACGTGTTGCTGGTGGCCGCGCGCCGCGAGAGCGTGGACAAGCTCGTCTCGGTGCTGGACATCGCCGGCCTCACGGCGAAGCTCGTGGACGTTGAGGCCTACGCCCTCGAGAACGCCTGCAAGCTGCTCACTTACCAGATGATGGACGAAGGCCTGGACCGCACCATCGCGCTGGTGGACTTCGGCGCCGCCACCACGTCTTTCAGCGTGCTGCACGACCGCAAGATCATCTACACCTACAACAGCGACTTCGGCGGCAAGCAGCTGACCGAAGAGATCATGCGCCACTACGGCCTCACCTTCGAAGAGGCCGGCAAGGCCAAGAAGGAAGGCGGCCTCCCCGGCAACTACAAGGTCGAGATCCTCGACCCGTTCACCGAGGACATGGCGCAGACCGTCAACCGCTCGCTGCAGTTCTTCCTCTCGTCCACCAGCGAGTATTCGCATCTCGACCAGATCATCGTGTGCGGCGGCTGCGCGGGCATCCCCGGCGCGGCCGAGCGCATCAGCGAGAAGATGGGCACGCCGTCGGTGGTCGGCAACCCCTTCGGCCAGATGAAGGTGTCATCCCGCGCCAAGACCCAGCTCGTGCAGAGCGAGGCCTCGGCGCTGCTGGTGGCCTGCGGTCTCGCCTTGCGGAGCTTCGACTGATGGCACGCATCAACCTACTCCCCTGGCGCGAAGAGCGGCGCAAAGCCCGCCAGACGCAGTTCAACATCATCGCCGGCATGGTCGGCGGTGCCGGCGTGGTCTCGGTGCTGATCCTTTACGGCGCCATGAACGAGGCGATCTCGATCCAGAACGAGCGCAACGCCTACATGACCGACCAGATCAAGCTCATGGACGGCAAGCTCGATGAGATCAAGGACCTGCAGGACACCAAGCAGCGCCTGCTCGCGCGCATGCAGATCATCCAACAGCTCCAGCAGAGCCGCCCGGTGGTGGTGCACCTGTTCGACCAGCTGGTGAAGACCCTGCCCCCCGGCGTGTTCCTGACCTCCGTCAGCGAGGGCGGCGACAGCCTCACCCTCGAGGGCACCGCCGAGTCCAGCGCGCGCATCTCCACGTATCTCCGCAACATCGACGCCTCGCCGTGGATGGGTGAACCCAACCTGACGGTGGTGCAGAAGGACCCGACCAAGAGCGGCGCCCAGCACTTCTCGATCAGCGCCAAGGTGGTCGATAAGGCTGCTGCAGCCGCCAAGGCAGCCGATGCCGCCGGCAATGGGGGTGCGTGATGGCCATGGACCTGAACGCCCTCAAGAACTTCGACATCAACCAGCTGCGCTCGCTGGACCCGAAGAACATGGGCAGCTGGCCGCTGCCGATGCGCATCCTGGTGCTGGTGGGCATCTATGCGATGGTGCTAGTCGCGGGTTACTACTTCCTGATCGCACAGCAGGTGGATGACCGCAGCAAGCTCGCCGACCAGGAGACCAAGCTGAAGGCCGAGTTCGAATCCAAGGCCCTCCAGGCGGCCAACTTGGACACTTACAAGCAGCAGCTGGACGACATGCAGAAGTCCTTCGGCACCATGCTGCGTCAGTTGCCGGGCAAGACCGAGCTGCCCAGCATCCTGCAGGACATCTCGCAGGCGGCCCAGGTGGACGGCCTTAAGCAGGACCTGTTCCGTCCGGGCACCGAGGCGACGAAAGATTTCTACGCCGAGAAACCGATCGAGCTCCAGCTCGACGGCGGCTACCATGACTTCGGCAAGTTCGTGAGCGACGTGGCGGCACTGCCGCGCATCGTCACGCTGCACAACATCGTCATCAAGCCCGCGGGTGGCGGCAGCGGCAGCGACAACCTGACCATGACGCTCACCGCCAAGACCTATCGCTACCTGGAAGATGACGAGCAGACTGCCAAACCCAAGGCCAAGGCTGCCAAGAAACCAGCGGGCAAGGATGCTGGAGGTGGCGCATGAGCCGTCTCTCCTCCTTATCGCGCGCCGTAGCAGGCGGCTGCCTGGTACTGACGCTCGTGGCCTGCGGTGACCGCATGGGCGACCTGCGCCAGTACACCAACGAAGTGAAGGCCCGCAAGGGCGGCCGCATCGAGCCGCTGCCGCAGATCAAGCCCTTCGAGGTCTACACCTACTCTGACCAGGACCAGCGCTCGCCGTTCACGGCGCAGGCGCAGACCACCGCGCTCACCAACGTGAACCGCGGCACGTCCACCACCGGCCTGCATCCGGACTTCAACCGCAACCACGAATACCTGGAACAGTTCCCGCTGGACGGCCTGAAGATGGTGGGCACGCTCACCCTGAACGGCACGCTCTATGCGCTCGTGAAGGACAGCGACAACATCCTGCACCGGGTGAACGTCGGGAACTACATGGGACAGAACTACGGCAAGATCATCAGCATCACCGATTCCGACATCAAGCTGCAGGAGATCGTCCCGGACGGTCAAGGCGGCTGGTCGGAACGCGTCACCGTCGTGGCGCTCAGCGATTGACGAGCGAGGTAGACAAGGCCATGAACACCAATACCCCTATGCATGCCCTGCCTGCCGCGCGCCGCGGCTTGCTGCTCTCCGCGCTCATGGCGGCGGTGCTGCTCGCGGCTCCCGCGTTCGCCGAGGACGCCGGCCACAACCAATTGCAAAGCGTGAGCGCCACCAAGCTCGGCGGCGACCGCGTGCAGATCGCGCTGACGCTCTCCGGAACACCGGCCTCGACGCCGCTCAGCTTCACCGTGAACCAGCCGGCCCGCATCGCGCTGGACCTGCCTGACACGCGCTTGAGCCTGACGACCCACAAGACCGACGTGCAACAGGGCATGGTCAACAGCATCGTCACCGCCGAAGCCGGCGGCCGTTCACGGGTGGTAATCAACCTCACCACGCTCGTCCCCTACACCACCAAGGTGCAGGGCAACACCGTGTTCGTGATCATCGGCGCCAACGCCGGTGACACCGCAGTGGCCAATGCCGACGTCTCGGGCTTCGGCCCGGCACAGACCGGCGCGCCCAGCGCTCCGGCTCCGAGCGCCAGCGTCGCGGCGGTGCCTGTACCGGTCCCGACTCCGGCCGCTCCGGCTCCCGCCCCTTCCAGGCCTGCGGTGACTCCGGCGGTCGCCAGCGCTCCTGCGCCGGCTCCCATGCACACGACGCCGGCCGGCCCCAACACCATCGCGAACCTCGACTTCCGCCGCAGCAAAGACGGCGGTGGCGAGATCATGGTCACCCTGCCCAATCCCGGCGTCATCGGCAACGTGCACGACCAGAACGGCTCCGTGGCCGTGGACTTCGCCGGCGCCAGGCTGCCCGACGAGCTGGTGCGGCGCATGGACGTGACCGATTTCGCCACGCCGGTGCAGTACATCGACGCTCAGAACACGCCCACCGGCGCGCAGCTCATCATCCATTCCACCGGCCAGTTCGAGAAGCTCGCCTACCAGAGCGATGACACCTTCTCCGTGGAACTGAAGCCCCTCACCCAGGCCGCCCAGGCCCAGGCGAACGCCAAGAAGCAGTACGCCGGCCAGAAGATCAGCCTCAACTTCCAGAGCATCGACATCCGCGCGGTGCTGCAGATCCTGGCAGACGCCAGCGGCAAGAACGTGGTGGTCTCCGACGCGGTCAACGGCAACATCACCCTGCGCCTGCAGGACGTGCCCTGGGACCAGGCGCTGGACATCATCCTGCACACCAAGGGACTCGCCACCCGCGAATACGGCAACGTGCTGATGGTCGGCACTGCAGGCGAGATCGCGACCCAGGAACAGGCGGAGGCCACTGCGCAGGCGAGCCTGCAGCAGGTCGAACCGCTGCAGTCGGCCTTCATCCAGGTGAACTACGCCAAAGCCGCCGATCTGCAGAGCCTGGTGAAGACCGGCGGCGAGAACGGCATGCTCTCCAAGCGCGGCAGCGTCTCGGTGGACGCCCGCACCAACACCCTGCTGATACAGGATACCGGCGACAACATCGCCACCATCCGCGCCATGGTGGCGAGACTCGACGTGGCCGTGCGGCAGGTGCTTATCGAATCGCGCGTCGTGATCGCGAACAACGACTTCACCCGCGACCTGGGTGCGCGCTTGGGCTACAACGCCCAGCGGCTCACCAACGGCAGCCTCATGACCACGTCCGGCAGCCTGGAAGGCACCGACGCGATGACCACGGCGTTCATCAACGGCAGCAACGCGACGCCGCCGGTGGTGCCGACTCTGACGGTCCCGGGACTCGCCGACCGCCTCAACGTGAACCTGCCCACCGCGCCCAGCGCCGGCTCCATCGCCTTCTCGGTACTGCGCGGCGACTCCATCATCGACCTCGAACTATCGGCCTTGCAGTCCGAGGGGCAGGGTGAGGTGGTGTCCAGCCCGCGCGTGATCACGGCGGACCAGAAGCCCGCGCACATCGAGCAGGGCGTCGAGATCCCCTATCAGCAGGCCTCGTCCAGCGGCGCCACCACCACCTCCTTCAAGCCGGCGGTGTTGAGCCTGGACGTGACCCCGCAGATCACCCCCGATTCGCGCGTCAACATGGACCTCGAGGTGCACAAGGACGCGGTCGGCCAGAACGTGCAGAGCGCCACAGGCGGCAGCGTCCCCTCCATCGACACCCGCGACGTGAAGACCACGGTGCTCGTCAACAACGGCGACACGATCGTGTTGGGCGGCGTTTACGAGACCACCCAGAACATCTCGACCACCAAGGTGCCGCTGCTCGGCGATCTGCCGCTGCTCGGCTGGCTGTTCCGCAACACCCAGACCCAGAACGACAAGGATGAGCTGCTCATCTTCGTCACGCCCAAGATCCTCGACCAGGCGGCCACCTCCGCGGTCGGACAGTGAGACGCGCTAGACCGCGCGAGGGAACCACCATGAGAACCGATATGCATGCCATCACCAAGCTGTCCGCCGGAGCGCTGCTACTGGCATCTCTCGTCGCCTGCGGCGGCGGTCTCAGCTCAACTGGTACCAGCAGCAGTGGTAGCAGCGGCGGCCCCACCGCGATCCGTCTGGGCAATGGCAACGGTTCGGCTTTCGTCTCAGGTACTCTTGCGTTGGGGTCCAACAGCCTTTCGGCGGGTGGTTCCACCAGCGTCACGGCCACTCTCGTGGATGCTACCGGTACGCTCTACACCACGCCGACTGACGTGACGTTCAACTCACCCTGCGTGAGTTCGGGCTTGGCTACGATCGTAGGGTCGGGCGGCGGGGCCAGCGCCACCGTTACGGCCAATTCCGGCACCGCAATCGCTACCTATACAGCGAAAGGCTGTAGTGGCACCGATACCATCACAGCGACCGCCACAGTCAACAACATCACACTCACTGCCACGGCGACCGTAACCGTGGCCGTCGCAGCCCTGGGTTCCATCCAGTTCGTATCAGCCAGCCCCACTGTAATCACTCTCAAAGGCATGGGTGGCGCGGGCCTCCAGGAGACTTCGACTGTAATCTTCGCTGTGAAGGATTCCGTCGGCGGCGCAGTGAAAGGCGCCACAGTCACCTTCTCTCTTAATACTAGCGTCGGTGGTGTGGCGCTTTCGACCAACAGCGCCATCAGCGATGCCAATGGCGACGTTCAGACGATCGTGCAAGCCGGCACCTTCGCTGGTCCTGTGATCGTGACCGCCAGCACGGTGAAGTCGGGGACCACCATCTCCACACAGTCTTCGCAGCTGACCATCAATAGTGGCGTCCCCTCCCAGACCCATTTCTCGCTATCCATCGATAAGTTCAATGTCGAGGGTTACGACATCGATGGCAATACCGCAGTCATCACAGCACGTGTCGCGGATCGCTTTGGCAATCCGGTGCCCAACGGTACACCGGTCAGTTTCATCCAGGCCGGCAACCAATTCGGTGCGGGTGGCAGCGTGCAAGGTTCCTGTACGACCACGAATGGTACCTGCAACGTGACTTGGACTAGCCAGAATCCGCGTCCAGTTACTACTCCTAACGTGGAACATATCGGCTTCGCCTATATCCTGGCTTTCACTCAAGGCGAAGAGAGCTTCACTGATCAGAACGCAGATGGCGTCTTCGATAAGGTCAGTGGTGTCGCCGAACCCTTCAGCGATATCAGTGAGATCTTTGCCCCATCGGCTCAATTCGCCGGTGGCGGCAATAGTTATGTCCTCGGTGAGCCGTTCTACGACTTCGATCAAAGCGGTGATCACACGAGTGCTGATGGCAAGTGGGAAGGCATCAATTGCAAAGCTGGTACTGCTTCCTGCGGCACCCGAAAGACGACTGGGGTAGGAAGTTACGCTTGCATCGTGATGTCTGCGTCAGGTGCGGCATTCGCCGACCCCGCTGCGAATGGTGCGGCCGCTCCTTTCGTCGGTGGCGTCGTCGCAGCGCCCGGTGCTACCACAGTGTCGGTCGCAATCTCCGATTCAAATGGAAATGTGCTGCCAAAGGAAACTACGATCAAACTCGACACGTCGAGCTTGACCGGCGGCAGCGCCGCTTTGTCCCCCTCCAGCAGTGGCGTCTACACCGTTGGTAACACCACTTGTTCGTCATCCGATACCGACTGGCCTGCCCGGTTCACAATCACGATAACGGCCACTACCCCCCCGGTCAGCGGGAGCATCGGTGTGCTGGTTACCACACCGAGTGGCGCTGTGAGCCAGATCACCATCACCTTGTAGCAGGAGTCGATGCGCCGCATCTTCCTTGTCGGCCCCATGGGCGCCGGCAAGACGGCCATAGGGCGGGAGCTGGCGCGCCAACTCAAGCTCGAGTTCCTGGATGCCGACCATGAGATCGAGCGCCGCACCGGCGCCGACGTGGCCCTGATCTTCGAGAAGGAAGGCGAAGCGGGCTTCCGCCGCCGCGAGCGCGAAGTCATCGAGGAACTCACCCGCAGGGATGGCGTGGTGCTCGCCACCGGCGGCGGAGCGGTGCTGGACCCGGCCAACCGGGAAGCGCTCAAGTCCCGCGGCCTCGTCATCTATCTGAAAGCTTCCGTGGATGCCCAGGCGGCCCGCACCGCCCAGAACCGCAACCGCCCTCTCTTGCACACGGATGACCGTGAGACGCGGCTCAGAGAGCTTTTCTCGGTCCGTGCACCGCTCTACGAAGACCTCGCGGAATTGACCGTGGACACGGACAGCGGCCAGGTGAAGCAGATAAGCCAGCGTATAATGCAGGAGCTGGGACGGCGCGGGGTCGCTCCCGGTTAAGCACAGAATTCGATGAAAACCCTTGTAGTGCAATTGGCCAAACGCAGCTATCCGATCCACATCGGAGGCGGCCTGCTGAACCACGGCATGCTCATCCGCGAGCGGCTGCAGAAGGAACGCCTGTGCATCGTCACGGACGACCGGGTCGCTCCCCTGTACCTGGAGAAACTCAAGGGCTCCCTGCGGCCGCTCGTGGTCGAGAGCGTCACGCTCCCCCACGGCGAAGAGAACAAGGATTGGGAAACCCTCGACCTCGTGTTCACGGCGCTCCTGAAGAGCGGCTACGGGCGCGACACGGCGCTCATCGCCTTAGGGGGAGGCGTGGTGGGTGATCTCACCGGCTTCGCTGCCGCCTGCTACCAGCGCGGCATCCCCTACGTGCAGGTGCCCACCACCCTCATGGCCCAGGTGGACTCCTCCGTGGGCGGCAAGACCGCCATCAACCACCGCTATGGCAAGAACATGGTGGGCGCCTTCCACCAGCCCCAGGTGGTGGTGGCCGATACCCGCACGCTGGAGACCCTGGACGCGCGCCAGCTGGGCGCGGGCTTGGCGGAAGTGATCAAGTACGGTCTCATCAAGGACAGCCGCTTCTTCGAGTGGCTGGAAGCGAACATCCAATCGCTGATGGCGCGGGACGAGGATGCCCTGGAGCACGCCGTGGTGCGCTCCTGCGAGATCAAGTCCGCCATCGTCGCTGTCGACGAGCGCGAACAAGGCGAACGCGCCTTGTTGAACTTAGGGCATACCTTCGGCCATGCCATCGAGACCGCGCTCGGCCATGGCGAGATGCTGCACGGCGAAGCGGTGGCGGTCGGCCTGGTGATGGCCGCGGCGCTCTCGGTGCGCCAGGGTTCCTTCAAGCCCACGGAATACCGCCGCCTCTGCCGCCTCTTGGAGCGCGCAGGCCTGCCCATCACCCCGCCGGACAACATCAGCTCTGCCGAGATGCGCAAACATATGGCGCGGGACAAGAAGGTGCTGGCCGGTCAGTTGCGGCTGGTGCTGCCGAAGAGCATCGGCCAAGCCATGGTGACCAGTGAATTCGATGACGCGGCTCTCGAGGCCACCCTCGAGAACGAACCGATCTAGCTCATGCGCGGCCCGACTGCCTTAGCCGTCTACGCCGCCCACGCCGATTCATCCCGCGGCCGCCGCTACGCCGAACCCGCTCCCACCTACCGCAACGAATTCGACCGGGACCGGGACCGGATCATCCATTCCACCGCCTTCCGGCGGCTCATGTACAAGACCCAGGTCTTCGTCTACGACGAGGGCGACCTCTACCGCACCCGCCTCACCCATTCCCTGGAAGTGGCCCAGATCGCCCGCAGCGTGGCCCGGGTGTTGGGCTTGAGCGAACCCCTCACGGAGGCCGTAGCACTGGCCCACGACCTGGGGCATACGCCCTTCGGCCATGCAGGCCAGGACGCCCTGAATGCCGCCATGGCGCCCTACGGGGGCTTCGAACACAACCTCCAATCCCTTCGGGTAGTGGACCTGCTGGAGGAGCGTTACGCGGAGTTCCCGGGCCTGAACCTCACCTTCGAGGCCCGGGAGGGCATTCTCAAGCATTGCTCCATCAAGAACGCCCGGGAGCTGGGAGACGTGGGCCGGCGCTTCATCGAGAAGACGCAGCCCTCCCTCGAAGCGCAGCTCGTGGACGTGGCAGACCTCATCGCCTACAACAACCATGACGTGGACGACGGCCTGCGCTCCGAGCTCATCAGCGTGGACGCACTCCGGGATATCTCCCTGTTCCGGGAGCATTCGGACACGGTGCTCAAAGCCTATCCGGATCTGCACCTGCGCAAGCTCATCCACGAGACCGTGCGGCGCATGATGAACGCCTTCATCACGGACTTGATCGCCGAGAGCCAGAGACGGTTGAAGGAGGCTGCCCCCAGCAGCATCGAAGACGTACGCCAGGCCGGCAAGACGCTCATCGGCTTCAGCTCCGCCATGGCCGAGCGCAGCACCGAGCTGCACCGCTTCCTACGGAAAAGCCTCTACGAGCACGCTCACGTGCGGGAGATGACCGGCAACGCCGCCCACATCGTGCAGGGCCTGTTCCAGGCTTATTTCGAGGACATCTCGCGGCTACCGGGAGACTTCATGGCGAGAGCCGCGCAGGAAGAGACGGAGAAAGGCGCCTCAGGCCGGGCGCGGATCGTGGCGGACTATATTGCAGGGATGACCGACAGGTTCGCGACCCGAGAATCCCTGCGCTTGGTGAGCATGCCCTGAAGCCACGTATAGCGCATGATAAAATGCGCCACTAATATCTCGAATCAGAGTTCCCCATGCCCTCCACTACTCCCGTCCCTACCCGCGAACGGCTGATCGTTGCCCTGGATGTCCCGGATGCCAAGAGTGCCCGGGAGTTCGTCACCACGCTCGGCGACTCGGCCTCGTTCTACAAGATAGGCCTGGAGCTGTTCATGGCCGGCGGCTACTTCGAGCTGCTGGACTGGCTGGTGGCACAAGACAAGCGCGTGTTCGTGGACCTCAAGTTCTTCGACATCCCTGCCACGGTCGCGGCCGCGGTGAAACAGCTCTCGGGCATGGGCGCCACCTTCTGCACGGTGCACGGCAACCAATCCATCATGGAAGCCGCCGCCGAAGCCAAGGGCAAGCTCAAGGTACTGGCGGTGACGGTGTTGACGAGCCTGGACCGGGGCGATCTCGACGACCTGGGTTTTCAGGTGGACGTGGACAAGCTCGTGCTCTCCCGCGCCAAGCGCGCCCTGGAAGCGGGCTGCGATGGCGTGGTCTCCTCCGGCATGGAAGCGGCGAAGCTCAGGGAGTTCATCGACCATCGTCTCTTGGTGGTGACGCCGGGCATCCGCCCTGTCGAGAACCGGCCGGACGACGACCAGAAACGTGCCGTGACGGTGGAGATGGCTTTCAACAGCGGCGCCGACTACATCGTGGTGGGCCGGCCCATAAGGAAAGCTGCTGACCCCCGAGCGGCGGCGGAAGCGATCCAGCAAAGCATCGCGAAGATCTTCCCGAAGTGACTGCACCCCTCAAGAACGATTTGCTGCTGCGCGCGCTACTGCGGGAGAAGACTCCGCGCACCCCGATGTGGATCATGCGCCAGGCGGGCCGTTATCTCCCCGAATACCGGGAGACCCGCGGCCGGGCCGGCAGTTTCATCAAGCTCATGAGCACGCCGGAGCTGGCCTGTGAGGTCACGCTCCAACCCCTGAACCGCTTCCCGCTGGACGCGGCCATCCTGTTCTCGGACATCCTCACCATCCCCTCGGCCATGGGTTTGGGCCTGCATTTCGTGGAAGGGGAAGGCCCGGCTTTCGAGCGTCCCGTGCGGGACGCGGCCGCGGTGGCGAAGCTCGGCGTGCCGGACCCGGAGACGGAACTGAAGTACGTGATGGATGCGGTGCGCATGATCCGCAAGGATCTGGGCGGCCGCGTGCCGCTCATCGGTTTCGCCGGCAGCCCCTGGACCCTCGCCACCTATATGGTGGAAGGGAGTTCCAGCAAGGACTTCAGCCGCATCAAGAAGATGCTCTTCGCCGAACCGAACACGCTGCATAAGTTATTGGACGTGCTGGCCCGCTCCGTCACCACTTACCTGAACGCCCAGATCGCCGCCGGCGCCCAGGCGGTGATGATCTTCGACACCTGGGGCGGCAGCCTCACACCCTCCGCCTACCGGGAGTTCTCGCTCCAATACATGAGCGCCATCGTGCAGGGCCTCAAGCGCGAGAACGAAGGCCGGCGCGTGCCGGTGACGCTCTTCACCAAGGGCGGCGGGCCCTGGCTCGAGCACATGGCCGAGAGCGGCTGCGATGCCTTGGGCGTGGACTGGACCCAGGACCTTTCCGAGGCGCGCCGGCGCGTGGGCGACAAGGTGGCACTGCAGGGGAACCTCGACCCCTCCTGCCTATATGCCCCGCCGGATACGGTGCGCGATCTCGTGTGGAAGACCCTGGCCAGCTTCGGTCACCACGAAGGCCACGTGTTCAACTTAGGCCATGGCATCCATGCCGACACACCGCCTGAACATGTTTCTGCAATGGTCAGCGCGGTCCACGATCTGAGTCCTGCTTACCATTCGTAAAAGCTACTGCGCTCGGCATAACTTCGTTGCGGTCCGGCTCGCCCTCCTCACGTGCACAAGAGCACGCTCCGGGGGCTCGCCTCCCGCGCCTCGTTCTGCCTTCGCTCGCTACGCTTTTACGCCAGTACGCGAAAGATAAAGATTAAGGGCGCCTTTCGGCGCCCTTAATGATTCCAGACATGGGTTCCTATTTAGCCGGGGCCGCATCAGCCTTGGGTTCCGGCGGCATGGCGATGGTCGGATGCGCCGCATCGTAGGCCTGGATATCAGCATCATTCAGATGCTCCGCCTTCCACACCATGGCCCGGTGGATGCGGTGGTAACCGCTCGGATGGTCATAGAAGAGGATCTCTTCCCAGGTGCCCGGCTCCATCTTGCGGTACTCCGAGAGGTGGATGGCCGCCTGGGCGAAGCCGTCCGGCTGGCGCGCCGCGTTCATGCCGAAGGCATCCGCCTCCGCTTCCTGCGTGCGCGTGAGGGTGTTGTTTACCGGCGTCAGCACGAACATGAAGACCGAGAACAGCACGCCGAGGAGCGGCAGTCCCGCCACGTCACTCACGTCGCGGATGCCCCAGGCGGCGCCCCAGCGCAGCCGCACCTTGTCGAAGGCCCACTGCACGAATGCGAAGCCGATGACGATCAGGATGCTGAACTCGAAGATGCCGTGGAACACGTGGTTCAGCACGTAGTGGCCCATCTCGTGGCCCAGCACCGCCTTCACCTCCTCCGGCGAGGCGCGGTTCAACAGGTTGTCGTTGAGGCTGATCTGGGTGGTGCCGGCGATGCCGCTGACGTGGGCGCTCATGCGCTTGGTCTGCTTGGAGGCATCGAACTCATAGACATCCTTGGCCGGGATGCCATTGGCCCGGGCCAGCGAGAGGATGTCCTCCTTGAGGGGGCTCTCCTGCAGCGGATAGAACTTGTTGAAGGCCGGCTCAAGGTAGGTGGGACCGATGAGCACGCTGAACACGATGAACACCATGCCCACCAGCGCGCCCCAGATCCACCAGGTGCGGGTGAACTTGCGGATCACCGCGTAGATGATGGGGATGATGATGACGCCGAAGATCAGCCCGATGATGAAGCCGGTGAACTCGTCGCCCAGGAAGCCGCCCAGGGTCTGGTTGGACATGCCGTACTGGTGCTCCCGGAACCAACCCTCGTAGATGGCCCAGGGCAGGGTGAAGAGCGAACTCAGCACCACGTACTGCGCGGCATAGATGGCGGTCTGCAGCCAGCGCATCTTGGTGATGCGCTCCGCCAGGTCGCGCATCTTGGCCGAGAGCTTCGTGCCCAGGAACAGCCAGGCGACCACGAGGCCCGCCACGAAGTCCCACAGCACGAGCCAGTAGCCGCCCTCGAAGTAGGCGTCGGACTTGGCCCGGGCCTCGGGGGACATGGTGGCGAGCCACTCCTTGGTGGCTTCATCCGCATCGAAGTGCTTCGCCGCCGGCTCGGCAGCCGCCGCAGTCACCTGAGGCGCGCTGGCCCCGGTCTTGCTGGCATCGCCGGTGGCGGCAGAAGCCGTGGCGAGATAGAGCAGCGCCGTCGCCGCGAGGATCGACAAGATGAAGCGTTTCATGGTCCGTCCCCTGAGTTTGTGTCCGTTCGAGTATATAAAAAACGCCCCGGGCCGGTATGACAAAGAAGCGCCGGGACTGACAAATACTGTCAGACTCGGATGCTATCCCTTCGTTCCTCAGCTTCATTAGAATGGGCCTGGAAAGGGGTCATCTGCCGATGCAGTCCAAATCACGCCTGTTGCTCCTGAGCAGCTCCCGCACGCCCGGCGGGGCTTTCCTCGAGCATGCCCGCGATCACATCCGCGCCTTCCTGGGCGACGGCGTGAGGGAGGTGCTGTTCATCCCCTATGCGGCCGTGGGCAAGAGCTACGAAGAGATGACCGGCATCGTCACGCCGGTGCTCGAAGCCATGGGCTACCGCGTCACGGGCCTGCACGCGGCGGCGAACCCGGTGGCCGCGGTGCGCGAAGCGGAGGCGGTGGCGGTGTCCGGCGGCAACACCTTCCGCCTGCTGCAGCTCATCCAGTCCCAGGGCCTCTTGCAGCCCCTGCGCGAGCGCGTCCGCGCCGGCATGCCTTACATCGGCTGGAGCGCCGGCAGCAACCTCGCCTGCCCCACCATCCGCACCACCAATGACATGCCCATCGTCTGGCCGGATTCCTATGAAGCGCTGGGCCTGGTGCCCTTCCAGATCAACCCGCACTACACCGAGCTGCTGCCGCCGGAACACCAGGGTGAGACCCGCGACGACCGGCTGCGCGAGTTCATGCGCCTGAACCCGGGCGTGCCGGTGCTGGGCCTGCGCGAAGGCAGCGCCCTGAAGCTGGATGCCGGCCGCCTCGAACTCCTGGGCGAGCACAGCGCCAAGCTGTTCCTGGACGGCAAGAGCCGGGAACTGGCCCGCGACGAATCGCTGCAGTTCCTGATATAGCCGCTATAATGCCGGGTCGGCGGTGAATGCCGCTTCATCCATCCTCATTAGGAGCATTCCATGGGTCAAGGTGATCGCAAGACGCGCAAGGGCAAGATCTGGCGCGGCAGCTATGGCAACACCCGTAAGCACAAGGTGGCGAAGAAGAAACCCGCCCCCGGCCTCTCCAAGGCCAAGAAGAAGTAAGCCGTATCCTTCCGCTGAGGAGCCGCCCATGAAGCTGCACCATCTCACCGTCCTCACTCTCGCCGGCTGTGCGCTTGCTGCATGCAGCACCGCTCCCGCGTGGCCGACGGCTATACCGGTGCAGCCCAAGAACGCCACGGTGCTGCCCGACGGCCTGGCTTATAAGGTGCTGACACCCGGCACCGGCACGGTCCACCCGAAGCTCACGGACACGGTGACGGCCAACTACACCGTGTGGAAGGCGGATGGCACTTTCCTGGAGAGCAGCTGCCCTGAGGGCAAGTGCGAGCCCGCCACCTTCCCCTTGGACAAGCTCATCCCCGGCTGGCAGGAGATGATCCCCATGATGACCACGGGCGAGAAGGTGCAGCTCTGGCTGACGTCGGACCTCGCCTACGGCGACCCGCCGCGCAAGCCGGACCGCCCGGCCGGCCCGTTGGTGTTCCAGATCGAACTGCTGAACATCGGCCAGCCCTTGCCGCCACCGCAGCCGGAGAGCAAGTGATGATGAAGCGCGCCGCCCTGCCGGTCCTGCTCGCGACCCTCGCCGGTTGCACCTGGGTCACGCCCTCGCCCGAGGCCATGCAGGCGGACATCAAGGTGCGCACCGCCGATGCGGCGCTGCATTGCGAGAAGATCGCGGTGAACGTGCTCAAGGTGGCTGACCACATCGGCACGCTGCAGCGCATGCCGGGGGACGTGGATCATGACCTGCAGGTGATGGCCATCAACCAGGCGGCCATCGTCGGCGCCGACAGCGTCGCGCCGCTCACGGCGGTGGACCAGGGCAACCAGACCTGGGGGCTCTACCGTTGTGCAGATGCCCCGGCCGCCCCGGCGAGCGGGACCACGGCGGCACCGGCGGATTCCACCGGTCTAAAAACGCTTCCTTATACTCCGCCGAACTAAGCAGTCCCTGCGAGCGCTGCCATGAGCGGCGCGAGCTCTTTCTCGTAGACCTTCCAACGCCCCACCGAGTTGGCATAGATGGGCCGGCGCACCTGCGCCAGGCTCGCGGTGCGCACCGCCCGCGGTGATTCGTGGAAGCGCAGGCAGGCGTCGTCCCAGGGCAGCCCTGTGTGCGCGATCACGCGCCGCACCTGGGGCTCGAAATCCCCCACCAGCTCCTCGTAGCGCAGCTCCAGCATGCGGCCCGGCAACACGGCGCGCCAATGCTGCATGAGCGCGTCGTACATGCGGTAGAAACGGCCCAACTCCCCCTGCTCGTAGGCGAAGGGATGGCCGGTGGTGAAGAGCTTGGAGTAGCAGGAGAGGCAGGTGTCCATGGCGTCGCGCGAACAATGGATGATGCGCGCCTCCGGATAGAGCAGGCTCACGAGGCCCACGAACACCATGTTGCCTGGCAGCTTGTTGGTGACGCGCTTCGCACCGGGCGCGAGGGCGTCGAGGAAACGGCTGTAGCGCTCCGCCGCGCGGCGGAAGCCGGCCGCTTCGAGACCGGCCAGCGCCTCCGGCAGGGCGTAGTCACCCGGATCCGGCGGCAGTTCCTCCCTCAAGACGTTGCGCAGGGCATGCAGTTCGCCGGCGCCGTGCACCTGCGGGTGGCTCGCCAGGATCTGCTCCACCAGCGTGGTGCCGGAACGCGGCATGCCGACGATGAACACCGGTCGTGGGTCTTGAGTGTCTAGCTGACGCGCAGCGATGAAGTCCGCGCCGAAGACCTGCGCGAAGTCCTCGAAGAACCGCTTCTGCCGCGGTTCGTCGTAATTGATGCCGGCGCGCTTCAGGCGGTTGCCCGCCTCGAAGTGGCTGAAGCCGCGCGGATGATCCTTCTGCCCTTCCCAGACCCGCCCCAGCGTGAACTGCAGCGCCGTGGCCTCGTCGGGCGGCAAGCTTGCGGCGCGCTCGCTGAGCTGCATGAGACCCGGCCAGAGCGGATCACCCGGCCCCAGGCGCACCACGTCCACCAGGTTGTGATAAGCCCCGGCGTAATCCGGCTTCAGGGCCAGCGCCCGGCGGTAATGGCGCTCCGCGCCTTGGAGATCGCCCTGCATGCCCATGAGATTGCCTAGGCTGTTCTCCGCCGGAGGATAGTCCGGCGCGAGACCAAGCGCCCGCTCATGGCAGCGTCGCGCTTCCTCCACCTCGCCCGCTTCCCGCAGGGCCGAGCCCACCGCCAAGAGGCGATCCACGTCCTGTCCCGCGGCGGCGGCGGCACGCCGATAGGCCTCCCGCGCCTCCGGCGTGCGCGCGAGCTGTTGCAGGGCTTCGGCACGGCCGAACCAGGCGACGAAACTGCCCTGCTCGAGCTTGAGGACCGCGTCGAATCCAGCGAGTGCCTGCGCATAGTCGCCCTGGGCGGCGTGGAGCATGCCGAGACCGATGTAGCCGCCGAGGTAGCTCGGGTTGAGCGCGAGGGATTCCCGGTAGAGCCGTTCCGCTCCCGCCCCGTCCCCGAGCTGCTCCAGCACGCCGGCGAGGTTGCCGCGGAACTGGTAGTTGGCGGGCGCGAGCACGAGGGCGGCTTGCAGCAAAGGCATGGCTTCACGGGTCTGCCCGCGCTGGTGCAAGAGCAGGCCCAGGAAATGGGTGGCGTCCGCGTGGCGCGTATCCGCCGCCAGCACCGCCCGGTACTCCCGCTCCGCTGCGTCGAAGTCCTGGCGCTGGTGCGCGGCCACGCCGCGCTGCATGTGCGCCGACAGCGCCTCGGGGGATTCAGGCGTCATAGCCGAAGGCTTCTATGTGCGGCTTGAGCTGCCGCATGTGAGGCGCGAGGTACGCCTCATAGCGGCGCCAGCGATCGCGGGCTTCCTGGTAGATGGGCTGGCTCACCTGGCTGTAACTGAGGTTGGCGATGCGGCCGCGCTCCAGGGCATGGCGCGTGTGCTCCAGCACGGAAGGCGCCCAGGGCACCATCAGGAACTCCAGCAAACGCCGCAGTTCCCGCTCCGGATCGGTGATGAGGTCCTCGTAGCGCAGCATCCGGTACTGCATGGGCAGCTTGCGCAGGTACAGGTGCCAGAGTTCCATCACGCCGCAGTAGAGCCTCACCGCGTCCGCCAGGCGGGTGAAATGCACGGTGCCGCTGTTGATCTCGAAGTTGTTCATGAAGCAGGACAGCACCACGTCGCAAGGGTGGCGCGCCACGAAGATCACCGGTGCGCCGGGGAACACCTGCTGGACGAGGCCGAGGTGTGCGGTGGCGAAGGGTGACTTGTCGATGAGCCCGCGTATGCCGTCCCAGCCCGCGCTCCGGCAGACCCGCTGATGCACCGCCTTCAGTTCGGCGAGTCGGTCCGGCGTGAGCCTGCCGAGATCCTCCGCGTAGGCGTAGCCCCAGTCGAGATAGGCATCCAGCATCGCCTGCACGCCCGGCTGCTCCTCCAGCACCGTGAGTTCCGGATGGGCGCCGAGCATGGTGTCCAGGAGCGTGGTGCCGGAACGGGGGAAGCCCACCAGGAAGGCCGGCATGGGCTTCTGCGCCAGGCCCGTGGGCGGCAACTTCCCGGCGGCGTAGAAACGCGTGAGGGAAGCGAGCAGTTTCGGATAGACCTCTTCCAGCCCTGCCGCCGGCGCCGCCACGGCCAGCGCCCGCGCATTGGCCGCCGCGAAATGCTGCATGGCGGCGCCGGGTTCATCCAGCGCGTCTGCGCACCAGCCGAGTTCGTACTCCACGTCGCGTTCCAAGGTGAGGTCGAAGTCCCGGCGCGGGCGCAGGCCCTGCAATATCTCGCGCGCCGCGGCAGGCTCCCCCTCGCGCCGCTTGAGGCGCGCGGCGATGAGCTGCAGGCCCGCCTGTTCCGGCCAGCGGGTGAGGCCGCTCTCAAGCATGCGGCGCGCGTCGCCGAGACGGTTGCTCTGTTCATAGACGGCGGTGAGGCTGCTGTGGGCATCGCTCAGGCGCGGATCGGCGGAGAGCGCCCGCTCCAGTTCCCGCGCCGCCTCCGGGTGGCGTCCCTGCGCCATGTACACGAGGCCGGAGGCCTCCTGCAGCGCCGCGTCCCCGGGCATCACAGCGTGTGCCGCATCCAGGAGCGCGCGTGCTTCCCGCAAGCGACCGAGTTGCATGAGCGTCTTGCCGAGCAGCGCCGCCGCCCGGGGCTGGCGGTTATCGAGATGCAGGCTCGCTCGCAGCGGCGCGGTGGCCTCAGCGAGGCGTCCGGCACGCAACAGGAACTGGGCGTGGGAAAGATGGATGGCGGGGTGCTGCACACCGGTGGCGAGCGCCTGTTCCACCAGGGACAGCGCCTCATCGGTCGAACCCTCCTCGGCACAGACCAGGCCCAGCATATGCAGGGCGTGGGGGTGGTGGGGCGACTGCGCCAGCACCGCACGACACATATCCGCCGCCTCAGCCAGCCGGCCGCCCGTGAACAGGGCGATGGCCTGCTCGAAGACTGCGTCAGGGCCGCGTGCGGGAGGGGTCTGTTGCATCGGCCCCTACTCAGGCTACCGACGTCGGAAGCATATATTTCATAGTATTATCCAAATATATCAATTAGTTATGACGATTTCTGATATTTAGGGAGCCTGGGAATAAATGCACTTTTGTTATTGTGCAACAGCGTCCATGAAAAGGATTGGTCTAGTATAGGGACCAAGCAGGCCGGATGACCCGTTTCTTGGCAAAGGGTCCCGAGCTTGCGCCGCTCGATACGCCGGGCATCTTGGGATCCGGCATCCGTAACGCTGCTAGGGAGAATCATAATGTCGAAGCAGAACCTCGTAAGCAAAGCCGTCCGCCTGGCCCTCGTGGGCGCAGCCGGGCTCAGCGCCCATGCGGCGCTCGCGGCCGATGACACCACCACGACGGCCGCCACCACCGACCAGGGCAGCACCGCCCAGCTCGGCAAGATCGAAGTGACCGGCAGCCGCATCAAGCGCACCGAGCTGGAGCAAGCCCAGCCCGTGACCGTGGTCACTGCCCAGCAGATCAAGGCCACCGGCCTGCCGACCATCGGCGCCGTGGTCCAGAAGCTGACCTCCACGGGCGCTTCCTTGAGCACCATGGACAACTTCGGCGGCAACTTCCAGTTCACCGGCGGCGGCCAGAGCACCGTGGACCTGCGCAACCTCGGCGCGCAGCGCGTGCTGGTGCTGGTCAACGGCAAGCGCTGGGCCACCGGCCTCGACGGCACCGTGGACCTCAACACCATCCCGGCTTCCGTCATCGACCACGTGGAAGTGCTGCAGGACGGCGCCTCCGCGATCTACGGCTCGGACGCGATCTCCGGCGTGGTCAACATCATCACCGTGAAGAACTTCAACGGCCGCGAAGCCGACGCCTACATGGGCATCTACAACGGTGACGGCAAATGGGACGGCAAGACCCAGTCCTATGACTTCACCATGGGCTCGAGCAACGAGACCAGCGGTATGGTGTTCAACGCTTCCTACACCAACCAGGAAGGCATTTCCTCCTCGAGCCGCAACATCTCCAAGGAACCGATCATCGGCCTGGGCAACTCCGGCGGCAGCTCGGCCATCCCCAACGGCCGCTTCGTGTTCGTGGCGCCCACCACTTCCCCTTGGTCGGCGTTCTGCGGCGGCAGCACCTGCAACCTGACCATCAAGGACGGAGCGACGCCCGGCGCCAACGGCAAGCTCGACATGAACGACTTCCGCCCCTTCGTGAGCGGCGGTGCCACCAGCGACCGTTTCAACTATGCGCCGTATAACTACGTGCTCACGCCGGAAGAGCGGTTCAGCACCTACCTCGGCGGCTACACGGACCTGGCCGACAACCTGACCTTCAAGGTCGATGCGATGTACAGCCACCGCGACTCGCGCCAGCAGTCGGCTCCGGAACCGCTGTTCTTCGCCTCCAGCTCCATCGCCATCGACATCCCGGCATCGCAGAAGTACAACCCCTTCGGCTTCGACCTGGATGCGGCCAACCCCGCCACCGCGAACCTCGGCCTGCTCGGCCGGCGCATGGTGGAGAACGGCCCGCGCCTCTATCACGAGAAGGGCGACACCTTCCACATCAGCACCGGCTTCAACGGCTTCTTCAACGCCGGCGGCAGCGAGTGGGACTGGGATGCGAACTACTCCTTCTCCAAGGATTCCGAGATCGACGTCAACGACGGCCACTTCGACGTGAGCCATCTGCGGCTCGCCTTGGGTGACGCGGCGCTCTGCGCCCAGGTGCAGGGCTGCGTACAGCTCAACATCTTCGGCGGCGCCGGGACGGTGACCCCGGCCATGCTGGACTACATCAAGTACACGGCCCAGAACCAGTTCGAGAACAACCAGCGCGTCTACAACCTGGACCTGACCAACAGCAGCCTGTTCACCATGCCGGGCGGCGACGCGGGTCTCGCGCTGGGTTACGAGCAGCTTGAGCATGACGGCTTCTTCCTGCCGGACTCCGTGGCCCAGAACGGCTATGACAGCTTCAACCCGGGCCGCCCGGTGCTGCCGACCGAAGGCCGCGAGACCTCCCAGGCCGAATACGTCGAACTGGACATGCCCCTCATCGGCGGCATCAGCGGCGTGAAGTTGCTGGACCTCGACGTCGCGGGCCGCCACACGAAGTACGACGTGTACGGCACCAGCGACACCTACCGCTGGGGCCTGAAGTACCAGCCGAACGACGAATGGCTGGTGCGCACCAGCTGGTCGCAGGGCTTCCGCGCCCCGACCATCCAGGACCTGTTCTCGGCGGGCACCAACTTCTCCGCGAACATCCTGGATCCCTGCAGCAACACGAACCCGGCCACCAGCGCTGCACTGACGCCGGCTCCGACCTGCGCCCTGCTGGGGGCTCCGTCCTACGCCCAGCCGAACGCGCAGATCAACACGCTGGAGATCGGCAACTCGCACCTGAAGCCCGAGACTTCCATCTCGCGCACCATCGGGTTCGTGTACAGCCCCAACTGGCTCGCCGGCTTCAACCTGAACATGGACTACTACAAGATCGAGGTGGATAACATCATCCAGCCGATCAGCGGCCAGATCATCCTGAACAGCTGCTATACGCAGACCCTGGCGACGTCCAACGCCGCGGACTGCGCGTTGATCACCCGCACGGCCTTCGGCGCCATCCAGACGCTGCGGGACCAGGTGACCAACGTCGGCACCACCACCACCTCCGGCATCGACATCAGCGCGACCTACGCCTTCCCGAGCACCTCGGTGGGCGACTTCAAGCTGAGCTTCGACGACACGCACATCAAGTCGTTCCAGCAGGTGTTCCCGAACCCCACGGGTCCGGCCACGGTGATCGAGCTTGCAGGCGTGGAGCGCGGCGGCTCGGTGTTCCCGTTCGGCGTGCCGCGTGACAAGGCCCGCCTGGCGCTGGATTGGGCGGGCGGCGCCTGGTCGGCCCAGTACGCCATGCGCTTCGTCCGTTCTATGGTCGAGGAGAACAACGGCGCCCCCACGGGCGTGCACATCGGCACGACCGTGTACCACGACGTGCAGGGCAACTACGACATGGACTCGATCAAGACGACGTTCACCTTCGGCGTGCGCAACCTGTTCGCCAAGCAGCCGCCGTCCTCGACGGTGCAGGAGCTCAACAACTTCGACCCGACGTTGTATGACATCCCCGGCCGCTTCGTGTACGGCCGCCTGTCGGTGAAATTCTGATAGCGGGGAAATAGAACAAGAACGAGTGGGGTAACTGAGACCCCGCGGTCCGCAAGGACCGCGGGGTTTTTTTAACAACAGGATGTTGTTATGCCGCGTAGCACAGGGAGGTGCGAGAGCGGCGTCGCGATGTTCTGCTACGTCAAAAAAGAAGCGTTAGTCGTATCCCAAACGCTTTGCGAATGGCTCCAGAACCGGCAGCACCGTCGCCAGCTGCGCCTCGTACCGGCGCCAACGTTGTTTCGCCCTCTGATAGATGGGCTGGGCGACCTGGTGATAGCTCGGCGTGTTGATGCGCTTGGCCCGGGCGGTCTGCTGAAAATCCAACACCCTGGGCTCCCATTCCAACCCCAGGAACTCCAGCAGCCGGCGCGCCTCCTTCTCGGTGTCCGCCACCACGTCCTCGTAGCGGATGCGGTGCGCGGCCTCCGGCAGGCGATCCAGGGAGTCCAGGCCGACCTGCATCACCGCAGCGTAGTAGCTCGCCGTCTCCTCCAGGGAGAGGAAATGGCGCATGCCTTCGTTCAGGGTGAAGGTCTGCATGAAGCAGGAGAGCACCACGTCCCGCGGGTCGCGCAGGGCGTAGATGAACTTGGCGGAAGGGAACAGACGCCGGATCAGAGGCATGAACACGCTGTTCAAGGGCAGCTTGTCCACGAACATGGCCTGCGGGTCCCGCTCCGGCATGAACTCCGCCACCCGTTGCCAGTAGGCGAGCCGCCATGCGGCGAGCGCGGCTCCATCCGCAGACAGGAACGTTTCCATGCCCGCATCCGTGAGGGCATGTCCGCGCAACACGTCCTGCAGCGTGTCCTGCTCTTCCAGCACGGCGATGCGGCCGTGACCCGAGAGGATCTGGTCCAGCAGCGTGGTGCCGGAGCGCGGGAAGCCCACCAGGAACACCGGCCCTTCCCCTTCGTCGGCAGGTCCCGCTGCCAGCAAGGCATCCCGGTAACGGGCCATGCGGGCGGCCGCATCGAACCCATAGGCGCCGGGTTCCACCGGACGCAGCATCGTCTTCAAGGCCTGCTTGGCGGTGAGGAACTGGGGCCAGGCCCGCTCCGGCTGCTCCAGGCGGTCGTAGACCGCTCCCAGGCGTCCCGCGGCCAAGGCCCGGTTACGCGGCACGAGCGAGTCGAGCTGCAGCAAAACTTCCAGGCGCGTTATGGCCGCCTGCTCGCGGCCCGCGCGCAGATCCAGCTGCGCCTGGGTGAGGTTGCCGACCGCTTCGGTCGGATCCGCGGCGAGGGCGACGGCGCTCCAGCGCTCCGCCTCCTCCAATGCATTGCCCTGCTCCAGCAGCGCCGCCAATGCCCCTGCGGCGGGCGCGTGGCGCGGCGAGCGGCGCAGGGTCTCGCGATAGGCGTGTTCGGCACCGTAGAGGTCGCCCTGGTCCTCGCTCAGGACCGCGATGTTGAACTGCGACTCCGCGTCCTCGGGATCCATGAGCGTGAGCCGCGTGAACGCCGTGAGCGCACCGCCGCTGTCGCCCGCACCCGCGGAGAGCACACCCAGGTTGCGCAGGAGCTGCCGGTCCGCGGGCTTGAGGGCGGCCGCGTGGCGTATCAGATGCAAGGCATTGCCGAGATCGCCGCCCTGGAACAGGCAGAGCGCCAGCAGATGCAGGGCATCGGGCATCTCCGGCGCGAGCTTGAGCACCTGCTCCGCGGTAGCGGCAGCACGCCGCAGTTCGCCGCGGGCGAAAGCCGCCGAGGCCTCGCCCATGAGGCGATGGATCTCGGCCGCGGTCCCGGAGAGGGGCGGATGTCCTGCCATGCAGTGCCGGTCTATATATGGGTGAACAGCTATCTTACCCCGCGGCCGGGTGCGTGTTTAAATGCGCGCCATGGAAGACATCTGGGTCCTGCAATGCCGTCCGGGTTTCGAGGCGGAATGCGCCGTCGAAGCCGGCGGCTCGCCCGTGGCGGAAGGCGTTGTGACCGCGGGACGCTCGGCACCCTTGCTCAAGCGCGTGTTCGCGCGGCAGGCGTTCCGGCAGGTGGCCTTCCTCGAAGACCTGCCCGCGGGTGACCGCATCGATCCGATCCTCAAGGTGCTCGCAGCCCATCCTGGCCCCGTCGGTGACATCCTGATGGAGAACCCGGACACCAATGCCGGCAAGGAGCTCGCGGGCTTCATCAAGCGCTTCGCGCCGCCGCTGAAGTCGGCGCTGGCGAAGCGCGGCCTACCGGTGTTCAAGAAAGCCGAGCGGCGCCTGCATCTACTCTTCACCGACTCGAAACAAGTGCGCATCGGCTTCTCCTCCGGAGCCGAGGGGAGCCCGCTGCCGAACGGCATCCTGCGGCTCAAATTCCCCCATGAGGCGCCGAGCCGCTCGACCCTTAAGCTCGAGGAGGCGCTGCTCACCTTCCTGGACGAGTCCGAACGCGAAGACTTGCTGCGCCCGGGCCTCAGGGCCGTGGATCTCGGCGCCGCCCCCGGCGGCTGGACCTGGCAGATGGTGCGGCGCAGCATCCGCGTCACCGCCGTGGACAATGGTCCGATGCAGCCCGAACTCATGGACTCAGGGCTCGTGGAGCACCGGCGCGAGGACGGCTTCCGTTTCCGGCCGGCGAAACCGGTGGACTGGCTGCTCTGCGACATGGTGGAACAGCCCCAGCGCATCGCCGCGCTCATGGGCGATTGGCTCCTCAGGGGCGACTGCCGGCGGGTCATCTTCAACCTCAAGCTCCCCATGAAGCGGCGCTGGGAATCCCTCCAGGACTGCCTGGACGGCCTCTCCGGCCGTCTGAGAGATGAAGGCCTGGATCACCGGCTCCTCTGCAAGCAGCTCTACCACGACCGCGAGGAAGTGACGGCTTATATCAGCCTGCATTGAGAGCGGACCGGTATTACAATCGGGCTCCCCTCAGCATATAAAAATAGGCATGGCCCCATGAGCGACGTCCTGGCCCGTGAATACCCGGCTCACCTGGCCTCGGTGCGGCGGCATTTCGATGCGGCCATGCAGGCCGCGGGCTGCGACCAAGTGGCGATCTACGCCGGCGCGCTGCACTACCAGTTCCTGGACGACGCGCCCTACCCCTTCAAGGTGAACCCCCAGTTCAAGTGGTGGCTGCCCCTCACGGAGGCCCACGATTCCTTCGTGGTCTACACCGCCGGCAAGAAACCGGTGCTGCTCTACTTCCAGCCGGACGACTACTGGCACGTGCCGCCGGCCCCGCCCGCGGGTTATTGGGTCGAGCACTTCGACGTGCGGGTGCTGAAGGATGCCGCTTCCGTCCGCGCGGAGTTGCCATCTGCATCCAAGCGCGCTTTCATCGGGGAATGGCGGGAGGAGTTCAAGGATTGGGGCTTCGCTTCCGTGAACCCCGAGTCGCTGCTGAACCCGCTGCACTATGTCCGCGCCGCCAAGACCGGCTATGAGCTGGAGTGCATGCGCCGCGCCAACATGTCGGCGGTGCGGGGTCATCTCGCCGCGGAACAGGCTTTCCGCGCCGGCGCCTCGGAGTTCGAGATCCACGACGCCTTCGTGCGGGGCTCCGGCGAACCGGACGATGCCCACGCCTACCACGCCATCGTGGCCCTGAACGAGCACGCGGCGACGCTGCATTACCAGCATTGGCACAAGGGCAAGCCGGCACAGCATCATTCCTTCCTCATCGATGCCGGCACCCAGTACCACGGCTACGCCTCGGACGTGACCCGCACCTATTCCGCGGCGAAGGACGAGTTCCAGGCGCTCATCGACGCCATGGACAAGGAACAGCAGACCATGGGCGCCAAGGTGAAGCCCGGCCTCGACTTCGCGGCGCTGCATCTCGAATGCCACCACGCGGTGGGCCGCCTGCTGGAGCAGTTCGCCATCGTGAAGCTGCCGGCGGAGGCCATCGTGGACTCCGGCGTCACCCGCACCTTCCTGCCCCACGGACTCGGGCATCTCCTGGGCTTGCAGACCCACGACGTGGGCGGCTTCATGGCCGGCCCCGCCGGCGGCGTGCTGCCCAAGCCCGAGGGACATCCGTATCTGCGCACCACCCGCACCCTCGGCGAGGGTTTCGTGGTGACGATCGAACCGGGCCTCTACTTCATCGATGCGCTGCTCGCGGAACTGAAGGCCAGCGACCAGGGCAAGTTCGTGGACTGGAAGAAGGTGGATGCCTTGCGCAAGTTCGGCGGCATCCGCATCGAAGACAACGTGGTGGCCAAGGCCGCCGGGCCTGAAAATCTGACGCGGGATGCATTTCGCGCGGTGGCTTGAGACCGATATGAAGAGATAGACCGGCCGAAAGGCCGGTCTCGTTTTTCAAAGGAGGAAAAATATGAAGAAGTTCGCCTTCACCGTCCTGTTGTCCCTCTCCTGCCTCGGCTTCACTGTCCACGCGGACGACGCCCCAGCCGCCGGCAGCAAGGCCGCGGTGCCGGAAGCGAAGCCGGTGCCGAAGGAGGAGAAGTCCGTAAGCCATCACAGCCTCGACATCGGCGGCCGTTCCATCGCCTACACCGCCACCTTCGGCAACCTCGTCATCAAGAACGACAAGGACGAGCCCACGGCGACCATGTCTTATGTGGCCTACGTGCAGGACGGCGTGAAGGATACGGACCACCGTCCCGTGACCTTCCTCTACAACGGCGGACCCGGCTCCTCCTCCATCTGGCTGCACATGGGCGCCTTCGGCCCCATGCGCGTGGTGACGAGCAACGCGGAGCCCACGCCGCCGCCTCCTTATGACCTCGTACCCAACCAGGAGAGCCTGCTGGACAAGAGCGACCTCGTGTTCATCGACGCGGTCTCCACCGGCATGAGCCAGCCCGTGGGCAAGGCCGAGGGCAAGGACTTCTGGGGCGTGGACCAGGACGTGGACGCCTTCGGCCGCTTCATCCAGCGCTACATCAGCGTCAACGGCCGCTGGAACAGCCCCAAGTTCCTGCTGGGTGAGAGCTACGGCACCACCCGCTCCGCCAACCTGGTGGATTGGCTGCAGGGCAAGGGCGTGGCCATGAACGGCGTGATCCTGGTGTCCTCGGTGCTGAACTACGGCGACACCATGGCCGGCACCGACCTCGAGTACATCACCTATCTGCCCTCCTTCGCCGCCATCGCCTGGCAGCACGGCAAGCTGCCGCAGAAACCGGCGAACATAAATGCCTTCCTGCAGGAAGTGCGGGCCTTCGCCCGCGGCGAGTACGCAGAGGCCCTGTTCCAGGGCGACACGCTGCCCCAAGCCGAATACGACGCGGTACTGCACAAGCTCCACGCCTACACCGGCTTGAGCGAGGGCTACCTGCGTGACGCGCACCTGAAGGTGAGTGCCTCACGCTTCCGCGTGGAACTCCTGCGCGACGAAGGCCACACCGTGGGCCGCTACGACGCGCGCTTCGAGGGCATCAACCTCGACAACGCGGAAGAGACGCCGGACTACGACGCCTCCGACACCGCCATCACGGCCGCCTTCACCGCCG
>CAZPAO010000019.1:0-35928 GCA_964584665.1 uncultured Gammaproteobacteria bacterium
CCATGGCGCTGTTCGGCGAGAAGTACGGCAACGTGGTGCGGGTGATGAAGTTCGGTGACTTCTCCACCGAACTCTGCGGCGGTACCCATGTGCACCGCACCGGCGACATCGGCCTGTTCAAGATCCTGAGCGAGGGCGGCGTGGCCGCGGGCGTGCGCCGCATCGAGGCGGTGACCGGCGCCGGCGCGCTCAGCTGGGTGCGTGAGGTGCAGGGCGTGCTGCGCCGGACCGAGGAGATCCTCCGGGCCGGCCAGGACGACGTGGTGGCGAAGACCGAAGCGCTCCTGGAGCGGAACAAGCAGCTGGAGAAGCAGCTGGCCCAGATGTCTGGCAAGCTCGCCTCCAACCGCGGCGACGAACTCACGTCCCAGGCCCAGGCCATCGGTCCGGCCAAGGTGCTGGCGGCGGCGGTGGACGGGGCGGACGCGGCGGCGCTGCGGGATCTCCTGGACCAGCTCAAGAACAAGCTCGGCTCGGCGGTGGTGGTGCTCGGCGCCGCCAACGAGGGCAAGGTGAGCCTGATCGCGGGCGTGACCGCCGACCTCACCGGCAAGGTGAAGGCGGGCGAACTCGTGAACATGGTAGCCCAGCAGGTGGGCGGCAAGGGCGGCGGCCGTCCGGACATGGCCCAGGCGGGCGGCACCGATCCTTCCAAGCTGGATGCCGCGCTGAAGTCAGTGCCCGAATGGGTACGCGGTAAACTAGGGTGATTCCGCGGGCTGGAGTCCCGCACGGGGTTTCCCTTTGGCCTTGATCGTCCAGAAGTACGGCGGCACCTCCGTCGCCGACTGCAACCGCATCGAGCACGTTGCGGCCAAGATCGCCGCGACCCGCGCGCTCGGCCACGAGGTGGTGGTGGCGGTATCGGCCATGGCCGGCGAGACGGATCGCTTGCTCGGTCTCGCGCACCGGCTGGTGCCGCGCCCCAACCAAAGGGAACTCGACGTCTTGCTCGCCACCGGCGAGCAGGTCTCCATCGCCTTGCTCTGCATCGCCCTCGAGAAGCGCGGCCTGAAGGCGCGCTCCTTCACCGCGGGGCAGGTGTGCATCCGCACCGACAGCGCCCATACCAAGGCGCGCATCCAAGAGATCGATACGGACGTATTGAAGGAGTGCGTGGCTTCAGGCTGCATCCCGGTGGTGGCGGGCTTTCAGGGGGTGGACCCCCAGGGCAACATCACCACCCTCGGGCGCGGCGGCGGCGACACCACCGCGGTCGGCCTCGCGGCGGCCCTGCAGGCGGACGAGTGCCACATCTACACCGACGTGGACGGGGTCTACACGGCTGACCCGCGCCTGGTGCCGGATGCCCGGCGCCTGCCGCGCATCACCTTCGAGGAGATGCTGGAACTCGCCAGCCAGGGCTCCAAGGTGCTGCAGATCCGTGCAGTGGAGTTCGCCGGCAAATACAATGTGCCCCTGCGGGTCCTCTCCACCTTCAAGGAAGGGGAGGGCACATTAATCACCTACGAGGATCAAGCCGTGGAAGCCGCCGTGGTCTCAGGCATCGCCTTCAACCGCGACGAGGCGGAAGTCTCGCTGCTGGGCGTGCCCCACGAGGCGGGCATCGCCTACCGCATCCTGGGGCCGGTGTCGGACGCCAACATCGAAGTGGACATGATCGTGCAGAACGTCGCGCGCGATGGCCGCCTCGACTTCAGTTTCACCATCCATCGCAACGATTATCCGCAAGTGATGGATATTTTGCGTGCGAATCTCACCGCGATCGGCGCCCAGAGCCTGCAGGGCAACGAGCGGGTGGTGAAGATATCCGTCGTGGGTGTGGGAATGCGCTCCCACGCGGGCGTCGCGAGCACCCTGTTCCGCGCCCTGGCCGAGAAGGGCATCGAACTGCGCATGGTGGCCACCTCCGAGATCAAGGTCTCGGTGGTGGTGGACGAGAAACAGCTGGAATCCGGGGTGCGGGCCCTGCATCAGGCCTTCGGCCTGGCCGCGGACCCTAAGGAAGATTTCCTGCATCGTGGCACGACGGGTTGAGCCTGAGGCCGGGTCGGCGCAGAATACCAATCGCTCCATAGAGAGCGACTACATAAAGATGATGAGAACAAAAAGGACTTTGAGGTGATTGGGATACACGGCTACTCTGGGAGTGGAATGACATGCTCATCCTTACGCGACGCGTAGGCGAGACCCTCATGATCGGCGACGAGGTGACGGTGACGGTGCTCGGAGTCAAGGGCAACCAGGTCCGTCTCGGCGTCAACGCGCCGCGCACCGTGGCGGTGCACCGCGAAGAGATCTACGAGCGGATCCGCCGCGAGCAGGAAGGCGGCGGAAGCCCGCCGGATATGCCCGAAGCCGGCAACAGCTAAGACCTGGCCGGGCCCTTCGGCCCGGTTTTTGACCGGATACAGCTCTGACCGGTATCATGGCCGCCCTTGGCAGGGGCGGTCTGTACGCGCCACCAGGGATGGGATGAAAACCCCATCTATTTCAAGCACATGTTTTCTTGGAGAGGTGGCCGAGTGGTCGAAGGCGCGCCCCTGCTAAGGGCGTATACGGGCTAAAACCTGTATCGAGGGTTCGAATCCCTCTCTCTCCGCCAGTTACCAATAAAAAACGGGGCCCTCTAGGGCCCCGTTTTTTATTGGTCGCTTGCCGGTGTAGTGGGGATTCGAACCCTCGATTAGAAGGCCGGTTCGACAAGTTTGCCGGGAGCAAACTTGGACCGCCGAAGGCGGGCCCGCGAAGCGGGGAGCCCCAGGGGTCCGGCGCGAAGCGCCGGACGGGCAAACCGAAGGCTTGCCCAGGACTTTCCCGCCTTAGCGGGAAAGGGGGCGAACAATCCCTCTCTCTCCTCCGTCTTCTTTCTCATCTCCTAACGCCCTCCCGGAACTTCACCCACCCAAGCCGGTCCCTTCCTGAGCCCCTCTCAGGAACCTCCTCATGCGCCTCCAAGCCTTCGCTCTCTCTTTTCTTGTTCTTCCCCTGGCAGCTTCAGCCGATACCGCCCCCGCGCCCCAGCTCTTCGCCCCCGGCGAGATCTCCGGCCCCGCCAACGACTGGACGCCGGCCTTCTCACCGGACGGCAAGCGCATGGAGTTCACCCGCAGCGGCTTGAGCTGGGGCTTCATCCTCGAATCGGAACTGAAGGGCGGGCATTGGTCCGAACCCGCGATCGCTCCCTATTCAGGCGAGTGGCCGGACAGTTCCCCCACGGAAGCGCGGGACGGGTCCTACGTGATCTTCGAGTCCACGCGTCCGGCGACCGCGGCGCTGGCAGAGCAGGTGCGCAGCCAGCATCTGCCCCTCAAGGGTTCGGCCTTGTGGAAGGCCGAACGCAGGGGCGCAGGCTGGGGCGAGCCGCAGCGGTTGCCGGCGAGCGTGAACATCAGCGCCAACATGTGGAAGCCGAGCGTGGACGGGCGGGGAGACCTCTACTTCATCTCCAAGGACGAGGGCGAGAAGAACCTGCATCTGTACCGCTCCGCCTTCAAGGACGGCGCTTATGCCCAGGCGGAGAAGCTGCCCTTCAGTGACGGCGGTTCGTTGGATGTGGATCCGGCCGCCGCGCCGGACGATTCCTATCTCGTGTTCAGCAGCATCGGCCGCGGCCCCTTCAAGGACGACCACGAGCACCTCTACATCGTGTTCCGGGAGGGCGTGGCATGGGGACCGGTGCAGGCCATGTGCTTCGACGGTGCCGGTGCCGCGAGCGGCTTCACCCTGGACGACGACGCGGAGCTGGGTCCCGACGGCCGCACGCTCTATTTCGCCAGTGACCGCACCCAGGCTGTGCATCTGCCCAAGACCCGGATCGAGGCGGAGCAGGACGTGGAGGATATGCAGGGCTGGAACAACGGCAACGCCAACGTCTGGAGCCTGGACCTGAAGCCCTGGCTCGACGCGCACCGGCAGGGCCGGCCCCTGCCGGCCTGTCCCGCCCCCTGACCTGCCGATCAGCCACCCAAGCAAAGATGTCCGTTGCGGCAGAAAGTGCCGTTTACATTCGGACTACTAATAGTATAGTACGTCATAAATAGTATAGAGCCCGTCAGGGCCATAAGAAAGACGTCTTCAAACATCCTTGGGAGGGTGCCATGGAAACCGGATCGTTGTCCCTGTCGAATATCATCCGCGGCCTGCTCATAAGCGGCGCGGTCAGCGGCCTGCCCCTGTCGACGGCGCTGGCACAAGACC
Source organism: uncultured Gammaproteobacteria bacterium (assembly GCA_964584665.1). Classification (GTDB taxonomy): domain Bacteria; phylum Pseudomonadota; class Gammaproteobacteria; order Natronospirales; family REEB76; genus DASUBN01. The sequence continues at coordinate 4,162 of CAZPAO010000019.1, forward strand.
CGGCCAGCAACGACCAGACCACGCCCCCTCCCGACAGCACCGCCAAGCTCGGCAAGATCGAGGTCACCGGCACGCGCATCAAGCGTTCCGACGTGGAGGCGGCGCGCCCGATCAACGTCATCACCAGCGAGCAGATCAAGGCCAGCGGCCTCAAATCCATCGGCGACGTGTTGCAGCAGATACCTTCTGCCGGTGCAGCCCAGAACAACAGGTTCAACAACGGCGGCAGCGGCCGTACCAACGCGGACCTGCGCAACCTGGGCGCCAACCGCCTGCTGGTGCTGCTCGACGGCAAGCGCGTGATCTCGGGCCTGGGCGGCGACGTGGACCTCAACAACCTTCCGGTCAGCATCGTCGATCATGTGGAGATCCTGCAGGACGGCGCCTCGGCGGTGTATGGCTCCGATGCCATCTCCGGCGTGATCAACATCATCACAGTGAAGAACTACTCCGGGGCCCAGGCCAACGCCTTCATGGGCAAATACGACGCCCATGCGGACGGCGGCGGTTGGGACGGCCAGAAGAACAGCTACGACTTCACGCTGGGGTCGAGCGGCGATCGCGGCAGCGTGGTGATGAACGTCTCCTACGTGAACGAGACGCCGGTGCTGGCGGGGCATCGCAGCATATCGCGTGAACCGGTGGTGGGCGGCGGCATACAGGCGGGAAGCTCACAGACACCGAACGGGTTCTTCTCCATATTGACGCCGACCGGCACCTGTCCGGGCTCGGCCACGCCGGCGGTCTCCTACTACGGCTCCTGCAACATGACCCTGATCAAGGCCACCACGAAGAAGCCGACGCTCGGCAACTTCCGCGACTTCGCCGGTACCGACCGCTTCAACTATGCACCGGACAACTTCCTGGAGACGCCGAGCGAACGCACGGCCTTCTACATCCAGGGCAACTACGACCTGGCCGAGAACCTGAGCTTCAAGGCGCAGGTGCTCTACGGCAAACGCCGCTCCTCGGAACAGCTCGCCCCCAACACCATCTCGCTGGGTGCCTTCGGCCAGGCCAAGGCCGAGGGCCAGCCGGTGGGGATCTCTGGCAAGAACCCCTTCAACCCCTTCGGCGAAGACCTGGTCGCCGGCCTGAGTTCCAGCTGCTTCTTCGCCGGCAGTTGTGACTCGCTCCTGTTCCTGGGACGCCGTCTGTCGGAAGGAGGCGATCGGGTATTCAACCAGAATGTGGACAACCTCCAGTTCGACGGCGCGTTCACCGGCTACTTCAACCTGCTCGGCAACGAGTGGGACTGGTCGGCGGGCTATGCCTATGCCAACAACTACGAGAGCGACATGGCGGGCGGCGTGGTGAACACCTTCCACCTGCAGCAGGAGCTGGGACTGCCGGGCCTGGCACCCTGCGCCGGCGTGGCATCGGGCTGCACGGCCCTGAACTTCTTCGGCGGCGACGGCTCCATCACCCCCAACATGCTCCAGTACCTGCTGTTCGAGCAGCACGACGTGGTGGGGCAGAGCATGCGCAACTACACCGCGGACGCCACCGGCCAGCTGGCGGACCTGCCGGCAGGCCCGCTCAGCCTCGCGGTCGGTTCCGAGTATGTGGAGACGGATGGGTTCTCGCATCCCGACGCCCTGGTGACCCAGGGCAACACCGCCAGCAGCCTGATCCCGCCCACCGAGGGCCGGGAACGCACGCTGGCGGAGTACTTCGAGTTCGACATCCCGCTGGCGGCGGACAGGCCCTACATGAAGAACGTGGACCTGGACCTGGCCAACCGCTGGTCTCAGTTCAAGTGGCAGGGCGGTGCCGTGGGCACCAACAACGTGGCTTCGCACACCGACAATGCCTCCACCGGCACCGCGGCCCTGCGCTGGCAGACCACCGATACGTTGCTGCTGCGCGCGACATGGTCCCAGGGCTTCCGCATCCCCAGCATCAGCGACCTGTTCCTGGCCGACAGCGATAGCTTCCCGTTCCTGAACGATCCTTGCGTGGGGGCGACCCCTGCGAAGCATTGCGGCGGGGGCGCGACGCTCCAGCCCGGCGCGGGCGGCAGCATCCATACCACCGTCGGCGGCAACACCGACCTCACGCCGGAGAAGGCCATCACCCAGAGTGTGGGCTTCGTCTACGACCCCGATTGGGCGCCGGGATTCGACTTCAGCGCGGACTACTACAAGCTCGTCCTCAACAACGCCATCAGCTCCATCTCGGGGCAGATCATCCTGGATGGCTGCTACCAGGGCGGCGTCCAGAAGTACTGTGACCTCATCACCCGTTCGGGCGGAGACCATAGCGCGACGGCGCCCGGCATCATCACCAACGTGCAGGACCTCAACGCCAACATCGGCGGCATCAGGACCGAAGGCGTGGACGTGTCCACCCACTACAAGTTCCCCTCCAGCGGCATCGGCGACTTCAAGGTCGGCCTGGACTGGACCTTCGTCAAGCAATACGTGGCCACGCTCGCCTTCAGCGCTTCAGGCGTGAGCAGCCAGGAACTGTCGGGCAGTGCCAGCGGCGCCGGCCCCACCGGGATCGGTGTGGTCACGGGCGGCGTGCCCAAGCAGCGTGCGACGGTGAATGCGAACTGGGTCTATGGCGCCTGGTCAGCGAACTGGACCGTGCAATACATCAGCGGGCTCATGGAAGATTGCACCAACACCCAGGTCATCAACCCGTCCAGCCGCTGCCCCCTGACCGTCAGCTTCCCGTTCGAGCCGACGGCGGTGCAGGGCAACCATATCGGCGCCACCTTCTACCATGACGTGGAGGCGACCTACCATCTGGACGACTGGAACATGGACCTGACCCTGGGTGTGCGCAACCTGTTCGACAAGGAGCCTCCCATCGCCATGTCGGCCTTCGCCAACAGTTTCCTGCCGAGCTTCTATCGCACGCCGGGCCGGTTCTTCTATACCTCGGCCGGCGTGAAGTTCTGACATATGCGGCGGACCGCCCGGTAAAACGGGCGGTCCACGGCGGCTTCCACTATCATCCTGTCATGGCAACGACGGGAGGATCCCCATGCTGAAGCGGTTCATGGCCGGCGCGATGCTGGCCGCGGCGGCGCTGGCTTCCGAGGCGCGCGCGGATGCGAACCTGACGGACCTGCAGGCCAATGCGGACGCGGCACGCCAGACCGCCGTGATGGACGGCTGGCAGGGCTCGGTGGCGCTGGGCTACCTGCAGACCACCGGCAACGTCAATAGCTCCACCCTGAACGGCAAGGCCCTGGCCAGCTACAAGAGCGGCAACTGGCAGGACTCGGTGCTGTTCCAGGCCCTGAAGTCGAGCCAGGAGGGCGTGCTCATCGCCGAGAGCTTCAACTTCGACGGCCAGACCGACTACAACTTCAACGCGGACAACTACCTGTTCGGCAACCTGGACTACCTGCGGGATGTGTTCAGCGGCTATGAGCGGCGCGTGTCCGAGGTGGGAGGCATCGGCCACCGCCTGCTGCAGACCGATACCCAGCAACTGGCGATCGAACTCGGCGCGGGCGCGCGCCAGACCCGCTTCACCGACGGCACCACCGACTCCGAGCCGGTGGAGCGGCTGGCCGCCAACTACCTGTGGAAGTTCAGCGGCAACAGCAACTTCACCGAGAACCTGAGCATCATGCATGGCTCCAGCAACACCCTCACCCAGTCGGTGAGCACGCTGACCGCCAACCTCTACAACAGCTTCGCGCTCTCGGTGTCCTACACCGTGAACCACAACAGCACGGTGCTGCCCGGCTTCAAGAACACCGACACCATCACCGCCCTCTCGCTGGTCTACAACTTCGCGCCGCCGGCCCCAGCCCCGGCTCCCGCACCCCCGCCGCCGCCGCCCCAGAACATGGACCCGGCGACCGCCCCCTCGACGCCGCCGCCCTGACTAGGGGACATACCCTAAGCATCCGAAGCACCCGTGAAGGCCCGGCCGCTGAACCCCGGCGGCTATCTGCGGTCAAATGAATCCAGCTGCCAAGCCCGCTACAATGGCCCTGCCGGCTCCCCGGCCGGCCCGACCCTCTCCCATACCGGCGCCACCATGAACAAGAAGATCCTGCTGCTGCTGCTCTCGAACCTGGCTTGGGTATACCCGGCCGCGCACATGCAGAGCGCCTCGGCCACCATCGAGAAGAGCAGCAAGGTGGCGATCGCGCCCCAGCCGGGGCAGGCCTCGGTAGACCAGGCGGTGGCCTACGTGCTCACCCACTATCACTACAGCCGCGAGCCCCTGGACGCGGCGCTCGCCGGCAAGATCTACGACGAGTACCTGAAGGAACTGGACCAGAGCCACAGCTACTTCCTGCAGTCCGACATCGATTCGTTCGCGCCCTACAGATCCATACTGGGGCAGGCGATCAAGGACGGGGACCTGAAACCCGCCTTCGCCATCTACACGGTGTTCCGCCAGCGCTTCGACGCGCGCATGGCCTACGCCCTGGCGCAGCTCGACAAGCAGCCGGACTTCTCCAAGGACGAATCGCTGGTGCTGGAAGACAAGCCCAAGACCTGGGCTGCGGACAGCGCCGCGCTCGACGACCTGTGGCGCAAGCGCGTCAAGAACGACGTGATCGACTTCATGCTGGACGGCAAGACCTGGCCGCAGGCGGCGGCGCTGCTGAAGAAGCGCTACAGCACGCTGAAGGACAGCGTCGACAAGTTCGACAGCGGCGACGTGTTCAGCAACTTCATGAACGCCTACGCCAAGGCCCTCGACCCGCACACCGAATATTTCGCGCCGGTCGAATACGACCAGTTCAAGACGCAGATGAGCCTGAAGCTCGAGGGCATCGGCGTGGAACTGCAGGCGGACGACGACTACGTGAAGATCGCGCGGGTGCTGCCCGGGAGCCCGGCGGCGAAGAGCGGCGTCCTGCACGCCGGTGACCGGATCGCCTCGGTGGGGCAGGGTGACGCCGGCGACTTCGTGGACGTGGTGGGTTGGCGCCTGGACGACGTGGTGCGCCTGACGCGCGGCCCCAAGGGCACGGTGCTGCGCCTGCAGATCCTGCCGGCCGGCGCCAGCCCCGGTTCGCCGCCGAAACCGATACGCCTGGTGCGCGATTCCATCAAGCTCGCCGAGCAGGCGGCCCACAGCGACGTGATCACCCTGCCGCGCGAGGGCGGCGAGGCCCACATCGGCGTGATCCGCATCCCCGAGTTCTACAGCGACTTCGACGCCCGCAGCGCCGGAAACCCCAACTACAACAGCGTGACCCGCGACGTGAAGAACCTGCTGGCCGACCTGCAGGCCAAGCACGTAGACGGCGTGGTCATCGACATCCGCAACAACGGCGGCGGTTCCCTGCAGGAGGCCGCCGACCTGGCCGGCCTCTTCATCCCGCGCGGTCCGATGGTGCAGCTGCGCAGCTCCGAGGACAAGGTGACGGTGGTGCGCTCCAGCACCACACCGGTGTACTCGGGGCCCGTGGCGGTGCTGGTGGACCGGCTGAGCGCCTCCGCCTCGGAGATCTTCGCCGCCGCGATACAGGACTACCGGCGCGGCGTGATCATCGGCAACGGCACCTATGGCAAGGGCGTGGCCACCCAGTTCGTGGACCTGGCCGAGATGACCGATGACCAGGCGGACGCGGGCCAGCTCATGTTCGTCTCGGACAAGTTCTACCGCGTGACCGGCGCCAGCACCCAGGACAAGGGCGTGGCCCCGGACATCCAGTTGCCCTCGCAGATCGACCCCACCCAGTTCGGCGAGGAGACCGAGGACAATCCCCTGCCCTGGGACACCATCGCCGCGGTGCCCTACAAGGCGATGGACTACAAGCTCGATGCGATACTGCCGGAGCTGAAGAAGCGCCATGACCAGCGCGCCAAGACCGACCCCCTGTTCCAGCTCTACGTGGGGGACATCGAGCACCTGAAGATCGACGACGCGGTCACCAGCCTCTCGCTGATGCTGGACGCGCGCAAGCGCACCGAGCAGAAGGAAGCCGCCTGGCGTGCCAGCGACGAGCTGAGCTGGAAGAAGCTCACCGGCGGCACGCCGGAACAGACGCCCGCGGACGGCAGCGTGGTGGCGAGCGCCCAGGACGTGGCCCTGCGCGAGGGCGCGGCCATCGTCGCCGACATGCACGAGTTGCAGCGGGGTTGAACCGCTGCGCCGCTAGTCGGCGGTGCGCGTGAAGTCCATGGTCCAGTCGGTGCCCCAGGTCTTGCCTTCATCGCGGGAGACGGCATGTTCCCAGCGGGCCTTGTCCTTGCCTAGCACCGTCCAGGTATAGCGCACCATGTAGGGCTTGCCGCCGTTCTCGTGCCTGTTCACGAACACGCCGACGTTGCCCTTGAACGATCCCACGACCGGCGGCGTCTCGATGACGCCCGCAGCGTCGTTCTCGGTCCAGTAGATGCTCCACTGGTCATGGGCCGGGTCATATAGCCGCGTGGACATCCCGACGAAGCCCTTCCAGTGGTCGGTCTTGTAGAAATCCTCATTGCCGAGCCCGTCCAGCAGGCTGCGGCAGTCCTCGGTGGCATCGAACTCCTGCCAGGCCTGGGTGCCATCCGCCCCCTTCTCCAGCAGGCGGTTATGCACACGCCACTTCCCGTAGAGGAAATCGAAGTCATGGGAGCCGTCGCGCACCGCTGCGGGGGCAGCGGTATCGGCCGGGGCGAGTGGGGCGGATACGGCCAGCGAGATGGCGAACAAGATGGATAGGGTACGCATGGACGATCTCCTGTGTGCTCAGCGCTTCGGCACGGCGCCGGAGACGATAAAGGTGCGGCCCGAGCGCAGGCCGTTCACGCCGCTCCAGGCGGAAGTGACGAGGTAGTCGGTGACGCCGTCGCCGTCCACGTCGCCCACGCCCACGGCATCGAAGCCGAAGGTCTCGCCGGGGACCTTGCCCACGATGTCTTCGATCACGTGGCCATCCTTGCCGGAGAAGACCTGCACGCGCCCGCCGGACCAGGCGGCAGCGGAGTACTGCCAGCTGCCGATCACGAGATCGGGATAGCCGTCATGGTCCACGTCGCCGGTGCGGGCGGCGCCGATGCCGAAACCGCCGGCAGGGCCGTCGCCCGTCAAGGTGCGGATGAGCTTGCCGGTCTTGCCGGAGTAGATGTAGACGCGTCCCGTGGAGCGGCCCTTGGCGCTGTTGCTGAAGTCGGTGGCGTAGATGTCGGGCACGCCATCCTTGTCCATGTCCCCGGGGACTGAGACGAACATGTAGCCGAGTGCGGCGCCGGTGGCGTCCGCATCCTCCACGAACTTGGGTTTCTGCTGCAGGCTGTCATAGACGTAGATGCGGCCATGCTGCTGCGGGCCGCCGGCCCCCGCCCCCACGATGAAGTAGTTGCCGCCCGCGCCGCTGCTGCCGACGGTGGAGCCGAACGAATCGCCCGCTTTCTCGCCATCCAGGGTCAGCAGCACCTTGCCGTCCTTGCCCGAGAGCACGTAGGCGCGGCCGGTGGCCGTGCCCTTGGCATGGGTCTCGCTGCTGGGGGCGCCGGCCACGATCTCCGGCACGCCATCGTGGTTCAGGTCACCGACGCCGGTGACGCCCGTGCCGAGGTCGTGGTCCAGGGGGTCGCCGGCGAAGCGCCAGAGCCGCTTGCCGTCCTTGCCGGAATAGACGTAGACCGCATCCTCGCCCGGCGCGCCCGCCACCACGTCCGGCACGCCGTCGCCGTCCACGTCACCCGCCGCTTCGAGGCCGGTGCCGAGCAACGCACCCTTGGTGCCGGTGACCTTCCACAGCAGCTTGCCGCTCTTGCCGGAGTAGAGGTAGAGCTTGCCTTCGGTGCTGCCATAGGGCGGATTGCCGGTGGCGGAGACCACCACGTCCGTGACACCGTCGCCGTCCACGTCGCCGACGCCGCGGGCGATCCAGCCGAACTCGTCACCCGCCGCTTCGGCGTGCCATTCGTGGATGATGCGCACGTCCTGCACGAAGGGCGGCTCGAACTTGATCCGGTCCGGGAACAGGATGGCGAAGCGCTTGTCGCCATGCAGCGCCTGCACGCGCGGGTCTTCAGCCAGGCCGCTCAGGTCACCCATGTGACCCTTGCGCATGACCTCGAACCACTTGGAGGCATCGTCGGCGCGCTTGGCTTCCGCATAGAGCAGGAAGAGAGCGGTGGCCGCAGGAGCCGCGGCGGGCGGCAGGGCATAAGCCTGCTCATAGGCTGAGGCAGCCGCATCGGTCTGGCCGAGGCCTTGGCGCGCGGCGCCCAATGACATCAGCGCGTGGCCATCCTTGGGGTTGGCCTTCAGCAGGCCGTCCAGCAAGGGCAAGGCATCCTGATAATGCTTGGCGGCGATGTCTGCCTGGGCCTGCTGTAGTGCGTCGGTCTCCGGAGCGGCGACGGCGCTGACACTGGCCAGGGCGAGGAGCAGGGTGAGAGTGCGCATGGGGATACTCATGTGATGTCAGGGCTTCGCAGCGGCGCGGTAGGTCGCGTCGAAGTACACGGACCAGGTCTTGCCGCCGTCGGTGGAGCGTTCGATGTAGTGGTGCACGCTGCCGTCGGGGTTCCTGGTCCAGGTCACGCGGGCGAGCCCAGTGCTGCCGTCCGCGTTGGCGTAGCCACCTTCCATGTGCATCACGCCGGGGCCAGTGGGTCCGCCCTCGTACCAGACGGTGCTGCCGCCGTCGTCCACATAGTTCTGGCGCCACTTGCCGGCGTGGGCGTCGAAGTAATTGAGGCTCTCGCCCAGGCCGCCGCCGTCCCAGCGCTCACGGATCAGGCAGCCGCTGAGTTCACTGCTGATGCGGTTGTGGGCACTGGTCTTCTGGCCATCCACATACACATCCCAGTCCCCCACCCAGAAGTCGAAGGCACGGTAACGGGCGTCCGTGGGGCAGGGATGGGCGAGCTTGTCCGCTTCGGCCATGAGCGAGGCGTAGCGGGGATCGCCGTGCAGGCCCACGAGGCCTGGGTTGGCGTCTATGGAAGGGCCTGGCAGCCCCTGCTTGACGGCCTTCTCGAGCCAGCTGAAGGCGCCGTCCTTGTCGCCGGTCTTGGCGAGGGCCACCGCCATGTAGAACTGCGCGCGCAGCTCGCCGGGCGCCTTCGCCAGGCTCTGCTGCAGCGCGGCCTTGGCATCCGCATCTTGCCCGATACCTAGTTCGGCCCGGCCGAGATGCCAGAGATTGTCGGCGCTGGGGTCTTGCTGCACCAACTTCTTATATAGGCCGGCTGCTTCCTGCCAATGGCCCTGGCCATAGGCCTGGTGCGCGTCGCCGGACAAGTCCGCGTAGGCGCTGCCGCTAAGCAGACCGAGATATAGCGAAGCCGCGAGTATCGAAGATCTCTTATGCATGGGGACCCCTGAAAGATTATTGGAGAGACGTGCAAGCAACAGACACGCGGCGGTGGGTTTGGTTGCAGGAGTATGCGGCCGGTCCGCGCGAAATAGCTCCCTTGCGGTGAGTCGTACTCCTGGTGCGCTGAAACAGCGCGTGGCCGCTGCATGCGTGCCGGCGGTGTGCCGGGCTTTGGTGCAGCGTTCGCAGATATTCTCCTCCGAGTCGCAAGCCGGCGCATTCAACGGCGCCTTCCGCGTTTCGAACACTTGTTTATCCGTTACGAACACCATCTTTTTACATGGCATGACGTGTCCGTGTTCTACAGAATCGGCCGCAAGCGGTGAGTGTTGCGTCATCTCGACATCACCGGCGAAAGCCGCAGCAGCATTGAAGGGAAGAGACGATCGGCTGTGGCGCATGCACAACGCGGCATCCTAAAGGGGGCCGCGCACATACCAAAATCTCTAGCGGAGGCAGGATCACAATGAACAGCAACCAGATCAGCAAGGCCGTGCGTTACGCCCTCGTGGCGGGCGCCGTGTCTGCTGTGGCGTCGCCGGCGGCCTTTGCCGCGGACGCGACCACGGACCAGAGCAGCACGACGAGCCAGAACAACACCGCCCAGCTGGGCAAGATCGAAGTGACGGGCACGCGCATCAAGCGCACCGACGTCGAGACCGCCCAGCCGGTGAGCATCATCACCGCTGCGCAGCTCAAGTCGACCGGCCTGACCTCCATCGGTGACATCCTGCAGACCGTCACCCAGGGCGGCACCGCCCTCAACACGACCTTCAACAACGGCGGCAACGGCCGCAGCAACGTCGACCTGCGTGGCCTCGGCGCCAACCGCGTGCTGGTGCTCGTGGACGGCCGTCGTTGGATCCCGGGCCTGGGTGGTCCGGGCAATGCGGGCGTGGACCTCCAGGAGATCCCGGTCAGCATCATCGACCACGTCGAGATCCTGCAGGACGGCGCTTCGGCGATCTACGGTTCTGACGCGATCGCGGGCGTGGTGAACATCATCACCGTGAAGAACTACAACGGTGCTGAAGCCAACGCCTACACCAGCATCTTCTCCGGCGAAGGCCATCACGACGGTAAGGTGCAGGAATACGACTTCACGCTGGGTTCCAGCGGCGACAAGGGTGCCGTGGTCATGAACGTGACCTACGTCAACCAGCACGAGGTGTGGGCGGGTTCCCGCGCCATCTCCAAGGAACCGATCCGTGACGGTGGCATCGCCAGCGGCTCCGGTATCTCCGCCAACGGTCAGTTCATCTTCACCGGCCTCGGCGCCACCGCCGGCAAGAACTTCGGCAGCGGCCAGTGCGCGGCCATCAATCCGGCCAGCCACTCCTACGGTACCTGCGATCTGACCGTGAGCAAGCCGGTCGCCGGCAAGCCGGCCTTGAGCGACCTCAAGAACTTTACGAATGCGGACCGCTTCAACTTCGCGCCGGTGAACTACTTCATCACTCCGAACGAGCGGTTCAGCTTCTTCACCCAGGGTCACTATGACCTGGCGGACAACCTGACCTTCACCTCATCGGTTGCCTTCACCAAGCGCAACTCGCAGCAGGATCTGGCGCCGTCCACCATCACCATCGGTGCCGGCGGTTCCACGGTCAACGGGCAGTTCTTCGGCGTCGGTGCCACCAACCCCTTCAACCCCTTCGGCGTGGACCTGGTGGGCAACGCCAGCCAGTTCTGCCAGGGCGGCACGCTGGTCTTCACCGGCGGTACCTGCTCCCAGGACAACTACTACCTCAACGGCGGCGTCCTGCGTCGTCCGCTCGAGGCCGGCCAGCGCGTGTTCAACGAGAACGTCGAGACCGCCCAATTCAGCGGCGGCTTCAAGGGTTACTTCAACCTCGGCGGCAACGAGTGGGATTGGGATGCCGGCTACACTTACGGCAACGACGTCAGCACGAACCTGACCTCGGGCCTGTTCAACACGCAGCGCATGGCCCAGGCCCTGGATTCGCCCGGCTTCGCGCCCTGCGCCCAGACCGCGGGTTGCGTGCCGCTGAACCTCTTCGGCGGTGCCGGTTCGATCACTCCGGACATGCTGCAGTACACGACCTTCGAAGAGCATGACGTGATCCAGTCGGAGATGCGCGATTACACGGCGAACCTGAACGGCAGCCTCGCGGACCTGCCCGCCGGCCCGCTGGGCCTGGCACTCGGCTACGAGTACCTTGAGCTGGACGGCTTCTTCCATCCGGACGCCGCGATCGCCACCGGTAACACCACCGGCAGCGCCGCCAAGCCCACCGATGGCCGCACCAAGACCAATGCCGAGTACGTCGAGTTCGACATCCCGCTGGTGGCCGATGCCCCGGGCTTCAAGATGCTGGACCTGGACATCGCCAACCGCTGGTCGCAGTTCAAGTGGGCCGGCGGCACGCCGGGCACCGCGGCCTCGACCGTGGTGAGCACGGCCAACGCTTCCACCTCCCGCGCGGCCCTCAAGTGGCAGCCGACCGATGAGTTCCTGATCCGGGCTTCCTGGTCCAAGGGCTTCCGCATCCCGAGCATCAGCGAACTCTTCGTGGGTAACGCTGACTCGTTCCCGGCGGTCACCGATCCCTGCGCCCCGAACCCGGGCGGCTGGGATGGCGTGCCTGCGCACCTGCCGAAGGGTTGCAACGGCCAAGTGCACAAGCAGCTCAATGCCCAGATCAAGTCCACCACGGGCGGCAACACCAACCTGCATCCGGAAGCGTCGCTGTCGCGTAGCCTGGGCTTCGTCTGGAACCCGGACTTCATCCCGGGCTTCGACTTCAGCATGGACTACTACAGCATCGACCTGGAGCAGACCATCACCCGCATCGCTCCGCAGACGATCCTGAACGGTTGCTACATCTCGCAGAACCCGTCCTTCTGCAACCAGATCACGCTGACCGGCAAGATCATCACGGACTTCCAGGACAAGTTCACCAACATCGGTGGCATCAAGACCAGCGGCATCGATGTGGCCGCTCACTACAAGTTCCCGTCCACTTCGGCCGGTGACTTCAAGCTGAGCATGGACTGGACCTTCCTGAAGTCCTTCATCGCCACCACGCCCACCGGCTCCGTGCCTGCCTTCCAGCAGACGGAATTCGCGGGCAGCGCCACCAGCGTCGGTGGGTTCCCGAAGCAGAGGGCCAACGTCGCCCTCAACTGGAACTACGGTGACTGGGCCGCGAACTGGAACGTGGAGTACTTCGGCCAGATGTTCGAACCCTGCACCACGGCCGTCATCGCGCGTAACGCGTGCTCGGATCCGACGCAGGGCTTCAACCACCTGGGCAAGACGATCTACCACGACGTGAGCGCGACCTACCACGTGGACAGCTGGAATACCGACTTCACCTTCGGTATCCGGAACCTGTTCGACAAGCAGCCGCCCACGGCACAGGACGCTTTCGCGAACAGCTTCCTGCCCGCGTTCTACCGGGTGCCGGGACGCGAGTTCTACGGCAGGATCTCTGTGAAGTTCTGAGGGCAGGATCCCGACCCCAATGGGATCCAAACTTGGGCGGCCCCGCAAGGGGCCGCCTTTTTATTTGGGGAACGGGAAGAGAGATCGAGGCGGGAGAGGCGAGAGGGCGGCGACCCGGCTTAAGCGGCGGTCTCGGCCTTCTTCCAGACGCTCAGGAGGCGATGGATGTTCTTCTTGTAGGTGAGTCCCGAGGTGAGCCGTTCGCCGTCGGTCATGGTGAAGCCGTAATAGGAGCCCATGGAATGGGCTTCGCGGATCTGGTCGATGTTGAGGATCACCGAGCGATGCACCCTGAGGAAATGCTGCGCCGCGAGCTTCTCCTCCATGCGCGAGATGCGCTCGCTGGTGTGGATGATCTCGCCGGTGGTCATGTGTATGTTGACGTAGTTGCCGTCGGCGGTGATGTAGCGGATGTGCGGCACGCTGAGGAAGCGGATGCGCCGCCCGATCTTCACCGGTACCCGATCCGAAGCCGACGCAGAGGTGGCTGGAGGTTGCGGCAGGCGGCCCATCAGGCTCTCGATGTCCACGCGGCCGTTGGCGCGGCTGTCGCGATCGAGATGCATGCGCAGCTTGAGCAGGGCCGCCCGGAAGCGCTGGGCATCGAAGGGCTTCAGCAGGTAGTCGATGGCCTGCACCTCGAAGGCCTTGAGCGCGTAGTCCTCATGGGCGGTGGTGAACACGGTGTAGGGCCGCCGCGTGAGACGGGAGTCCTTCATCAGCTCTATGCCGTTCATCCCCGGCATCTGGATGTCGAGGAACAGGGCGTCAGGTTGCAGGACCTCGATGCGTTCCAGGGCTTCGCGGCCATCGCCGCATTCCCCGATGACCTCCACGTCATGCTCCGTATCGAGCAGGCTGCGTATGCCGGCGCGCGCGTGCTGCTCGTCATCCACGATGAGTACCCTGATCATGTGCTTCCTCCCGAAATGATGGACCCGATGCTATGCGTGGCGAGTGTGCCATATGCGCCTTCGCGGCATGGGCGCCCCGTCGCGCCGGAACATGCCCAATAGGAGCCGCAACAGCTCTTCGATGCGGTGAAACAAACCTGTATTGCGGCGTAATGCATCCATCGCGGGGCCGAGCACCGCCCGCGTTCGGAAATCCGGTTAATATGTATAGTGTCTGCGGCCATCCCGTGCCGCCATGAGCCTCTGCCACCCCTCACATGGCCGACATGAACGCCAGACGATTGCTGGACCGCCGGACGATGCTGGTGCTGACCATCAGCCTGGCGCTCTGGTTGTACTCCACCTTGTCGGACATCGTGATCTTCTATTACCAGCAGCAGTTCTTCGGCACCTCCGGGGGCCGCGTCGTGTTCGTGGACATGTGGACGCGCTGGCTGCAGCACCTGTTGTTGCTGCCGGCCATGATCGTGGGTTACTGGGCCGCGGTGTGGCTGTATGGGCACTCCCGGCGATTGTGGCCCATGTGGGCCTTCCAGATAGCCATCGGCATCGTCTACGCCGCCATGTACCGGCCCATGTTCTTCGCCGCCATCGCCCTGGTGCACGGCCGACCCGACTACTTCGCGGGTGACCCCGCCACCATGGACGACCTGCTGCTGGGATCGGTGTTCGTCTGGATCAGCACCGCCACCAGCAACTTCGTGCTCTACATGCTGGGTGTGTTCCTGCTCATGGTGATGTTCAGCCGGCTCGACCTCGCGGAAGAGCGCCTGCGGCTGGAACGCCTGAGCTCGGAGTGGCTCGCCATCAAGCTGCGCACCCTGCAGTGGCAGATCAACCCGCATTTCCTCTTCAACAGCCTGAACACGGTATCCTCGCTGCTGCGTTCCTCGCCCAGCCGGGCCGACCAGGTGCTGGCCAAGTTCAGCGAGCTGCTGCGCATGACCCTGAAGGAGCAGGAGAACCTGTTCTCCCAGGTGAACGGCGAGCTGGAGTACATCCACCGTTACCTGGACATGGAGAAGGTGCGCTTCGAGGACCGGCTCAAGCTCAGCATCGAGGCGGACGAAGCCGCCTTGCAGGGGCAGGTGCCGAGCCTGCTGTTGCAGCCGCTCATCGAGAATGCCATCAAGCACGGGGTGGCGCGCATCCCGGGGCCGGCCAGCGTGGAGGTGAGCGTGACCAAGCGCGGCGCGAGCCTGGTGATGCAGGTCAGGAACAGCTCCCCCGGCAGCGGGACCATGCCGGGCGACAGCAGCGGCACGGGCCTGGGCATCCGCAACCTCAAGGAGCGCCTCGCGACCATCTACAAGGACTCCTTCCGTTTCAAGTACGGTCATGACGGGGAGGGTTCCTGGGTCACCACCGTCGAGATACCTTTCAGCAAGCACGCGCAGGGATGAGCCGCCCATGATCCGCACCCTCATCGTCGAGGACGAGCCGCACGCGCGGGACAAGCTGCGGGAACTCCTGCAGGGCGAGCCGGACCTGCAGCTGGTGGGTGAATGCGGAGACGGCCTGGAGGCGCTGCGCGCCATCGGTTCCCTGCAGCCCGACCTCGTCTTCCTGGACATCCAGATGCCGGGCCTGAACGGCATCGAGCTGGTGGAGTCCCTGGGCCGCACCGGCACGCCCCATATCGTGGTGACCACCGCCTACTCGGACCACGCGGTGTGGGCCTTCGAGATCGAAGCGGTGGACTACCTGCTGAAACCCTACGACAAACCCCGCTTCCGCCTGGCGCTGCAGCGGGTCCGTACCGCCATGGGACGCAGCGGTGCGGACGAGCCCAAGGCCGGCCCGCAGCAGTCCGTGCCGACACCCTCCGGGGCCGTGGAGCGGCGCGGCGACATGCTCAAGATGAAGGTGGGCAGCCGCATCAAGTTCATCTCCATGGGCAAGATCCGCTACATCCAGGCGGATGGGGACTACATCCGGGTGAACACGGTGGACGAGGAGTTCCTGGTGCGGGAGCGCATCAAGGACGTGGTGAGCCAGCTGGACGAGGACAGCTTCCTCCGGGTGCACCGCTCGGTGCTGCTCAACATCGACTACATCCGGGAGATGAAGCCCTGGCAGCACGGGGACTATGAGTTCACCATGCGGGATGAAGCAGTGTTCCATTCCAGCGCCAGCTACCGGGCCCAGGTACGCGCGGTGCTCGGCCCTGCCTGACCCCGGGAAGCCGCGCCTGGCGCGGGCTCCAGGGGTTTAGATATGAATCAGCGTTAAATCAGGAAATCTTCGGCCTGTCCAAGGCACCTCTCGGCTATACCTGTGGTCGTAAGCGTCGCATGTCCCATCTGTCAGGAGGATTTTCAGTCATGATCCGCGACCACAGAATCTCAGATTCCTACCGCCCGACGGCCCTGATCCTCGCGGGTCTGGCGCTGTTGCTGGCTGCCCCTCTGGCCGCCCAGGCCGAGGACCACGTGCCCCCCGGCGTGCATATCATCTACGTCCGCACCCCGGCTTATGTCGACAAGTTGCCCGGCAACACCGTGTATTCCGACACGGACATCGAGGCCGCCACGGAATTGGCCAAGATCGGCGATGCCGAAGCCCAGGCCAACCTGGGAGTGATGCTCACCACCCGCGGCAAGTTCAAGGAGGCCGCCAGCTGGTACAAGCAGGCCGCCGACATGGGAATCGGCACTGCTGCCTACAACCTGGGCACGCTCTACTACAACGGCCAGGGTTTCCCCCAGGACTACGCCACGGCCCAGCACTGGTTCGAGATCGCCGCCAAGCGCAACGATCCCTACGCCCAGTTCCAGCTCGGCATGATGTACGGCGCCGGCAAGGGCGTCTCAGCCGATCCGGTCACCGAGATGCGCTGGTACACCAAGGCCGCGGGCCAAGGCCTGCCGGCCGCCCAGTACAACCTGGCGGTGATGTACCACAACGCCGAGGGCGTGGACCAGGACGACGTCAAGGCCTATGCCTGGTTGCTGGTGGCGCAGCGCGCCGGCGTGGATGTCGCCGATGCCAAGCCCGTGATCACAGACGGCATGACACCGGAGCAGATGCAGTCCGCCGAGAAGCTCAGCCGGACGCTGTACATCGCGCCCGACGCCTACACCAAGCAGTGACGGGAAGCGCGCGGATCCTCTCCGCCGGCGGGCACAGGGCCTGCCGGCGGGGCACCGCGCGACCACCCCGATGAATGCAAGGGGGATCAGACGTGAACCAGACCGCTCAGCAGCGAATGGCCTCGTCGCGCGAGGCTGGCTATGATGGTGCGACCAAGCCCGGACCCGAGGCTCGCGTGGCGCTGGCGGCCGGGAGCGTGGGTTCCGGTGAAGCGGCCGGCGGCCGCGGCATGAACACCGTGCAGGAGCCCACCCGGGTGCAGTACTCGTTCGGCCCATACGTATTCGACCCGCACAGCGGCGAGCTGAACGACGGCCAGAAGACCGCGCAGCTCAGGCCCCAGGTCGCGAAGCTGCTGGAACTTCTGCTGCGCAAGGCCAACACCACGGTCTCGCGCGAGGAGATCAAGAACCACCTGTGGGGCAGCCACATCGTGGTGGAGTTCGAGGAAGGCATCAGCGCCTGCGTGCGGCAGCTTCGCATCGCCCTGAACGACGGCGCCTCCGGCACCCGCTACATCCAGACCATCTCGCGGCGCGGTTACAAGTTCGTGTTCCCGGTGGGCGTGAGCGAGGACGGTCATGCCATGGAGCGGCGCGTAGCCGCCCAGGCGGTACCGGCGACGGCTCCCGCCGCCGTGACCGCGGCGGTCCCCACCGCAGCCGCTCCGGCGCGACTGCGGCCGGTGCATTACGCGGCCATGCTGCTGCCGTTGCTCGCGCTGGCGGCCGTGGTCGGTGTGATGCTCTACAAGGAGCGCGGCAACAGCTATGTGCCGGGCGCCCAGGGCAATCCCGCGACCACCGTCGCAGTGCTGCCGTTCACCGACCTCTCGCCGGACCAGGGCAACGCCGTGCTCGGCGCCTCCATCTCCAACGAGGTCATCAACCTGCTCGGGCCCATCGCGCCGGACCGGCTGGGCGTGATCGCCAGTACCTCCACCGCCCACTACCTGAAGGGCGGCGAGACCATCAAGCAGATCGGCCAGGAGCTGGGCGCCAACTACGTGCTGGAGGGTTCCATCGGCCGCCAGGCGCAGGGTTACCACATCGCCGCGCGGCTCATCCGTGTGGTGGACCAGAGCTATGTATGGGGCGATGAATACGACCTGGACGGCAACTATTCCGGCGGGGCCTACCGCCAGCTGGTGATACGGCTCTCCACCCAGGTGGCGACGCTGCTCGCACCCAATGCCACCGTGAAGCCGCTGGCGTTCACCAACAACCGCGACGCGGCCATCGCCTTCCAGAACGGCCGTTACGCCCTCGGCCAGGGCCAGTGGGACAAGGCCTATGCCTCCTGCCAGCAGGCCGTCGCACTCGACGCAGCTTTCGCCGCCGCCTACACCTGCGCTGCGCGGGCGCGTCTCTCCGCCACGCAGATCGACCAGCCCGCTCTGGACGATGCCCGCAAGCTGGTGGCGCACGCCTTCAGCCTCGACGGCGGCTCCGCCGAATCCAAGCAGCTGCAGGGCGAACTGGACCTCGTCTATGGCTGGAACCTCGCCGCCGCCGGCAAGGAACTGAAGGAATCCCTGCGGCTGAATCCCGGTGATGCCTGGAGCTGGCAGCTCTATGCCGAGTACCTGGTGGCCATGGCCCAGAACAACGGCATGCTGAACGCCATGGAGACGGCGCGCGCGCTGGACCCCGCCTCGGTGAGCGCCACCGACGACCAGGCCCTGGTGTCCTACATCACCGGCCAATACCCCCGCGCCGAGAGCAGCGCCCGCACCAACGCGAACCTGAACAAGCACGACGTGCTGGCGCAGCACCTGCTGACCTTGAGCCTGCTCGGCGGCGGCAAGTACGCCGATGCGACCCAGCAGGCGCTCACCGAGATGCAGATCCTGCAGGCGTCCCCGGCGGACCTCGCCAAGGTGAAGGCCAACGGCCATGCCTCACTGGCGGGCTACTTCAACTGGTACGCGGAATACCGCGCGGCGGCGCCGGCTGACAAATACAGCGCGGTGCTGCTGGCGGACGCTTACATGCACCTCGGCAAGGCTGACCAGGCCTACGCCGTGCTGGCGCAGGCAGTGGCCGCCAGGGACATCAGCATCCTGGTGCCTTTCCTGAGCGTGTGGCCGAGCCTGAAGCCCCTGTGCACGCGGCCGGATTTCCTGAGCCTCACCAAGCAGCTCGGCCAGATCGGCTGCCTGCCGCAGTAGATATCCCCGGGCGTTCCGCCCGCTGCCTTACAAGATCCCATCGCGGCCCCGGAGACGGGGCCGCTTCGTTTCGTGTCCCCACCGATGAAGTTCGTCGATTCTATGGGGATGATTGCCTATGTCGGGAGCGTGTGCGCGCTCCGTGGCGAGACCCGCGTGAGGATCCGCGACGCAGTCAGCGACTAAATGGGTCGAAAGCCCGATGGCCGCATCTCTCGTGTTCTGTACTTTGGCGCGCGTCCGGGATGGAAAGCGGATACCCATCCGATCCATCCCGGGCTTCGCAGCGGGCTGCGCAGGGCAGGGGGCCAGGCGCAGTCCCGCATCACAGGAACTCTTGGAGGGATTTTCAATGATGGACAATTTCAACGGATCCGCGGCCGCGCTCAAGTCGGCGCTGTGCGCCGCGTTCGGACTCATGGCCCTGGCGGGCTCGACCCTGGCGATGGCGGACCATCTGCCACCGGGCAGCCAAGTGGTCTACATGCGGCAGCCTGCCTACCTCGATGACAGCACCGGCCACGCGGGCTACAGCAACCAGGATATCGAGCAGGCGACGGAGTTGGCCAAGCTCGGCGATGCGGAAGCCCAGAACAACCTCGGGGTGATGCTGGCGAGCCGCGGCGACTACAAGGGAGCTGCGGGTTGGTTCAAGGGAGCCGCCGCCCGGGGCGTCGGTCGCGCCGCCTACAACCTCGGTGCGCTCTATGCCGCCGGCCAAGGCGTCACCCAGGATATGGACCAAGCTCGCCACTGTTTCGAGACGGCGGCCGGGCAAGGCGATGCGCTTGCCGAGTTCCAGCTTGGACGCATGGCGGCGGATGCCGTCTCCGAGATGGGCTGGTATGCAAAAGCGGCGCAGCAGGGCCTGCCCGCCGCGCAGTACAACCTGGCGGTGATGTACCACAACGGTGAAGGGGTGCCTTCCGACGACACCCAGGCCTATGCCTGGCTGCTTGCAGCCGCACGGAATGGAGTGGACGTGGCCGAGGCCAAGCCGGTGATCCTCGGCAATCTCACCGCGGAGCAGATCCATGCCGCCGAAGCCAAGAGCCATTCACTGCGTACCTGGCGGCAGCGTAGCTTCATGGGCGCTCCCCACCCGCTGCCGATCCAGGTCGGCGTCAGTCACGTGGGCGTGAGGTCCTGACCCCAGGCCTGCCTCATGGTCGATTGCGGCCCCGGAGACGGGGCCGCTTCTTTTGCGGATATCCGCCAAGGGCTTGCTGCCACGGCCTTTTCAGCGGTATTCCTTGACCCCACCGGCCTAAGCCGGGATAATTCCGCCCCTTCCCTGAGGGCATCCCCTGGTATCTGCGGGTGTCCTCGAACAGGCAGATAAGCGCCCGTAGCTCAGCTGGCTGAGCCGGGCCTCTCCAGTGAAGCGAAGCTTCACTCCCGGCGAAGCCGAGGCAGGGGCTCGCCGCATGCGGCGAGCGACCGGACAGGATGTCCGGGCTGGAAGGCACACCAGGGATGGTTAGAAGACTGTTTATAAGCGCCCGTAGCTCAGCTGGATAGAGTACCTGGCTACGAACCAGGTGGTCGGGAGTTCGAATCTCTCCGGGCGCGCCAATCAGTTCAAAAAAGCCCACCCCGCGAGGGGTGGGCTTTTTTGCTTCAATCGCCCGGAGAGGTTCGCCCGCACGCTACGCGTCCCGCTCCGCTTACGGTCCAGGGCATACATCCCTGTATGCCCGCTCGAAGCTGCGCTTCGAGCCCCGACGTTGTCGATTAGCCAGTTCGAAAAAACCGCCGGGAGCGGTTTTTAACCCCGCGTAGCGGGGGCCCCCCGAAGGGGCGAGCCCCAAGGATGGGGCGAGTAATCCGACGGGCGCGCCATAAAAGAAAAGACCCACCGCGAGGTGGGTCTTTTTTTCTATCTTCTGGTTCTTTTAAACGTGGCTGGTCGCTGCCGCCGGCGCCACGCTGGTGGCGGCGGCCGGCACGACCTGGACTCCCGTGGGGTAGGGGATGGATGCAAGCAGGGCGTGCAGCGAGGCGCCGTTCACCTGCTGTTTCAGGTAATGGCGCCGCATGTTGTTCAGGCTCTCGTTCAGGATGCTGATGGTGTTCTCATAGCAGGCGCCCGTGGAACAGGCGGTGGAGCCGCCGCCGTGTCCGTCGCCGCCCGCGGGCTGATCCCCGAGCTTGCTCTGCATGACCGTCTGCAGCAACTCCTTGTTCTGGCTCAGCACGCGGTTGGTGCCGCAGACCAGGAGCTGCTTTGCACGGGTGCCGATATCGTCGCTGAGGCGGCACACCACCACATCGGCGAGCTTTGGATCGTTCGAGAGAGGCTGGTCCAGGGCCAGTTTGATGTCCTGGAGAGCCTCATAGATCTCCCGCTTGCCGCCCACTGCGACGGTGCCGAGGTAGAGGGTGGCTTGTTCAGACGGGCCGTTGTCGGCGTTGAACTTGTCTTTCTGCAGCTCGTCGGCCGATGCGAGACCGGGCAGGCCGGTGAGCAGGAGGGAAGCGAGGAAAAGGCTGTGGGTTCTCATGGCGGGTCCTTCTCAGGGTTGGCTGTCAGGCGGCGGGAGCCAGGCAATCGGTGAGGCGGGGCGAGGACCTCGCGGCGGGCTGGGCATCGGGGCTCATATCGCCGCAGATAGAGGGCGAGGGCGCACGCGGCAACCAGGGCGCCGGCTTGGGCGAGCCCGAGTTGATGGCGGGATAGGGGATGGTCGCCAACAACGCCTCCAGCGAGGGGCCGTTCACCTGTTGCATCAGGTACAGACGGGGCTGGCTGTTGATGCTGTCGTTGAGGACGCCCACCACCTGGCCCGGGCCAGGCCGGTCACCGCAATCCCTGTTGCAGATGAGGCCGGCGGCCACGACCGTCTGCATGAGTTCGCGATTCTGTGCGAGGGCACGGTTGCTGCCGCAGATGAGCACCTGCTTGGCACGCTTGCCGATCTCGTCCGCGAGGCGGCACACCATCACGTCGGCGAACCTCGGGTCGCTGGAGAGGGGCTGCTCGAGGGCGACCTTGATGTCCTGCAGCGCTTCGTACACGCGCCGTTCGCCGTCGATGGCGATGGAACCGAGATAGATGACGGCGCGGCCGCTGATCCAGTCCTGCGGCATGGCGGCGTGGGCATCCGGCGCTGCGCAGAGGCAGGCCAGGCTGAACAGTGCGGATGACCAGAACGGGCTGCTGCGGGCCATGTCGCGCATTTCCTTGTCATGCGAACTACTATCTAAATAGTAGTTTACCCGGAGGGATTTTGCACGCCCTGGAGGAAATACAGCCGGTCTTGGCGGGAAATGATGAATTCAATTCGTCAGCTAAAGAAAGGCCCGCCTTGCGGCGGGCCAGGTTCCACAGGCCGCTGACCCGGCCTGCCCCTTGCTGAGTGGAGTCTCCAGCAAAATCAATGCAATACCGGTCCCTGGAAGTGCAGCCGCACTTTCTCGTAGAGGGTGGGCTCGGAGGACATGTTGCCCGCGTCCTCCCGCAGCTTGGCGCAACGCAGCTCGAAGGGCTTCAGGCACTCGCCCACGTAGTTGCGCAGCATGCTCTCCTGCTCCGGGCTGAGCAGCCCGCCGGCAGGGAGCTGGTCGGCGGCGATGAATGCCTCCGGGTGATGCACTGCCCAATGCAGGAGCGCGGCCCGGAAGGTGTCCCGGCACTCGGCCTGGGCCTCGTCGAAGTTGTACATGAGCTTGGTGAGGGCCACCGGCGTGACGAAGCCCACTGCCATGGTGACGGCGGTCTTGTCGATGTTGATGCGTTCGCGCAGCAGCCCGAGCAGGGTCTCCTGGCCGCGCTGGACCAGGAGGGCGAACTCGCCGGTCTTGGGGAGGGCACGGGGCTGCGTCATCTCCAGGCCGATGCCGCGGCAGCCGCGGAAGGCCGCATCACGGGCCTCGCCGTAGAGACGATTGGCCGTATGCCAGCGGATGGTGAGGGCGGCCTCGTCGTCCTGTAGCGGGTTCAGGCGCAGGCTGCCCTGCATGCCGTACTTGTTGCCGTACTGGATGATGATGTGGCGGGATTCGGGGGTGAGCTTGCTCCAGACGCGGCGCAGGCCCAGGAAGGACTTGATGTAGCTCTCCTGGAAGGCTTCGCGCGCATGGCATTCCTGCAGCACGTTCTTGAGCGTGGTCTGGGAGGGCAGCGAGACCATCACGGTGCTGCTGATGAAGTCTTCCAGCAAGGCCTTGGAGAAGGGCTCGGGCTGGTCCTGCAGCAGCGCGCGCCACGTGCCCTGGAGGAAGGCGATCTGGTTCGCATCGGTCTGGTTGGTCATGGCCTGTACCTCGTGTCCGTGTTCGGGACCGGCAAGGCCAAGCCAGGGGTAGGGGCGCGCAGGGGGCGTCCCCGGATCCGGCGGTCCCGCTACCCTGGGGCAGTTAAGCCCTGTAGGCCGGTGACTTTGCGTCCCCGTCTTTCGACGGGTTTGCCTTGGTCGGTTATGTATATCATAGCACCTATACAATATTATGTAAAGTAAAAGGGTCACAAATTCAGAAGGAGGAGTGAGGAATAAAAGTCCTTTGAAATCAGCCCATTAACCCCGTTGGGAGGCCGCCATGGGGGTAGCGGTGACCTGTGAACATCGCGCCTATGCCCCTGGAAGGCTTCCTGAGGCGTGCTTTCACCGGCGGGCAGCCCACGTGGGGGCCTGCATCTGAGGGCCTAAATCAGCACTGACGCCACCTCTCGGGTGCAGTATTATTGTCAACTGATCCCGCGCCTCTTGAAGGCACTGGGTGGTGGTCCGGGCGGGGGGTCTGGAGGCCTCCCGTCAGAGATCGCCATCCCGAATCAGGAGACATGCATGAGCATGCGTTTCGCCGCCCTCGCCATCATGATGGCCTCGCTCGCCGCCTGCGAATCCGCGCCTTCCAAGAGCGCGTGGCTGATGCAGGGCGATGTGCCGTGGGTGGGGACCGACGGCCGCTGCATGCAGCTGCGCCCGCTCGCGGCCGATGAGAAGAAAGGTTTCTGCTACGACGTGATGACCGATGCCTACCAGCGCAAGCATCACTATGAAGCGCTGGACATGACCGAGTTCGGTTTCCTGTACCCGCAGGTGCAGCCCACCGCGGAGACCGCCTACAACCTGCTGCCGCCGCCGTCGGATGTCGAACTCCTGGCCGGCGTCAACAAGGATCTGGCGCCGCTGCCCTACATCCAGCAGATCTATACGGTGCTGCCGTTCACCTTCGGCAAGGCGCACCTGTCCAGCCGCAACCGCCAGGCGCTGGATGAGGCCTTCCAGAACTGGAGGGTCCAGGGCATCAAGGTGGTCTCGGTGGCGGTCACCGGCCACACCGACAACATCGGCCCGAAGGACTACAACTTCCTGCTCTCGAAGTGGCGCGCGCAGTCCGTGTCCTACTACCTGACGCACATCGGCGTCTCGAAGCGCGACATCACCCTCGGCGGCGTGGGCATGCTGCTCCCGCATCCGGAAGCGCGTAACCCGGCTGATAACCGCTACGTGGACCTCAGGGTCTGGCTGGCGCCGCCGGATCCATCCGAGAAGCTCGCGATGCGCTGAAGGCGCCGACACGGTATGCAGCAAAAAGCCCGCTTGATGCGGGCTTTTTCATGGCTTACGGCCCGCCGGAAAAGAAGACGCCCGGGGGTCGCCCGGGCGTCTTGCTCATCCGATGTCGCCGACTCGGTTCAGGAGTTGGAGATCTTCTTGAGGCAGGTGAGCACGTCGTCGGTCATCTTGATCATGGCCTCGGGGGTCTTGGCGGGCTTGTTCACGTCCGGGCAGCCGGCCTTGGCGCCGTAGGACTTGAAGGCATCGCTGGACATCTGGCCGCGGGCCGCGTCGAGCCAGGCCGCTTCCTTCTTCAGGGAGGCGGTATAGGCGTTGTAGGTGTCCTTCTGTTCCGCCGGGTTCTTGGTGGCTTCCTCGTTGTACGCCGGGATCTTGGCGTTCAGCGCCTCGTTGCGCTTCTGCAGGTCGGCGTTGTCCGAGTTCACCTTGGCGATGTCGGTGTTCAGCTGGTCCTTCTCGGCGGTGCAGGCCTTGAACTCGTCCTGGTTCAGCTTCTTGTCGGGGCCGCACTTGGTCTGGTAGTCGCTGGTGCGCTGCTTCACGCCGTCGTTCTCTTTCTGCCAGGCATCCAGGTCGGCCATGATCTTGGACTTCTCGGTCTGCAGGGCCTTGCCGCGGCCGACCAGGTCCTTGCCCGTCTGCTGGGCGGCATCCGACTTGGACTTGGTATCCATCACTTCCTTCTGGACCGCTTCGCCGGAGCTGATGAGATTCATCACCGACTCGGCGCCCCAGGCGGCGGTCACGACGCCGAGAGCCAGGGCCAGGGAGATCAGGGGGGTACGCATGCTTTTCATGGAAACCTCGGGTTCGGGTTCAAAATCCAGGCGGATATTGTAGGGGTTGGGGCTCCGGCCACCAAGGGTCTGGGTCCCCAAAAGGGGCCTAAAACAGGCCCTCTGGGGCATATAACGCCGGCCGGGTAGCGGGGTTGTCAGGCCCACCCCAGGGGAGGGTAGCCGGGGCTAGAGGATGGAGGCGTAGTCGTCCTGGATGCGTCCCAGGTCCAGGCGGTTCAGGAAGTTGGAATAGCACATCCAGGCGGTGATGGCGTTCAAGTCGGCGATCTGGGGCGGCAGGAAGCGCGGCGGCACCACGATGCCCTCGGCCACGGCCTGGGACAGGGTGCGCACATCCTCCAGGGTGGTCTTGCCGCAGAACAGCATGGGGATGCGGTCCAGCATGCCCTTGCGCACGGCGAGGCGCATGTAGTTGTAGATCATGATGAAGCCCTTGTTGTAGGACAGGTCCTTGGTGAAGGGCGGTCCCTTGGGCGTGCTGCCGCGGAAGATGCGCGCGGCGTTGCCGTAGCTCTCCCCCTCCGACAGCCCCTGCTCCAGGAAGAAGCGGTAGACGTCCCGGAAGTCGCCGCCCTTCTCGGCCAGGTCCACCGCCTGGATGCGGTTGGCGAGGCGGCGCAGGCGACTCGGGTACGAGGCGAAGGTGATGATCTCCATGAGGATGGCGAGGCCTTCCTGGCTCACGGTGGAGGAGGGCGGACCCTTGGAGAGGAAGGTGCAGACCGGCTGCTGGCTGCCGTTCAGCGTGGTGCCGAGGTGCACCCAGCCCTCGTGCACTTCCAGCACCTTGAGGTCGCGCTCGTTGAACTTGGCCTCTTTCCGGATCTTGAGGTAGTCGGCGCCGGCGGCCGCGTCCGCCACGATGCCGTCCGAGAGCAGCACCCGCACCGTGCCGTCCGACTCGTGGAATGCGGCGTTGATGCGCTGCTGCAGGATCTCCACCGCCTGCTCGCCGGTGATGGTCTTGGGCTCGGGCTTCAGGAGTTCGCTCTGGTCGATGCTGGCGATGGCATCGCCCAGGATCTGGCCGAGGTCGGCGAGCGTGGGGCCGCCCTCGTGGAAGGCGTCGCTGGCGGAGCCGTAGAGTTCCTGGGAGATGGCGCCGAACTCGGGCGTGCCGCGCCCTTCCAGCATGCGCACCACCTGGATGTACTCGCGGCACATGCGCCGCATGATGCCGCCCAGGGAGTTGAACTGGCCGAGCTGGCGGGTGATGTCCCGCTCGATCTCGTGGAACTCCTGGCGTTTGGCGGCCGGGTCGAAGCCGAGCGGCCGCGCCGCGTAGTAGGCGTCGTCCACCGGCGGCAGTTCGCGGCCGCCGTCCTTGAAGAACTGCTCCTGGATGGAGGCGTCCCACTTGATGTGGTCGAGGATGCGGATCGGCTTCTGCGCGACGACGATGCGGTCGGACAGATCCCGCAGGGTCTGCTTGTAGTTGGTCTGGGTGTCGGCCGCGTTCATGCGGTTAGATTACTCGCCATGACCCAGCGGCGCCAGAAAACCGGGCTCCGGAAAGAAGAAGCCCCCTGGGAAGGGGGCTCCTGAGCTCAGTTGAGACGCGTCAGCTTGCGGATTTCCTGCAGCGCAACGGACAGGGATGGGAAGTCGGCGATGTTCGCCGCCTGCATGTCCGAGAGCACCCGCCGCGCGTGCTCGAGGCGCGCCGCGTGGGTCTCCAGCCACTGTTCCATCTGCTTCATGGCGGCGCGGCTGTCCTTGGCACCGTTCAGGGCCTGGGCGGCCAGGGTCCGCTGCTGGGCGTAGAGGTCCTCGCGCAGGGTGCCGCGGGCCACCGCCTGCCAGTGGCCTTCCACCGAGAGGTCCTCGATGCGGTCCCGCAGCCAGTCGAGCCCGAGTTCGCGGCCGATGTGGAAGTAGGCCTTGGCCACCGCTTCCACCGGCAGCTTGCCCTCGCGCGAGACGTCCACGATGTCGAAGCCGGCGTAGAGCGGCCCGATGGCGGCGATGCGGCGGGCGACAGCGTCCGGCACGCCCACGTCCACGAACTGCTGCATGCGCTGGTTGAAGGTCTCGGCCAGGTCGTCGCTCAGCACCGCCGGCATGTGGTTGACCAGGGCCGTCAGGGCCGGCTGGTAGAGCGGCACGGTGGCGGCGATGTCCAGGTGGTCGCGCATGTGGTCGATGAGCCAGCGGGTGGCATGCTTCAGCAGGCGCGAACTCTGCACCGCCATGGAAGTCTGCACGCTCGCCGGCACCTGGTTGTCCAGGGCCTCCACCGCGCTCCACAGGGCGGGGCTGGAGAAGCTCTCGCGGGCGATGGTGTAGGCACGCGCCACGCTGGAGGCATCCACGCCGGTCTCTTCCTGCATGCGGTGGGCGAAGGTGGAGCCCATGCGGTTGACCAGGCTGTTGGTGATGGCGGTGCAGACGATCTCGCGCCGCAACCGGTGCTTCGGCATCAGGTCGCCGTAGCGCTTCTGCAGCGGGGTCGGGAAGTAGGTCTCCAGCTCGTCCGCGAGGTAGGGGTCCTCCGCCACGTCGCCGGCCAGCAGGTTGTTGTAGATGTCGATCTTGCTGTAGGCCAGCACCACCGCGAGTTCCGGCCGGGTCAGGCCCTTGCCGGCCTTGCGGCGCTCCTTCAGCTCCTCCTCCGTGGGCAGGAACTCGATGGCGCGGTTGAGGCTGCCGTTCTTCTCCAGCGCGCGGATGAGGTAGGCGTGCTCGCTGATGCGGCCCGGCGCCTGCACCTCGGCCACGGAGATGGCCTGGGACTGCATGTAGTTGTCGCGCAGCACCAGCGCCGCCACCTCGTCGGTCATCTCGGCCAGCAGCTTGTTGCGGGCGTTCTCCCCCAGTTCCTTCTGGGTGGCCACGAGGTTCAGCAGGATCTTGATGTTGACCTCGTGGTCGGAGCAGTCCACGCCGGCGGAGTTGTCGATGAAGTCGGTATTGAGCCGGCCTCCGCCCAAGGCGTACTCGATGCGCCCGCGCTGGGTGCACCCCAGGTTGCCGCCTTCGCCCACCACCTTGCAGCGGAGTTCCGAGCCGTTCAGGCGGATGGCGTCGTTGGCGCGGTCGCCCACCTCGGCGTGAGACTCGCCCGCCGCCTTCACATAGGTGCCGATGCCGCCGTTCCATAGCAGGTCCACCGGCGCCTTGAGGATCAGGCGCAGCAGTTCCAGCGGCGGATAGTTGCCGGGTTCCATGCCGAGGGAGGCAGCGGCCTCCTTGCTCACCGGGATGCTCTTGGCGCTGCGGGGCCAGATGCCGCCGCCGGCGGAGATCAGCTTGGCGTCGTAGTCCGCCCAGGAGGAGCGGGGCAGGTTGAACATGCGCTCGCGCTCGATGAAGCTCTTTTCGGCGTCCGGGTTCGGGTCCAGGAACACGTGGCGGTGATCGAAGGCCGCCAAGAGCTTGATGTGCCGCGACAGCAGCATGCCGTTGCCGAACACGTCGCCGGACATGTCGCCCACGCCCACCACCGTGAAGTCGGTGGTCTGGATGTCGGTGCCCATCTCGCGGAAGTGGCGCTTCACCGACTCCCAGCCGCCCTTGGCGGTGATGGCCATCTTCTTGTGGTCATAGCCGGCGGAGCCGCCGGAGGCGAAGGCATCGCCCAGCCAGAAGCCGTACTCGGCCGAGATGCCGTTGGCGATGTCGGAGAAGGTGGCGGTGCCCTTGTCGGCGGCGACCACCAGATAAGGATCGTCCTCGTCGTGGCGGACCACGTCCTTCGGCGGCACCACCTTGGTGCCGCTGAGGTTGTCGGTGATGTCGAGCAGGCCGCGCAGGAAGGTCTGGTAGCAGGCGATGCCTTCCTTCATGACCGCCTCGCGGTCATTGCCCGCGGGCGGGCGCTTCACGTAGAAGCCGCCCTTGGCGCCCACCGGCACGATCACGGTGTTCTTGACGTTCTGCGCCTTCACCAGGCCCAGCACTTCCGTGCGGAAGTCCTCGCGCCGGTCGGACCAGCGCAGGCCGCCGCGGGCGACCTTGCCCATGCGCAGGTGCACGCCCTCGACCCGGGGCGAATACACCCAGATCTCGAACATGGGCTTGGGCAGGGGCAGTTCCAGCTGCGAAGGGTCGAACTTGAAGGAGACGAGGGCCTTGTGGCGGCCGTCGGCTCCCTTCTGGAAGTAGTTGGTGCGTAAGGTGGCCATGATGGCGCCGAGGAACAGGCGCAGGATGCGGTCGTCGTCCAGGCTGGAGACCTGCTCCAGGGCCGTGGCGATATCGGTGGCGTGCTGCTGCACCAGCGCATCGCGCCGGGTGCCCATGCTGGGGTCGTTGCGCGCCTCAAAGAGATGCACCAGGGAGGCGGCGATGGCCGGGTGCGTGTAGAGCGCCCGTTCCATGTAGGCCTGGCTGAAGCTGATGCCGGTCTGCAAGAGGTACTTGCAGTAAGCCCGCAGCAGCATGGTCTGGCGCCAGCTTAAGGCCGCGCCCAGCACCAGCCGGTTGAAGCCGTCGCTCTCCGCCTCGCCGCGCCAGACCTGGGCGAACTGCTCCTGGAAGGCTTCCTTGACGGCTTCCACGTCCAGGTCGCCCGGGCGGATCAGCTCGAAGTCCTGGATCCACACCAGGCTGCCGTCGGCCAGTTCCAGCTCGTAGGGGCGCTCGCTGATGACGCGCACGCCCATGTGCTCCAGCATCGGCAGCGCATCGGAGATGGGGATGGTCTGCTCGCGGTGGAAGGTCTTGAAGCGCAGGTAGCCCGGCGGCGCGGACAGCGGCCGGTACAGGCTCATGCGCAGGCCCTCGCTGGCGTTGAGCGCGTCCACCTGCTCCACGTCGAACACCGCCGCGTTGGGCTTGATGTCCTCCTGGTAGGCGGCGGGGAAGTGGTTGCCGTAACGGGCGAAGAGCTTGAGGCCGTGCTCCTCACCGCACTTGTTGACCAGCGCGTCCTTGAGTTCGTCCTGCCAGGAACGCACCGCCAGCACGATCTCCTTCTCGAGCTCGGAGCGCTCGAACTTGGGCAGCTGCCAGGGGGTGGTGCGCACGATGATGTGCAGGCGGGCCAGGGCCGAATCGGACAAAGCCACGGTGTGCTCGATGCTCTTGCCGTTCAGGGCCTGGAACAGCACCGCCTCGATGCGCTGGCGCACGGCGGTGGTGTAGCGCTCGCGCGGCACGTACACGAGGCAGGAGAAGAAGCGGCCGAAGCTGTCGCGGCGCACGAACAGCTTGACGCGCTGGCGCTCCTGCAGCTGCACCACGCCCATGGCGGTCTCGTACAGCTCGTCGGTGGTGCTCTGGAACAGCTCGTCCCGCGGCAGCGTCTCCAGGATGTGCATGAGCGCCTTGCCGTCGTGGCTGGAGGCAGGCAGCTCGGAGCGGCGCGTCACCTCGGCGACCTTCTCCCGCAGCACGGGGATGTCGCGCGGGCTGGTGTTGTAGGCGCTGGTGGTGAAGAGCCCGAGGAAGCGCCACTCGCCGGTGACCTGGCCGTCGGCGCCGAAGCGCTTCACGCCCACGTAGTCGAGGTAGCCGGGACGGTGCACCGTAGCCTGGGAGTTGGCCTTGGTGACGATCATGAATTCTTTCGTGCGGGCGCGCTTGCGCACGTCCTTCGGCAGCACCAGGAAGCTCTGGGAGACCTTGGTGTTGCTGTCGCGCAGGATGCCGAGGCCGGAGTTCGGCACCAGCTTCAGCACTTCCTCGCCGTTCTCCTCGCCGAGCACGTACTCGCGCACGCCGAGGAAGGTGAAGTGGTTGTCGCCGAGCCAGGCCAGGAACTTCAGGCCTTCGTCCACCTGGGCATCGCCCAGCACGCTGCGGTGCGCCTGCACCGCGGCCTGCACGTCCTTGAGCTTGTCCCGCATCGCGTGCCAGTCGCCGATGGTGGCGCGCACGTCGCGCATGGCGCTCTGCAGCGCCGCTTCCAGCTTGGCGAGGGTCTCAGCGCCGGCCTGGCTGTCCACCTCGATGTGCATCCAGGATTCGGTGGTCATGCCCTCGCCGCGCTCGCCGTCCACGCGGGTGAGGTTGCCGCGCGCATCGCGCTGCACGTGGTAGATGGGGTGCACGGTGAGGTGGATGCCGACGCCGATGCGGCTCAGGGTCATGGTGGTGGTGTCCACCAGGAAGGGCATGTCGTCGTTCACCATCTCGATGATGGTGTGGGGGCTCTTCCAGCCGTCCTTCTTCGGGTTAGGGTTGTAGACCCGCACCTTGGTCTCGCCCGGCAGGCGCTTGGCGCCGAACTCCCAGTGGCTGAGGACCGCGCCGTAAAGGTCCTCGGGGGACTTGGCGAGGATGTCCTCCTCGGCGATGTCCGAGTAGTAGGAGAGGATGAACCTCTCGAGGTCGGCCGCGGCGGAATGCTTCTTGGCGAGGGCGATCACCTTCTCCAGGTGCTTATCCTTCGGGGGCGATTTCCGTTGCGGCATGGCGTTCTTGGCCTTAGGCGATGGAGGTTGAAGGGGCTATTTTACTGCGATGGATATGCAAACGGCGACCAGGGGGTCGCCGTCTGCCGTTTCGCGTCATAAAGGCGTCATTGCGCCTTTTCCAGGTCCTTGATGACCGCCGCCAGCCAGCGGCAGGCGGTGCCGCCGGTGATGCAGCGGTGGTCGAAGGTGA
>CAZPAO010000019.1:36028-38260 GCA_964584665.1 uncultured Gammaproteobacteria bacterium
GCCGCCAGCCAGCGGCAGGCGGTGCCGCCGGTGATGCAGCGGTGGTCGAAGGTGATGGATAAGGGTATGCGCTTGTGCACCTCGATGCCGCCCATGACCGGCACCACGTCGAAGCGCAGGCCGCCGGTGCCGAGGATCGCCACCTGCGGCGGCACTACCACCGGGGTGGCGTAGCGGCCGGCCATCATGCCGAAGTTCGACAGGGTGATGGTGGGATCCTTCATGTCGGCGGGCGACACGCTACGGTTGCGGGTGGCTTCCTTGATGCGGTTCAGGTCGTCGCGCAGCTGCTGGGCGTTCTTGCTCTCCACGCGGCGCAGGATTGGCACGATCAGCCCGTCCGGCGTGTCCACCGCCATGGCGAGGTCCACGCGCTCGTGGATGGTGCGCTCCAGCTTCTCGCCGTCGTACCAGGCGTTGAGCTCGGGCTCGGCGCGGCAGCCGGCGACGATGGCGCGCACGATGCGCACGGTGATGTCCTGGCCCGGCATCCAGCCGTGGATGTCCGCATCGTCGAAGAGCGTGCACTCCGCCACTTCGCTGCGGGACTTGGTCATGCTGGCGTGCATGGCGCGGCGCGGGCCGCGCAGGGGCTCGGCGACGCCGTACTTCACGTCGGTGCGCTTCGCCGGCACATCCCAGCGTGCCGCGGGCGCGGAGGGGGCAGACGCGCCGCCCTGGGCGCGCCGCACGTCGTCCAGCGTCACGGTGTCGTTCTTGCCGGTGGCCTGCACGCCGGCGAGGTCCACGCCCAGCTCCTTGGCCTTGATGCGCACGGAGGGCAGCGCCTTCACGCGCACCGGCTCCTGCTTCTGTTTCTTGCGGATGATGGCGGTCTCGGCCACCACCGCGTTGCTGGTGGGGACGTTGCCTACCACGGTGCCGCTGTCCTCGGCGATGGGCGTGGTCTTCTTGGCGTCCGGCGCGGCCTTCTGGGCCGCCGCTTCTTCCTTCTTGGCCGGAGCAGCGCCGTCACCGGCGATGTCGAAGTCCACCAGAGCGGAATGGGTGGGGATGATGTCACCGGCCTTGCCGTGGAGCTTCGCGATCTTGCCGCTCCAGGGGGAGGGCACGTCGACCACGGCTTTCGCCGTCTCTACTGACAGCAGCGGCTGGTCCACCTTGACGGTGTCACCTTCCTTCACGTGCCAGCTGACGATCTCGGCTTCCTGCAGGCCTTCGCCCAAGTCCGGGAGGTTGAACGTCTTCATCGATTAAGCCTCCAGCACCTTGCGGATGCCCTTGAGGACGCGGTCCACGCTCGGCATGTAATCATGCTCCAGCTTGAAGAGCGGCATCGGTATGTCATAACCCGTGACGCGCCCGATGGGCGCCTTCAGGGAGTAGATGGCCTTCTCGGCCACGGTGGCCGCGATCTCGGCGCCGACGCCGCAGTTGCGCGGCGCCTCGTGGACGATGACCAGGCGGCCGGTCTTCTCCACGGATTCCAGGATGGTGCCGAAGTCGATGGGCGCGACGGTGGCGAGGTCGATCACGTCGCAGCTCACCCCTTCCTCGCCCAGCTTGGCGGCGGCCTGCAGGGTCTCGTGGACCATGGCGCCCCAGGACACGAGCGTCACGTCCTCGCCCTCGCGCAGCACGAAGCAGGTGTCCAGCGGCAGGGCCTTGCCGTCGTCTTCCACTTCCGCCTTGTTCAGGCGGTACAGGCGCGTCGGCTCCAGGAACACCACCGGATCCGGGTCGCGGATGGCGGCGAGCAGGAGGCCATAGGCGCGGGACGGGGAGGAGGGCATCACGGTGCGGATGCCCGGCATGTGCGCGAACATCGCCTCGTTGCTCTCGGAATGGTGCTCCGGCGCATGGATGCCGCCGCCCGAAGGCGCGCGCAGCACCATGGGCACGTGCAGGCGGCCGCGGGTGCGGGTGCGCAGGCGGCCGGCGTGGTTGATCATCTGGTCCACGGCGGGATAGATGAAGCCGGAGAACTGGATCTCGGCGATGGGCTTCATGCCCTGGGTCGCCATGCCGATGGAGATGCCGGCGATGAGGGCCTCGGCCAGCGGGGTGTCCATCACCCGCTCCTTGCCGAAGCGCTGCTGCAGGCCGGCGGTGGCACGGAACACGCCGCCGTTCAGGCCCACGTCCTCGCCCAGCACGACCACCGAGGGGTCGCGCTCCATCTCATGCGCCATCGCCATGGTGATGGCTTCGACCATCGTGACCTTAGCCATGGTGGGAGCCCTCCTCGACCGCTTCATCGCGCTGGGCGAT
>CAZPAO010000019.1:38360-40687 GCA_964584665.1 uncultured Gammaproteobacteria bacterium
CGTGACCTTAGCCATGGTGGGAGCCCTCCTCGACCGCTTCATCGCGCTGGGCGATGAGGCCCTCCGGCATGTTGCCGAACATATGGTCGAACATGCTCTCCACCGGCGGCTTGCCGGTATCCTTATAAAGCTTGACCTCGGCGTCGACGCGCTCGGCGCACTCCGCCAGCAGGGCCTCTTCCTGCTTCTGGTCCCAGGCGCCAGTATCCATGAGGTACTTGCGGATGCGGAGCAAGGGTTCCTTCTTCCACTCTCCCTCCACCTCGCCCTTGGGGCGATAGCGGGTCGCATCGTCCGCCGTGGTGTGGTCGTGGAGGCGGTAGGTGAGGGCTTCCACCAGGGTCGGGCCCTTGCCGGAGCGCGCCTTCTCCAGCGCCTTATCCATCACGTCGCGCACGGCGATGATGTCGTTGCCGTCCACCTGGATGCCCTCGATGCCGCCGGCGATGGCTTTCTGAGCGAGGGTCTCGCAGGCGGTCTGGGCGGAGAGGGGCACGGAGATGGCCCACTTGTTGTTGCAGACCACGAACACCACCGGCAGCTGCCAGGCGCCGGCGCAGTTGATGGCTTCGTAGTAGTCACCCTGGGAGGTACCGCCGTCGCCGATCACGGTCACGGCCGCGCGCTTCTCCTTGCGCAGCTTGAAGGCGGTCGCGGCGCCGGCCGCGTGGTGATATTGCGTCGCGATGGGCACGCACCAGGCGAAGTCATGCTTGGGGCCCGAGAAGTTGTTGCCGCGCTCGTCGCCGCCCCAGAACAGCAGCACCTCGTGGGGCTGCACGCCGCGGTAGAACTGGGCGCCGTACTCGCGGTACATGGGGAAGAAGGCGTCTTCCTGCCGCATGGCGGCGCCGATGCCCACGTGGGTGGCTTCGTGGCCGAGGCAGGAGGCGTAGGTGCCGAGCTGGCCGGTGCGCTGCAGGGCGATGGCCTTGGTGTCGAAGACCCGCACGAAGGTCATCGCACGGTACATCTTCAGGAGTTCGTCCTTGTCCTTGGCGAACTTGGGCAGCTCTTTCTGCACGAGCTTGGCTTCGTGGTCGAGATACTGCTGGTACTTGATCTCGAACGTGGCGGCGGTCTTCAAGGCTTCTTGCTCCTGGAAAGCCGCCCGGGCTCTTATGGGACCTTTAAGGGGTCCTGCAGGCCCGCCGGCGGGGAGTGCTTATATAGATAGCGCCCGGCATGGGGCCGGGCGGGCGGCAATTATACATGAGCCTCCCGGCAGGCCCGCCCGGCGCAAGGGGCCCCAGGGTGGGGGTCGGGTAGAATGGCCGGATTACGGCGGCCCTGGCGGCCCGGGGACAGCATGAGCGGCAACAAACGCGACCTGGAACAGGGCATCCACCGGGACCTGAAGCCCCAGGAGACCTATTCCGGCTACCTCAAGCTGGACGTGCTGTTCGCCGCCCAGCAGCCCATCACCCGGCCGGTCCACCACGACGAGATGCTGTTCATCATCCAGCACCAGACCTCCGAGCTCTGGATCAAGCTGGTGCTGCATGAGCTGGACGCGGCCATCCGCCACATCCAGAAGGACGAATTGGAATCCTGCTTCAAGATCCTCTCGCGGGTGAAGCAGATCCAGATGCAGCTCTTCAACCAGTGGGCGGTGCTGGAGACCCTCACCCCCACCGAGTACGCGCAGTTCCGCTCGGCCCTGGGAGCGGCTTCCGGTTTCCAGTCCCACCAGTACCGGGCCCTGGAGTTCATGCTGGGCAACAAGGGAGCGGAGCTGGTGGACGTGTTCCGTTACGACCCCAAGGTGCACGCGCTGCTGACGGAACTCCTGAACCGCCCCAGCCTCTACGACGAGTTCCTGCGTTACCTGAAGCGTCGCGGGCTGCCCGTGCCGGCGGAGCGGGTGGAGCGGGACTGGTCCCAGCCCTACGAGCGGCATCCGGGTGTGACTGCCGTGTTCAAGCTGATCTACGAAGGCACCCGTGAATGGTGGGACGCCTACGAGATGTGCGAGAAGCTCGTGGACGTGGAGGAGTATTTCCAGCTCTGGCGCTTCCGCCACATGAAGACCGTGGAACGCATCATCGGACACAAGAAGGGCACCGGCGGTTCCTCGGGGGTGAAGTTCCTGGAGAAGGCCTTGAGTCTGACCTTCTTCCCTGAGCTCATCGATGTCCGTACGGAGATCAGCGACCTTAAGTAGCTGATTTCCGGCGGTTTGGGGCGGTTCCCGCCCCGGCGGTATAATGTCCAACTCGTTGATTTTCCAGCCCGGCGGCCCAGGCCGGCGGGTAGCACAGAGGTAGCAGAGATGAGCGCACAGCCCAACGTCGGCATCAAACCGGTGCAGTTCGAGAACCCCATGG